>DATFQQ010000154.1:0-3535 GCA_035264195.1 Candidatus Sulfotelmatobacter sp. | reverse complement strand
GAGGTGCTTGTGACGCGTCAAGCCTTCGCATTACCCCCGCAGCGGTCAAACCATTGTCTCGGCGTTCGCCGGCAGCTCGATTGTGCAGCGGAAACCCTCAGTCGCAAACACCAGGTCTACCCGCCCACCAAATTCATACGTCAAGAGGTCGTTGATCACGCTGCTGCCGTAACCTTGTCGCGTGGGCGACGCAACGGCAGGACCTCCAATCTCGTTCCATTCAATCTTGAGCCGCGCAGCCGGAGTATCCTTGGCCATCAGTGCCCATTTCACATTAACTTGCCCACCTGGCCGTGCCAGCGCGCCATGTTTTGCAGCATTGGTCGTCAGCTCGTGGACCACCATAGCCACCGCGTGCGAGGCATTCGGCATGAGATGAATCGTAGGGCCCTCGATGCGCGTGTTGCCGCGCGTCGCATATGGTCCTAGCTCTGCGCCGATCAAATCACCAAGGCTGACGCCGTTCCACCGGCTTCGACTCAACAACGATTGTGTATCCGCAATCGACTGAAGGCGGCCGCGAAGCGATGACAAAAAGTCAGCGGTCGACTGCGTTTCCTCGCTGGCGCGGTCAATGACCGCGTCGACAACGCTTAGTACATTCTTAAAACGGTGCTCAAGCTCACCCATCAGCATTGTCTCCCGCCGCGCCTGACGCGCGACCAGCGCAGTCAGCGCCCACAGGCCAGCGAGCGTCACGCCTGCAATGGCAGAACGCCACAACAGACGCCACCACGCTCCCGCATAGATCTCGTTCTTGGGCAAGCTGACGCTGACAATAAGAGGCCAGTTGCTTAGCCGATGGGCCGAGACAAGTTGCGACCCGCCTCCGCTCGTAATCCAACCCATCCAGCTCTGGACGTTCGATCCGGCCACCTCCGCAAAATACGGCAAAGTGGCTATGGACTCGTCGAGAAGCACTTCTGACATTGGGAAGCGAGCCGCAACTGCTCCATCTGTGGTTCGGTAGAGACCGACGGTCGCGCCGGCGCCGACATCCAGACTGTGAAAGAGGTGCGCAAGGAAGCCCATTTCTAACCGAACAGCCACCGCACCCATGAAGCTACCCTCTGGTCCCCGGATTGAGGCAGCAGTGGGAAAGATGAGATCCCCGGACACCCGGCTCTTCTGCGCGCGGCCAACGTAGAATCCCACCCTTTCATCTTGCATGGCCCTGAACCACTCACGATCCCCTACGTTGAGGCGAGCCGGCAGGACCAACGGCGCTGCGGCAACGGCATCGCCGGCTTTGTCGAAGATAAGAAGTGCTCCAGTTTCGGGAAGGCTATTCGCGAAGCGCCTTAGGCGAACCTCCTCTGACCCGGAAGCATATCCGCCAAGACCCACCTCATTGATTCGGTCTACAACAGACTCTATGACGCGGTCGATGGTGGCCATCGACGAGCGCGCCAGATCGCTCATGGCCGCGGCGGCGGCCGAGACTCTGGCTTCACCGTCGCCACGGGCGTCGGCAAAATCAAACCAAGTCCAAATCACCAGCCCGGCGATAATGGCAGTCGATGCGAGGCCGAGTACGACCCGCGACAGCGCATTGGTCGTCAAATTGACATTATTGCGCAGTCGTCGGATCAAAATCGCAACCTAGTGTTCTGGTTTAGAGGACTCACAAGCCGGGCCGAGTAGGTGAGGATGTTGCCACCCCCACACCGGGTCGCCGGGGGTGGTCACCCACCCCCGGCTCCCACAGATCGTAGCGTGCAGATTTCCCGCACTACGCTCTTCGAAAGATGGTTCACAGCACAGCGATAGCCTGCAACTTCCTATAGGGAAGAAACAGCTTTGGGCGCACAAGTGGGAGCCTCGCTTTGATCTGTTGGAATACATCCCATGTGATGTAGCCCTTCCGGCTCCGGCTGCACAGCATTCTGTGCCAGTAGCGCTCCACGATGCGGTGTACCCTTTGCAAGGCTCGGAAGTTCCCAGCAACGCCATAATATGCAAAGTGACCGCGTAGAACGCTGTTGAGGTTTGCCGCTTGTTCTGGAATCGGCAAGTGCCGCTGCCTGCGCATCAGGTATTGCAATCGGTCTATGCTACGCCGAACGCGTGACTTCTCGGTTCGCATTCCTACGCGGAAATTGCCCTTGCGGTTGCGTGTGCAATAGAGGGTGAAACCCAGAAAGTAGATCGTCTCTGGGCGTCGCTTACCTCCATTGGTGGTGTCCCGTTGGGCAAAGCGACCAAATGCGACAAGCTTGGTCTTCGACGGTTCCAGTGCCAGGTTGAACCTGGCCAGGCGTTGGCACAGAGCATGCTGGACTCGAAGCGCATCCTGGCGATGTTGAAAGCACAGCACAAAGTCATCGATGTACCTCACGAGGTACGCCTCTCCCTGCAGGCGGGGTTTGACAACCCGCTCGAACCACAGGTCGAGCACATAATATAGGTACACGTTGCTCAGCAGCACGCTGATCGACCCGCCCTGCGGAGTGCCTTCATCATTTGAATGAACTTCGTCGTCTTCCAGCACGCCTGCTTTCAGCCAGCGTCGAATGAGGCTGATCATGCGTGGATCCCCAACTCGGAGTTCGACAAAGCGGAGCAACCATTCGTGACTAAGGCTCCCGAAGAAGTTCTTCAGGTCCGCTTCCAGCACCCAACTCACCTTGCCGCCCGCAATCACTTCGTTGAGCGTCGCCAAGGCACGATGCGCACCCAGCCCCGGCCGCCCTCCAAATGAACACGGCAGGAAATCCTGCTCGTATATGGCGGACAAGACTTGGGCTGCACTTCGCTGGAGCGCCCGGTCACTGACACAGGGAACGCCCAAGGGTCGTTTCTCCTGTTTGCCGGGCTTTGGGATATACACACGCCGAATCGCCGGCGCGCGGTATCCCTTGCGGTGAATGGCTTGAAGCATGGGTTCAATCCATACCCCAAAGCTCTTCTTCGCCTCCGTCACTCCCTGTCCATCCACTCCGGGGGCCGAGCGCTTTGGAATCTGTTGTAGATTCCGCCACACCCGGTCCTGGGTGATGTGGTGGGCCAGTGAAGTAAACCGGAGCTTTGGTTCACGCCGAGCTTTCGCTGCTATCTGTTCGAGTCCTGTTGCCATGGCTGGCTGATCTTCTCTTTGCATAGAAGGCCGAACCCTCCCGTTGGATGGAGCCCATGTTTCCGTCGAACAGTTCACCTTCCGCTGGCCGCTTCCCCATGTGGCTGGCTCTCCCAGCCTCGGAGTACTATCAGCCAGTCTGACTTCCGCCAGGCCATCGGATCTCCCTCACCTTGCCGGCTTGTCGGACCCTACAAGCAGTGCTTGAACCTGACGGATCTCCCTTGTTCGTATGCAAGCCTTTGGCCGCATGCCGGCGGTTCGAACCCCGGAAGCACTCCAGAACACTCGCCTTGGCGCATCCTGAAGTTCCGCCTTCCCCTTTGAGAGACAGGGTCGACTGCTTCAACCACGATCGATTTCGGGGCTATGACACCGTTCACTTTCGTTCCGGCCTACTGCCTCCCTGTCTACGCTTCGCAGTGTACGTTACCGGCCACCACGCAAGACTCGGTGCGC
>DATFQQ010000153.1:0-47950 GCA_035264195.1 Candidatus Sulfotelmatobacter sp. | reverse complement strand
TGTTGTTGTCCGACTTCGACTAAGAAAAATCGGGGAGCAATCACGGCCCTTTCAGGGCGGCATATTCAACCACGCGAAGTATCTCAGGCTGCGAAAGCAATATCACTGGTCGGGATGGCCTGTTTATTTGATTTGGACGGTTTGGTTGGCGAGCATCGTGTTCATGCTTTTGAACCTCCTGTACAACACCGTCCCCCGGCATACGGGATTGTGAGTGTAATGGCGATATTAACGCCAGTTGAGCGGGCACTTGGTTTCGCAATGGAGGGAGAGAGTCGGCAAGACGGAGCAGAATCTCCTCGATGGAAAATTATCTAGTCTCATGCTACAAACCCTAGCCGAATCAATTCCGCCGGTCGAACGGCGATGCTACGTCCTTCTGCCTCGGACGTCAGTGTCATTTTTTCCGACACCGACAGTCCAACGTTCGCCTCAATGACTGGAAGCTGATAGTCAGAATGAAAGGAGGGTAACCCATTGACCACGTACACTAGAAACTTCTCTTTACTCTGGATTCTTTGCGCGTTCGTCAGTGTAGGGTTCCTAAGTGCGGGATCAAAAGGGGGGCACAAACTCGGGTCACGACTTCCAAAGGAGGGCGAACATGAGATTCGAAATCAAGCTTCCGTCGTTATGCATTATCCTGGCGGCCGTCACTGCCCAGGCGCAGATTTCTCATTTTCAACACATCATTATCGTGTTCCAGGAAAACCGGACACCCGACAACCTCTTCCATGCTTTGTGTGACAGCAACCCCTGTAGCACGAATCCCAACAATACGGAATACAACATCCAGACCTCAAATTGGCTGGACCAGAGTTCTCCAACTGGCATCACCCAGCCCACTCGGGCGCCTCTGAACAATGGCTACAACCTCGGCCACAGTCACAACGCATGGCTTGAACAGTGCAATCCCACCGGTACAGCAACCCTGTGTAAGCCATCTGTTTTTCCGCCCACGTCCTGCCAGATGAATGGAGCTTCCTGCACCTCTCCAAAACACGGCGCTTACATTTTCGTGGACAACTCGACCGGTATCCTGAACCCCTACGTTGCGTTAGCGACATCCTACGGTTGGGCCAACTACATGTTCCAAACCAACGAGGGGCCAAGTTTTCCAGCTCACCAGTTCATCTTTGGTGGCTCCTCGGCACTCAGCGCAGCCGACGATGCTTCCGGCTTCTAATCGCTGAGAATTTCGCAACAGGTGCAGGTTGTTATTTGCAGGATGGGGAGATCGCGACCCAGGCTGGGCCCAACAGTAAGGAGACTACGTTCAGAATCGATCATGCTGGTGGCAAAACCGTCTGTATTCCACCTCAGAGCATGGGAGGACGAAACACGATGGCTGATCTGCTGGACGGAGCTAACCTCACTTGGACCTATTACAGCAGTGCTTACAGCAGCGCAGGCCAGGACAAAGGCGGATCGCTTTGGACTGCTCCCAATGCACTTCAAGCCATCTGTGTGCCTGATGCCAACTTTCAGAATTGCACTGGGACAGAGTGGAAAAATCACGTCGTGATAAACCCACCCCAAGTTCTGAGCGATTTAGGTACCAACGGTGGTACGTGCGATCTGAAGAATGTCAGCTGGGTCATTCCGACCGGCCCCAACTCCGATCATCCGGGCGGCAGCAGCACCGGTGGACCAGATTGGGTGGCCAGCATCGTGAATGCCTTGGGCGAGAGCCGGTGCACGGACACGATCAATGGTCAATCGTTTACTTATTGGCAAGACACGGCGGTTGTGATTACCTGGGACGATTGGGGAGGCTTTTACGATCACGAGCCGCCCGCCATTCTGGCCACGCTGGTGCAGGGAGCCCAGCATATCTTGGGACCATTCGGCATCGACTGTGATCTCAGACGCTGGGGATTGAAACTGGCGGAGCGTGGCGGACGAAACGCAAAAAAGCAAGCCATCATTGCCACGGCGAGAAAACTGGCGGTGTTGCTGCATCATCTGTGGGTGAGTGGAGAAGTGCATGAACCGTTGCACAACAGCCGCCGACTGACTGTGGCGGCAGCCGCGTAAGAAGAAAAACGCAAAACCAAATCAAAATCGTTCCAGGAAGAGAAAAGACAAAAAGAAAAAGCCGAGTTCCGGTGACTGCGTTAATGGCCTGGGCCACGTTCCACTGTTGAGTGAAACGAGAGGTCGCCAAACCGATAGCAGCACCGGCTGAATGGAGAACGCCCAACATGCACCGAGCGAAACGATTCGCTCCTCGAGGAGGGGCTTTCTAGAGGCATGCCATCCGATATGACGGGTTGCGGGAGTATCATCGAATCCGTCAAAACAACATGCGTCGAATACTCTCGGTTGCCGGTGCATCCTTAGGCTTACATGTTTTGCTCTTCTTCCTTTTTGATGGATACCGCGAGCTCACGTTCCGCATCGGTTTGCTCTTTCCTCATGGTCATGACATTGCAGACATTCCATCCGTCGGCGGGATAGGCTTCGCGTTTTTGGCGATCGTAATGGTCGGGGCTGGTGTCCTTTTCGAGCGTCTCCTGCATTGGCTTCAGTGCTCGGACTAATGAAGCGCAATGGATCGACGGCATTCACTTTGTGAGTTTTATCGCGGTTTGCGGTCGGGGATTGCTCGCATCGTCCGATTAATGGGCAACTCGGAAGTCAGTTTCTGAAATCAGGCCGTTACATTCATTGACTCTCAGGGTGGCTGAGTGCTGAATCGATCAGTGCCGCAACTGCAACTGTGGAGTTTCAGCTGGGATGCATATCCTCTAAGCGGGCTTGATACCCCACGCGCAAACCACTGGTGTGGCAACCATCGCATAACCGACTGCGCTCAACTCCCTGCGAATGCCGGCGGGGATAGAAGCAATATTCAATTCGGCAGCCCCCGGAATCCCGTATTGAATTGCTTTGGGTAGAAGGTTTCCTAGCGTGTCAGCAACATATTGATAGATAGGTGAATCATCTAGGGGATCCATAATTGCCTCAAAACGCATATTGGGTAAGGGAAGGCCAGCGGCCTGGAACACTCGGTGTAAGCGCGGTCCCAAGTCGACATGGGCGCCGGAGCGACGCAAAGTTTCCACCAGAATGGTTATCGCTGTTTTCACCGTACTGTCGGGCCCTGCTGGTATCTGAAACCACGGCTCGATAAACGCAACTACGCCGCCGGGCCGCAGATGCTTAACAAGCACACCCAAAGCTGCTCCTGGATCAGGCTGATACATAAGAACGGCGCGTCCTACGATTGCATCTACCGGAGCATCAGGAGCGTAGTGCTCAAAGTCGGAATGCACGAATTCAATGTTTTCAATCCCAGCTGCTGCCACCCGGTTTTGGGCGTGGAGCGTCGCTTCCTGATCCAAGTCAATGCCGACGACAGCACCACTCGGCCCAACCATTTCAGCAAGCAGCATACACACGTCACCTGCACCTGAGCCGAGATCAACGACCCGCATGCCTGCAGAAATGCCAGCATCAGCAAACAGGCGCTTCGTCATCGGCCTCATAATCTCTCCCTGTCGTGCGAGGCGCGCATATTCTTCACGCGAACGGCCCAACGCATATTGTTCGTGTGTACTAGTCATCGGGAGCACGATCTTACGATAACGGCCAGGTGGTTGTGTAGCACCGGTTTGGAGATTAGTTGCGGGCCGACACTAGCGTGACTCCGATTCTAGCGCGCTGCAATGAGGGACGCTCTTTGCCTCAGAGCGTCGGCGGTTGATAACAAGCGTTTACACGCTTTGGGCGGCAAAGTGGTTCTGAGCGTAATGATTCCATGAACAATGTCGGCTCCCAGGCCGCCGACATTGTTAGAGATGGCGATGTTACGACAGCTGACGATGTGGCCTTCACTTCGGGGGGCAGCACCCGGCGTAGAGTATTCACAGGGAGGAAAAGTTCAAGGAAGCAGCATTTTGAGCGACCAAGGGAACGTTATGGCGCTGAATTACCGATTGGAAAAGAACCGTCGTCTCGTGTTGATAACCGGTTTCGGTGTCATTGGCCCTGACGAGATCGTCGCCAATCGGGAAGCACTGCTGAGTGACCCCGACTTCGATCGCAGTTTCGATGCACTAGTTGACTTCACCCAAGTACCCGAAACATCTCTCAACTCAGATGCCCTTCGAACTCTCTCGAGAGAACCCCTATTCTCACCGCCCTCACGAATTGCAGTTGTGGTTCCCCTTCCTCCGGGGAACATGACGTTGTTTGCTATGGCGCGTTTGTATGAAACGTACCGGGAAGTCTCCAATATGGGAGATCACTTGCGCGTTTTCAAAACCCTTGAAGATGCTCGCGAGTGGCTCGCGGTCGACCAGCCGCCCTCCCAAGGGTAGCATCGTAGTACCGGCTGATCTGATGCAGGTTCCTGGAAACTCCAGTACGCTCACGCTGGTGCATTAGGACGATGAGCCGGTTAGGGAGAATCTTCGATCGGCGCGTTTGCTTCACCTTTTTGCGGGATGATGAGTGTTATCGGATTTCTCGCCAACTAGTTGTCGAGCAGCCTGACAGTGATCGCCCCGCACAATGCAAGAGCGGCGAATGCAACCGTCGTCCAGAACACGAAACGGCGGGAGCGCGGCAACACGCTGCAGGGAAATAGAGCTTCGTAAGTACACAACACATCATCACTGCTGCGAAAACTCAGCCACTCAATTCTGTCTCTAGCGGAATCCGCCCTCATCAAGCGGATTCTCATCACGAAGTTTTTACACTCTTCCTCGTTCCGGAGATTTTGAGTGCAATCGCGATTTTCGCCAACTATTTATGCTGTAAAGAGTTACAGTTGGACGGTATAAACCGTGCGCCTAGACTGACACCGATGTCAGTGCTTCCTGTTGCTGCTTGTAACAGGATGCTACCGTGATTCAACACCAAGATCTACCCAAGCAGTGGGTGGCTTTACTGGCGATGGCCATCCTAATCCCTAGTCCGGAGCACTGGGCTTTTCTACTAGACGAGCACCAATATGGCCATCGACAGGAGAGCGAGATATTTTCCGAACGGCTCCCAGTACTGGTGGAGTGAGCGCCCCTTTAAGAATAGGTTCATTTCACAACTCAGGAACGCAACCGTGCAGTAGACAGAACGCCTTGCCCAGAGACCGATCCGTTCCTTCGCGTCCTGGTGCAGGGAGCACAGCACATGCTGCACTCAAAGAGAGCCGGTAATGGTTGAGACAAAGTCCGCCCTGGCAGACAATTTCTCGATCACGCGCGGAGGGCCTCTGCATTGGCTTCTTGTTCGTCTCGGCTACGCTGGGAGTGAGCGCCAGCTTGTTCTCCGCAGAGCTTTGCTTGCTCTTCTTATTACATGGCTTCCTCTCTTTGTATTTTCCGTAACGGAGGGGAAGGCGTTCGGACAGCAAGTCGAAATTCCATTCATTCGAGACTATGCGGTGAATGTTCGTTTCTTGATCGCTCTTCCCATTCTGATATTGGCCGAATCAGGAATTGATCAAAGATGGCGAATCCTGGTTCTGGAATTTCTCCGATCCAAACTGGTAGCTGACGCAGATGTTCCGTCTTTCGACGCGATACTCAAAAAGGGCAATCATCTGCGCGATTGTATGCTGCCCGAGTTTCTGCTGTTGGTTATCGCCTTCCTGCCATCGCTCTTCGTAATCAAGACCGAGTTGTTGATGAGCGGCATTTCTAGCTGGCACACGATTGGCATCGGATCCAGCGAACTGAGTCGGGCGGGTTGGTGGTTCAACTATGTCAGCGCTCCCCTCTTCCGTTTCCTTCTGTTGCGATGGGTGTGGAGATTGTCTCTGGCGACATTTCTGCTGTGGCTTATCTCAAGAATGAAGCTGTACCTGGTGGCCACCCATACTGACATGGCTGCTGGTCTTGGCTTTCTATCGCAAGGGCAAAAAGCGTTTAGCCCAATCGTCTTTGCCGGAGGGGCCGTGGTTGCCGCTCAAGTTGCAAATTCCATTGCCTACCATGGAGCAACCCTCTCGTCCATGAAATTTCCGATGCTTGCCTATGGTGTCATGGCAATTGTCCTTCTCGTCGCGCCCCTTCTGGCTGTCATGCCGCTCCTGGTCAAGGTCAAAAAGAAAGCATTGCTGGAATACGGTGCCCTCGTAACAGTCCATAATCAGCAGTTTGATCAAAGGTGGATTCAAAAGGAACAACCACCGGACGAGGTCATCTTGGGTCACCCGGACCCGTCTTCCTTGATCGATCTCGGAAGCAGCTTCGCCGTGATCCGACAGATGGCAATCATACCGATCGACAAGCAAGCTCTGGTTACCTTGGCATTAGCGGCGGCATTACCTATGGTTCCGGTTATTTTTTTGGCTACGCCTGTTGATGAACTGGTGCGCTTAGTCCTAAAGATGCTCGGTTGAGATTGGAAGGACATCGATAGTCATGAATCAACCATCACCAAGTGAAGCGGACCCCCGCACGGATTTGGCTCAACAAAGAACCAGCATAGCTAAGTTCCGAACGCAACTCGCGCTAGACCGCACCACTCTCGCTTGGATCCGTACCGCCTTGACGATGGCAACGTTTGGCTTCGGCACGGTTGGCTTCTTTCGCTCCCTACGCGAGAGGTCTCCCACTCCAGAAGCTGTACAAATGCATCAGAATGCCATCCGATTTGGATTTTCCCTTATCGTTCTGGGCATAGCTGCGAGTGTGTTAGCGGGGATTTCTCACTGGCTTGCGTTGCGGAGGCTAAGTCGAAATGAGACTCCTGCTCTAACCCAGTGGCCTTTGAGTATTACAGTGTGCATGTTGCTGGCGGTCATTGGATTAGTAGCGCTTTGGCATTTACTCCCGCAGTGATGGGCATTAAAAGGAACAGGTCGTCGATGTTGGTCGCAACGAATGCCGCAATGGCTATCGTGATCAAAGAGATTTTTAACTAGAAATGCAGGTTTAAGATGACGCGCCCGCATTGATTCAGAGATTGGGAGCTACTCCGGTGTTGTTTTGGTGCTCGTAATACAAGTCTATCTGGACGTGGTTTCGGATCGGAAATCGGCAACCTGCTGGGATGACGGTACTACTCCACTTTCGGTAGTTGCTGTCATAGTACACCGCAACATTGGCAGAAGGTGTTGCATGATGCGAGCGGATTGTAAACTGCCGTTCGAGTTGCAGCGTGTTCCGGTAGCGCCAAGTTACCTCGCCGTTAGTGAAGGTGACCTATTCACGATTACGATCTGAAAGGACCACCTCCCAACACCCTGCCTCGATAACTCAAATTTCGGGTCCTTTCGATTCCGTCCAAATCCGTGCGTTTCTCCCGATGCTTAGGCGCAACGTTACGCTCTCGAGGAATCTCTATTCTAGAGAGTTTATTAACTGCATAGGCTCGAATGACGAAACAAGTTGGATGTTTGGTTCTGTTCATTGCATTCGCCTCATCGGGATTTGCGCGACCGGCGGGAGGTTCGACCGAAGTCCGGTCCGTGAATAGTTGCGCCAGTGCGCGACGTAAGCTGCTGAGCTTTGTGAGATGGGATCGCGATGGGCAGGTTGTGGATGAAGTCCCGATTTGGCGATTTCCTGACAGCCGTGCCTTCTTTTTCATTTCAGGCATGACGATCGACGCCGACGGCGCTCCCAATGCTTACCACCCTGACGATACAGGGCTTGATGAGTTGGCGAACGCTGGTTCGCCAAGTCATTGGGATGGGATTGTTACGGATCGACAGGGCAAGCCACTCGTTCAACTAGAAAGAGATCCTTTCCCCGGTTACTATATCTCCTGCACAACGCTGGCGGACCAAACCAAAGAATTCAGTGACCCAAATCGATATGTGGATTCCACAAAGATTCCTTATGTAGCGTTGCCAGCGGAAATCGCGGAGCGCGGAGGAGCGCGGGTGGGAGATTTTGCATTCGTCGTAAATCTACGTAGTGGCAAATCGTCGTTTGCGATCTACGCAGATATTGGGACGTTAGGTGAAGGCTCGGTCGCGCTGGCGGAAACACTGGGTATCTCGCCCAATGCTCGGCATGGAGGGGAGTCTGACGGAGTTCTGTATATGTTTTTTCCAGGTTCCGGCAATATGAAGCCTCGGACTATCAGTGAGATTCAAAACGAGGGCGAAAGGCTTTTGTCGGATTCGGGTGGAATCGAGAAAATATCTTCATGCTCAGAAAATAGTAGTAGTGGTCCAGCGATGAGTAGCGGAGAGTTTTAGGGCCGCTATCCCCGGCATACTCAGAATTCCGCGTTGTTTCGACCTCATCCAGACTAGTGCTGTATCTGATCGCCTCAGGATGCGCTCACAGCAGCATAAACTGCCCTTAACCGCACCGACGATGAGTGTAATCCGGATTGTTCGCCAACGAGCGCTCGTCTGAAAAGTAAAAGACGGACCGTTTGAAGAGTCGTTGACTTGAATTCCGTTTTTCCCTCACACCGTCATAGCGCAAATGGACTGGCCCATGGCGTAGGTGTCTGGATGCGTCTTCACATCCAATAACCTAGAGGGACTACGGGAAATTCGCAGAGATGGCGATGTTACGCCTACAAAGCTAACGCGAGAGCTTCCGATCGCCACCGTGCATTCCGAGAAGTTGTTGCGGTCTTGTGATAGATTTCCCAAAATAACCACCGTGCTCGGCTTCAATCCGGTGAATTCCGACCCAAACGGAGAGTGTCTATATGAAACCAACTTCCGCGTTCGTGAACTGTGTCATCGTCATTCTCTTCGGTAGCCTAGTCGCACAAGCTCAACAAGCAAATAGGGCTTCTGTGACGACAACACCAGCCGCTCTTCCGCCTCCGGGGACGGTGACCGGGTCGGGTACGACGAACTATATCCCTAGGTGGACGGCAGCGCCACCTTGGGAAACTCGGTACTCTTTCAGACCGGTGGCAGGATCGGTGTGGGTACGACAGGACCCACGGTTGCGTTGGACGTGAGCGGGCGCATCAATGCCTCAAAGTCCTATCGCATGGGCGGCC
This sequence comes from Candidatus Sulfotelmatobacter sp., assembly GCA_035264195.1. Classification (GTDB taxonomy): domain Bacteria; phylum Acidobacteriota; class Terriglobia; order Terriglobales; family Acidobacteriaceae; genus Sulfotelmatobacter. Next base: position 39,022 of record DATFQQ010000153.1, on the reverse strand, counting down.
ACGACGTGATAATCATGCCGGGCAACCCTGGTACGAACAATCTTGGAGTGGGATTTGGCGCGCTCCAATCGACAGGTATCACTTTCGGAGATACAGCTGTAGGCGATGAAGCCCTCAACGAGAACACACTTGGACATAACAATACGGCGGTGGGTGCCTTCGCGCTCCTCGCTAACCAGGGGGATGGCAACACCGCGGTGGGCAATGGCGCGCTGTCTCAAAATGTGGCCGGTACGAACAATACTGCTACGGGCGCGTCTGCAATGTTCGGAAATACCGGAGGGAGTCAGAACACCGCTATCGGACTAGGCGCGATGCCGACCAACTCTACCGGAAATTCAAACATCGCGATTGGATATGAAGCTGCGATGAATGTTTCCGGTGGTAACAGTAATAACATCCATATCGGAAGCGCGGGACTGTCGACAGACAACGCAACCATTCGGATTGGGGACCTTAGTATTCAAACCTCGTTCTTTGTGGCAGGGGTAAGCGGTGTCCTGACCGCTGTAAACGATGCGGTGCCCGTGTTAATCGATTCTCATGGCCAGTTAGGCACCATCAGTTCCTCACGCCGCTTCAAAGAAGATATTCAGGACATGGGCGACGCCAGCCACGGCCTGATGCGTCTGCGTCCGGTGACGTTCCGCTACCAGAAGGCGTTTGCGGATGGTTCCAAGCCAATCCAATACGGCCTGGTTGCCGAGGAGGTCGCCGAGGTGTATCCAGACCTCATCGCTCATTCAGCCGACGGCCAGGTCGAGACGGTGAAGTATCAAGTGCTCGATTCCATGCTTCTGAATGAAGTGCAGCGCCAGCAAAAAGAAATCCAAAGCCTGCAGGAGCGATTGGCGAAAATGGAGGCGGTGTTGGCCTCGACGGAGCGGACGAGGTAGAGGTAATTGAGCTTGGCGCAGGGCAGGTCATGTATCGACTTGCTCCTGATTTCGTAACTCGGCCAAAATCATCGCAAAGTAAGGCCGTGAGGGGCGCCGATTTTCTTATGGCGCAGACGTCGGCCTGAACTGACGTATATTAAGATCTCCCAGTGCTGAACAACAGCCGCGTGGGTGCGCACAGTGGCCAATGACTTTCCTCGCTTTGACCTGACCGGTGATGTGGCATTAGTGACTGGCGCTGGTCGCGGCCTAGGCCGTGCCATTGCCCTAGCTCTTGCTCATGCTGGCGCTGATGTGGCGCTTGGCCTGAGAGATGTGAAAACGGGAGGTGAGTTGGCACGCGAGATTGAAGCCATCGGCCGGCGTGTATTGCCATTGCAGATGGATATGACAAGGCTCGATCAAATCTCTCGCGCCGTTGAGGATACGGCCGCACATTTTGGCCGGCTCGACATTCTGGTAAACAATGCGGGTCTGTCCCCGGAAAACTCTGCGGAGAATGTGCGTGAGGAAGATTTCGATTTGACCCTGAGGGTGAATCTGAAAGGGACATTTTTTGCGAGCCAGACGGCTGGACGGTTGATGATTCGCCAAAAGCGCGGATGTATTGTCAACATGAGTTCGCAGGCGGGCTTTGTGGCGCTGCCGACTGAATCCGTTTATTGCATGACGAAAGCCGCCATTTCGCACTTGACCAAGTGTCTGGCCGTCGAGTGGGGCAAGTACAACATCAGAGTCAACGCAGTTGCACCCACATTCATCCGCACGCCAGGTACTGAATCGGTGCTGGCAGACCCGGCATCCCGCAGCAACATAGTCGAGCGCATTGCTGCGTTGCACCGCATTGGTGAGCCCATGGACGTTGCAGGTAGCGTCGTATTTCTTGTATCCCCCGCTGCATCATTGATCACTGGTCATACTCTTTTGATCGACGGCGGTTGGACTGCCATATAGGACCGCTAAGGGGCTCCAGCTGTTGAGCGCTTGCGCTCAGAACGGTTCAGGGGTCAGTGAGTGAAATCGAGATGTTTCGCCCGCAACACCGGGATCAGACGGTCCGCGTCGATGGTAGTGGAGGCGAGGTCGTCTGGACGGAGGGCCACCCGTTCGATGCAGTGCCCTTGCTGCGTCTACTCCAGCAAACAATCGAAACGTTTGATGGTTCGTTAGAAGGGGAACTGAGATTACGATTCTCGAATGGCGACCGTTTGACCGTGGCACGCGACGATGGGCCGGAGGGTTTCACAATTCACCAAGTCGGATAACGTCTCATCGTCGGATAACCGGGACTTGAGTGTAACCCGGATATTTCAACGGTTAGACTACTCCCGACGTTCGCTACGAATCGGAAGAACGTCCGCTGGAATCTCACCACTCGACACCGGATGCCACTCCACCTGGAACGATCCGTGATAACCGAACAGAGGACCCCAAGTGGGGTTGTGCACGTACACCTTAATGTGAAAACACTGATCGGTGTCGTCGTACCACTCGCATACATCGGCTACGCCCGAAAAGATCATGGGGAAGCGGAATCCAAGAACGCCTTCATAAAAACGTTGTTCGCCGGAACGCAGACGCAGCCCTCCACGCTCGTCCACCGACAGGTCGATGTCCACCGCTAGGTGCTGGTGCGTGCCCAGGTAGTCGACAATCTTCTCCCGCTGCTGACTGTAAATCATGTAGGCGTCGAAGCGGCGCGGGTTTTCAGTGCCAAAGCTGCGAATCCAAGTCACGGTCTCGCGACCATACTCATCCCGGTACGCGTAGTTGCGGATGCTGAAGGGAATGGACTTGCCCCGCTCAGGAAACATGATCCGGCGCCACGACCCGACGTACAGGAAGGGCAGCGTGTACGAGGGGCCGTGCCAGATTTCATCCATCACGCCTGTTCCGATCGAGGCCACCTGATCGGCGCTGCTGAACCCAAACCGTTCCTGGATCTTCGGATGCAAACGCGCGAACTGATCCCCGAGTGCAGTGTGATAAATGGAATTCACGAAACCACCTGAGGAGGTCGTCGTAAGCAACTGCTCGCGGTGGGAACGTACTCCCGGACGAGCAGAGCGATCGCAGCCAATGCCGCAACGGAGAGGTTCAACGTGACTGGGTTGAAAGCGCCCCTCAGGTAATCGGGCGAACTTACCGTGATGCCGATCAGGGCGAGCATCATGAGCAGAATTGTGAGCCACAAAGGCCATCGCGATTTCCAGAGCAGCAGCACCACAATTCCGAAGCAGACTTCCAGCCAGCCTGCGAGCGTGACTATGGCCACGGTCGACGTTCCCGCAACGCGCGATATCATGCGGACCTCGTCCACATTATGAAAAAGCAATTTGGGGACCAGCCCGTGATAGAGCCAGGCGAACGCTAACACGCCACGCGCTACTGAATAGATCCAGGCGTGAGCGCGGGAGACTTCCGGAGGCACACCGCGTTCGATCCACAACCGCAGGCGGTCGAAGCTCCAGGCCGTGGCCCAACCGATCACCTGACGAAAGCCCCAGTCGAGCACGCGTCCCAGCGCGCCGAAGCGCACGCGATAGTCGTACCAGGTGAGAAAACGGATCCCGTCGCGGGTGGGGATATATTTCCAATAGCCGGAACCGGTGGCGATCAACGATTTAGGATCCTCGGACCAGAACTTTAGGGCAGAGGTCCGTTGCCCGGTGGCGTCGTCGCGCTCGCCCGTGCTTTCGCCAGCCCCTTCGATTCGCAGACCGACGCCAATCCGGGTCGCGTACAGGAACTTCTGTGCTTGGCCGGGTTCACGGGGAAGATAGTTAATATTTGAAAAGCGCAGGTCCCAGCGCTCATGCAGCTTAGGCTGTTGGGTCTTCTCCCAAAGTTCGTCGATGTTGCCGCGAATTAGGACTTCGACGTAGATGCTCACGACCGGTGGCCCGTCATGGACTGTAACCGCGCAGCACAACACTCGCCTAGTTCTTACTAAGAGTCACGGAAGTGCGATGATGAGCAATTATCGACTGGGCACTTTTTAAGAATCGCGTTCCGCGCTGTGGGCTGAAGCCCGTGTCTTCTCTAACGTTTGACGCGACCCTTGAGGGGTCGCGCTTCCACGGGGATTCTACGCGCTTTCGGAACGGCGATTTCCGGGAACCCGGGTGGGTCGAGTTTCGGGTTGTCTGGTGGTGGCGGGAAAGTGGAGAGGTCCTCCGTCGGGCAAAAGGCGCCCGACTTCAGGATGACAACATTACTTCTGCGTTGCTTCAGCGGAGTGGCATCGGGCCGCGACTTCCGGGATGGCTGATGGGCGGGTCGAGTTTCGGGTTATTCGGAACGATCGCGAAGAGCTTTGCAAGTTGCGGGTAGTATCGAAGGTGGCGGGAGAGTGCAGAGGTCCTCCGTCGGGCAAAAGGCGCCCGACTTCAGGATGACAACATTACTTCTGCCGAGTGGCTGCGGGCCGCAACTTCCAGGCCGTTTGACGGGCGAGGCGGCTGTCACCACATGGCCCTACGGGGAGGGTTTCACTCACTTGGGGCTTGCCTCTGCGAACAAAAAACCCCACTTCTCAGGCAAACAGCGCACGAGAAATGGGGCACCCATCCTGAGTGTGCCTTATATGGAGTGCGCGGAGTTGATTGGATGCTGGACGCTGCTTACGTTCCTAGCGCGGGTCAGTCTAAACGGTGGCTTGGGACGCCATCACTATGAATATGATTCGAAGGAATACGCTGCGAGAATTGCCGCTGCTGGGTGTGGTCGTGTGTCTGGTTGTTGCGCCTCTGTTTGCCGCTCCGATGAGTAATGGTGACCGCGAACATTTGCTGGTGCATTTTGAGATGACTACGCAGATGGTGGCTGAGCAGGTGCGCGGGTTGTCGGCGGCGCAACTGGAGTACAAGGCTTCGCCGGACCGCTGGAGCATCCGGGAAGTGGTCTCGCATTTGGCAGTCGCGGAACCCGACTACTGGCGCGAGATCCAGAAGGCGCTGAAGGCGGCTCCGGACATGAGTACGAAGAAGTCGGCGGCTACCGACGCCGACATTATGTGGTACGGGATCGATCGCGTGGTGCATACCAAGACTGGCGGCGGGCATGAAAAAGTCGAGACCTACAAAGATATGGGCGAGGCGCTGGGGAAGTTTCAGGCGCTGCGCGCGACGATGATCGACTACATCAAGACGACCAACGATGACATGCGGGCTCACAGCTTTGGAGAGTATGGAGAGGTGATCGATTGCTGGCAGTGGATGCTGGAGATCTCCACGCATGCGGAGCGGCATCTGAACCAGATTCGGGAGATCAAGAATGATCCGGGGTTTCCGAAGAAGTGAGGCGCGGCAGGGGCTGAAGCCCTATCTTTGTTGCGACGTGACTCGGCCTTGAAGGGCCACTCTTCCACGGTGGTTTCCAGGCGCTTTTCGGCCGGATTTCCGGGACCCCGTGCGGCTCGAGTTTCGTGCCATCTTGAGCGAAGGATCTGTGCAGGTTGCCGGCGGCATTGATGGTGGCGGGAGAGTGCAGAGGTCCTCCGTCGGGCAAAGAGCGCCCGACTTCAGGATGACAAGGTCAGTTCTGTACTCTGGCTGCGGCCCGTAGTTTCCGTTTCGCCGGACAGCCGAGACGGCTGTCACCACATCAATCCTTGCGCTTCAAACGAAAACCCCACTTCTCCTAACCTAGTGAGAAGTTGAAAAAGCCGGGTAACTTGAGTTTCGTGTCATCCTTGAGCGATACCGGAAGATCGATGCACGTGGCCGGCGGCATTGATGGTGGCCGGAGAGTGCAGAGGTCCTCCGTCGGGAAAAGAGCGCCCGACTTCAGGATGACAAGAGCGTGGTGGTTCGGTTGATGCGTGGATGGCTGGCGTACATTAACGTGGACGGCTGGCGTACTTTAAGAGGATAGGGATCCTTCGACTGTGTTTTCGTCCGCTTTGCGAACGAAAACTTCGCTCAGGATGACAGGGTGAGAGTGCCAGGACAAACTGACATTCCAATTTTCTCTTAAGCAAGAAATAAAAGCGGCTCGAAACTTCCGGGCCGCCTGAAGGACGAGGCAGCTGTCACTCCATGGTTCTTGCCGCTTCAAACGAAAACCCCACTTTTCTTGCATACACCGCAGGAGAAGTGGGGTACCGATCTTGGCTGAGGTCCGATATCTGAGGTCCGAGGTCGATTTCCGGACGCCTAGAGCCGGGAGCCCGCCTTTATGTTCCTTCGCTCCAGCCTGCCAGGTACTCTTCCTGCTCGGGCGTGAGCTTGTCGATCTTAATGCTCATCGACTCGAGCTTTAGTTTTGCTACGCGCTTGTCTAGCTCGTCGGGAACTTTGTAGACGGTCTTTTCCAGCTTCTTTGAGTTTTTCACCATGTACTCGACGCTCAGGGCCTGGTCGGCGAAGCTCATATCCATGACGCTGGCGGGGTGGCCTTCGGCGCTGGCCAGGTTGATGAGGCGGCCTTCACCGAGGAGGTTGATCTTGCGGCCATCTTTCAGCGAGTACTCGTCGACGAAGTTGCGCGTGGTGCGCTTCGAGGAGGACATCTTCTCCAGCGCGGGAATGTCGATTTCGACGTTGAAGTGTCCGGAGTTGGAGATGATGGCTCCGTCTTTCATGACGTCGAAGTGTTCCTTGGTGAGCACGCTCTTGTTGCCGGTGACGGTGCAGAAGACGTCGCCGAGCTTGGCGGCTTCGGGCATACTCATTACGCGGAAGCCGTCCATGACGGCCTCGAGGGCTTTCGTGGGATCGACTTCGGTGACGATGACTTCGGCTCCGGCGCCGCGAGCGCGGGAGGCGAGGCCGCGGCCGCACCATCCGTAACCGGCGACTACGAATTTGGATCCGGCTAGCAGGAAATTTGTGGCGCGGATGATGCCGTCGATGGTGGATTGTCCGGTGCCGTAGCGGTTGTCGAACAGGTGCTTGGTGTCAGCGTCGTTGACGGCGACGATGGGGAACTTGAGCACTCCTTCTTTGGCCATGGCGCGCAGGCGGATGACGCCCGTTGTGGTTTCTTCCGTGCCTCCGATGACGTGTTCGAGCGCGTCGGTGCGCTTGGTGTGGAGGATGGAGACGAGGTCGGCGCCGTCGTCCATGGTGATCTGCGGCTTGTGATCGATGGCAGCGAGGATGTGGTTGTAGTACGTGTCGTTGTCCTCACCCTTGATGGCGAAGACGGGAATATTGTGGTCGCGGACGAGCGAGGCGGAGACGTCGTCTTGGGTGGAGAGCGGATTGGAGGCGCAGAGGACAACGTCGGCTCCGCCGTCGCGCAGGCAGATGGCGAGGTTGGCGGTCTCGGCGGTGACATGCAGGCAGGCCGAGATGCGGATGCCCTGCAGGGGCTGGTTCTTGATGAATTCCTTGCGGATGATCTGCAGGACCTTCATCGACTGGTTCGCCCACTCGATGCGCTTCTTGCCCAGATCGGCGAGTTCAATGTTTTTAATATCGCAGTTAATGGCGGCGGTTGACATGCTGCTCCTCTTTTTTAGCTTCTAGCTACTGGCAACTAGCTTCTAGCTTCTGGTGTCTTTTTTGCGCGCTTCTTGGCGCTGATGATGAATGCTTTGGTGTACTTGATTGTGCGCAATCAACATTTTCGCAGAATCTACGAGTTTGGGGAACTAGCTCGGATTCTAAATTCCTAATTTGTGTACGACTTTGGGACTACGCCATCTTGGCTCTTGCAGGTCCCCAAGCCAAAGCTCTTGACCGCTGAGTGCGCTGAGAACTTCCGCAGAGTTCGGTGAGAAAGGCTTTTTTTATCCGCTTACAAAATCTTCGTTACAGGAACACCCGGCACCTGTGGTCATCCCGAAGCTGCCGTTCTTTGGCGGCGAGGAATCTGCTGATTGCTTGCACCTGAGGTACTGCAGGCAGACAGCAGACTCCTCCGTCGCTTCGCTCGTCGGAATGACAAGGTACTTTTTGCGCTTATGGCTCCCGACGAATTACTTTCTTACGCTTACGGGCGCTCCCGACAAGTTACTTTCTCGCGCTTACGATTCCTGACAAATTACTTCCGCGCACCTACGGGTTCCCGAAGACCGGCATCGCTGGCCAGCTTGGCCGCTTTGTCGGTTGCCTCCCAGGTGAAGTCGGGATCGGTACGTCCGAAGTGGCCGTAGGCTGCGGTCTTCTTATAGATCGGACGGCGTAGGTTCAGTGAATCGATGATGCCGCGCGGGGTTAGCTTGAAGTGCGCGCGGATGATGTCGGGGATGATCGCCGGATCAACCTTTTCTGTGCCGAACGTCTCGACTAACACGCTGACCGGGTCCGCGACGCCGATCGCGTAGGCGAGTTGAACCTCGCACTTGTCGGCGAGTCCGCCAGCTACGACGTTCTTTGCGATGTGGCGCGCCATGTAGGCTGCGGAGCGATCGACCTTGGTCGGATCTTTGCCGCTGAAAGCGCCGCCGCCGTGACGTCCCATGCCGCCGTAGGTGTCGACGATGATCTTGCGGCCGGTGAGTCCGGTGTCACCCATCGGGCCGCCGATGACGAAGCGTCCGGTGGGATTGATGTGGTACTTGGTGTCTTCGTCGAGAAGCTGCGGCGGAATCACGGCCTGGATGACATGCTTCAGAATGCTCGAGCGGAGTTCGTCGTTCGAGACAGTCTCGGCGTGCTGCGTGGAGATGACAACCGCGTCGACACGGATCACTTTGCCGTTTGCGTCGTATTCAACTGTGACTTGGGATTTGCCGTCGGGGCGAAGGAAGGGAAGGGTTCCATTCTTGCGCACTTTCGAAAGCTGCATGGTCAGCTTGTGCGCAAGCGAGATAGAGGTCGGCATGTAATCGGCATTCTCATTCACCGCGTAGCCGAACATCATGCCCTGGTCGCCGGCGCCTCCGGTGTCGACCCCCATAGCGATGTCGCCGGACTGCTTGTTGATGCTCGAGATGACGGCGCAGGTGTTGCAGTCGAAGCCGTGGAGGGCGTTGTCGTATCCGATGGACTGCACGGTGCCGCGAACGACTTGCTGGAAGTCGACGTAGGCTTTAGTGGTGATTTCTCCGGCGATCATGACGAGGCCGGTGGCGGTGAGGGTTTCGCAGGCGACGCGGCTGACGGGATCGTCGGCGAGGCAGGCGTCGAGGATGGCGTCCGAAATCTGGTCGGCGATCTTATCGGGGTGGCCTTCGGTCACCGATTCCGAGGTAAACAAGGAACGATTTTTGGATGGCAATGATTTGTCTCCTTAAGATTGCACTGGGCTATGGGCCACAGGGCAATTCGTTACGTGCCTGGTTGAACGTTGTGGTTGATTCACCAGCGGAAATCCAACGGGCCGCGATGATGCGGCACACAGGGAGGACATCCTCATAAAAGGCTAGCAGAGTGGGTGGGGGGACGCAACGGTTTTGGCTGTAAGTGGATGCGGGAGAGTTGAATAGCGGAAATTGGGCGGTGGATGGAGAAGGCGGAGAGGGGCTGGCGGTTAGTTCGGAAGGCGTCGGCCGGCCACTGCTTGTTCTGCGACAGACGCGATCGAGGCCACTGATTCAATCTTCACCTCCTGTTTTGGCCCTCGAGAATCATTGGAAAGTCAAAAGCTTTTGCCGCCGAGATCGCCGAGAAAGGCCGCAGAGGTCGCTGAGAGAAGCAAAGGAGACAATTAGATTTCTCAGCGCTCTCTGCGGAAGTTCTCGGCGTACTCGGCGGTCAAGAGCTTTTACTGCCGGGGCCCGCTAATTCTGTTCGGCCCAAGCCTCCAAACGGGGCCACCAGCGGCTCACGTTTCGGCAATAGGTTTCGTACTCGGCGCCAAATTTCCGGCGGAGAGTTGGTTCTTCATAGAGAATTACGAAGAGGTGGACACCGAGAGCAATCGCCAAGACGGAAACAATCGCGATTAGATTGGCATGTCCGAAGACAACCCAGAGGCCAATCCAGCCCAGTGCGAGGCCAAAGTACATGGGATTTCGCACGTGGCGATAGAAGCCCACAACTACCAGACGCTTTGGGGGGACGGCAGGAGCTGGTGTGCCATGCCCGGTCCACGCAAAATCCCAAACACAGCGTAGAGCGACGGCGAATCCGCAGACTGAGGGCAGGGCGGCAACCCACCGCCAATAGGAGGTGCCCACCATCTCGACGCGGAAGCCGAGCCATTGGGGCAAGAGCCAGAACCACAGCGAGAAGAACATTGTGCCTGCTGCGAGCGAAGCGATTGTGGCTGGCCAGTGCAGTTCATGCGAGGCTGCTGGGATGTTTCCAGAATGTGCGGTCGTCATAAGTCCTCCACGTACGCTCGAAAAATTCAAGTACTCTGCAATGCGGTAGTAGCTCAATTTGAATTCTTGTGTCGCGGCGTCATCCCGAGAGCCTGCGCTTTTACCAGCGGGCCGAGGGACCTCCCCAGAGATGCGGCCGAGGAGCGGGAGATCCCTCACTACGCCTGAAGAACGGCTTCGCTCGGGATGACGCCATCACGGACCTATTCGATTTCAGGCTGAGCCATTACCTTCAATACCCACAACGTGATTGAAGAATCCGATCAAATACTTCCACACCAGGTAATAGACAATTAGTGCGATGGGGAACACGATTGCCAAGAACGCGTAGTGGATCTGCACGCCAAAATAGGTGAAGCCGAAATCGGTTGTATGTAAAAAGCCCAGACCGCGGCCGAGGAAGAATCCTGCGGGAGCAATGATGAAGGGAAGGATCGCGCCGTGAATCCCGAGCGGCAGGCGGGTGCGCGCACGAGACGCCAAGTGCACCATATTCCAAACTCCGAACAGGTTCGGAATAATTGCCATCGGAAAGATGATGACTCGCTCGACCGGAATAGGGATGTTGTAGACAAATCGCGCCATGAAAAACGCGGTCAACGGGATCAGCAAAAGTGGCGTTGGCACGGAGATTCCCGCCATGTATGCGCGAAGGTACGGATGATTGCTCATAACGCCTCCTTGTTACAGGTGGTACGCGAAGACTAGAACCAATCGCGGGAAAGCAAGGAACGCAGCCACGCTCAGGCCAACCAGGACCCAGTCATACCAGGGCACGGCGAGTGAATGGGTATCTAGCCTGCGCAAGGCCTCTCTGCGTAAAATCTCGGGCCACAGATCTCGTCGGAGTTCGGTGTTGACGGAGGGAAGGGATTGCTTCAGCGCGTCGCGAATCTGCCGGTCGTTGGGTTCATCTATTTTCATTGTTTGTCGTGTCCTCTCATCAAGGCTTGATGCCAACCTGCGTCAGGTGCTTGCGCAGGATGCGAATGGCGCGGAACACTCGCACCTTAACTGCGCCCACCGAAGTTCCTAAAGCAGCAGCAATTTCGTCGTAGGGCACCTCTTCGACTAGCGCGAGCGTTGCCGCAAGCTGCAACTTCGGCGGAAGGCGGCGAAAGGCTTGTTGGATCTTTTGCCGCATTTCGCGCTGCACGAGTCGATCCGGCGGAGGCGCTCCGGCAGGGTCGGCATCGAGAGTTTGTTCCGGTCGAGCGCGGCGAAGATAATCGAGCGCCAGGTTCGTGGCGATGCGTCGTGCCCAGGCGCCGAAGTTACCGTCAGGGCGAAACTTGTGCCGTGCGCAATAGATTCGCCAAAGCGTCTCAGCGGTCAAATCTTCCGCAGTGCCTGGGTCGCGCACAATGCGCACAGTCCAGGCGTAGATGTCGCCTTGAAACTGCCGAACCAGCGTCTCGAACGCATCGATCTCGCCAAGCACGAACCGCTGGAGCAGATCCATGAGCTTCTCTACTACTTATTACGAAATAAAAACAAGCAGGTTACAGGTTTCTTTTCGAGCGCGGCTCAGTCGAAGAGGGAAAGGCCATACACCTGCGCGAAAAGTGGCACGGCAATTTTAACTTCCCATAGATGTTCGAGTGGTGTACGCTATTCGTTCACTCGAATGTCTAGGGGTATGACGGGGTCAAGGAACGTCACCATGGCGCGATCGAAAGAGCAAGTTAAAGACGAGATGCTGCAGGGGACGCTGGATATGTTGATCTTGCGTGCTCTGATTACTGGCCCGGCCCATGGATATACGATTGCGCGGATCATCGAACAGACGTCGGACGAAGTCTTGCAGGTAGAGCAGGGATCGTTGTATCCGGCGCTGCACCGGCTGGAAGATCGAGGCTGGCTCGGGTCGTACTGGGGCAGCAGCGAAAATAACCGTAAAGCGAAGTTCTACAAGCTGACGCAAGCGGGAAAAAAACAACTGGTGGTGGAGACCAGCCGGTGGCGGCGGATGGTTGAGGCGATCACGAGAGTCATGGGAGAAGTGGAAGATTGACTTAGAGGTTGGCATGCGTTTCCTCCGTTTTCTCCATCGCCGCAGGCATGACGAGGATCTCGCCAGAGAACTCGAAGCCCATCTACAGCACGAAGCCGATCAATTCATAGCGGAGGGAGTTTCGCCGCAAGAGGCACGCCGTCGCGCCCGGATTCGTCTAGGAAATGGAGAGCGAATCCGCGAGGAGGTTTGGGAATGGAATTCCCTGGGTTTGGTGGAATCAGTATTGCGGGACTTCCGATATGCCGCGCGCAAACTGGGGCGAAGTCCGGTATTTGCGGTTGTGACGGCCGGACTACTCGCGCTTGGGATTGGCGCAAACAGTGCGCTGTTCACAGTGGTGCATTCGGTACTACTGAAGCCGCTTCCGTTTCCTGATCCAGATCGGCTGGTGATGCTTTACGAACGAAGTGCCGACCCGCGATTCCCGTTCAATGTGGTCGCGCCGGGCGTTTTTACCGAGTGGCAGAAACAAAGTGACAGCTTTGCCGGGATGGCCATTATGGGGTCAGGGAGTTACAACCTCTCGGGCGGGAACGGACAACTTCCAGAGAAGATCGAAGCCACGCGATGTTCCGCGGGATTGTTTGAGGTGCTTGGGATACAGCCCGCATATGGGCGCTTCTTCGCAGCAAGCGATGACCAGCCGCGCGCCGACGCAGTCGTAGTTCTCTCCTGGGGATTATGGAAGCGAAGATTCGGCGGCGACCCGGCAATGGTGGGAGCGCAAGTTCTGTTTGATGGGGCGCCGTACACAGTCGTTGGCATCGCTCCAGCCTGGTTTGCGTATCCGGACATGCAGACGGAAGCCTGGACGCCGATCTACCACGAGGTTTCGCCGAGTGCGATGACAGACCTCGACAACCATGAATTTGATGTGATTGCGCGGCTCAACCCGGGAGTTACACAAGAGCGAGCCCGAGCCCAGATCGATACGATCATCCGACGATTGCGCGAGCAGAATCCGGATAAGGCGGCGATCAGTATCGGGGCAAACGCACGACCCTTGTTGGATGCGCTGGTTTTTGACTTCAAGACACCGTTGTACGTGTTGCTGGCGGCTACCAGTTGTCTGCTGATGATTGTGTGCATCAATGTGGCGAATTTGCTCACGGCGCGCTCGATGGCACGACGACGTGAGATCGCTGTGCGCGTGGCACTGGGAGGAACCCGTTGGCGGCTGGTGCGCGAGCAATTGAGCGAGATCCTGCTGCTGGCAAGCGCGGGCGGAACCCTGGGCCTGTTGCTGGGCTCCATGGGCGTGCACTGGCTATTACGTGTGCGGCAAGATATCGCACGAGAAGAAGCCATCCACCTGGACTGGGCCGTGGTTCTTGTGACGATGGGTATGACACTCGTGACTGCCATGCTGGCCGGCACGTTGCCGGCGCTCTCGGCTGGCGGAAGAAGCGCGGTAGACGGGTTGCAGGAAGTCTCTCGCACATTTTCCTCCGGGCCGGTGCGGACTCAGGTGCGGAAGGTCCTCTTGGCGGTGGAAGTTTGCCTGACTGTTGTGTTGCTGATCGCTGCCGGCTTGTTGCTGAGGAGCTATCAAAAACTTCGAAGTGCTGATCTGGGCTGCACAACGAAGAATGTACTGACGATGCGCCTCAGCTTGCCGAAGACAAGTTATCCGGAGGCGGCGCAGCGGACGAGTTTCTTTTCAGAGTTGGCGCGGAATGTGGGTGTTCTGCCGGGAGTGCAGGCGGTGGGAATTACGACGGCAGTACCGGGGCAAGGGTATACGTCGGACAACTGCTTCGACATTGCAGGACATCCGCCCCTGGCGAAGGGGGAGTTGAATTGTGCCCTCGAGCGATCGGTGGATCCTGGATATTTCGAAGCCCTGCGGATTCCGTTAGTGGAGGGGCGGTCGTTCAACATGCAGGAAGGGATGCGGCCGGCGGATTCGATGGTGGTAAGCCAATCATTTGTCGATAAATACCTCCCCGGCGAAGAACCCCTCGGCCGGCACGTGAACCTGAATGCCGATCGGGGCCGCTCGATGGAGATTGTCGGCGTGGTCGGCGACACTCGGTACCTGATCTCGCAGCCGGCGCAGCCGATGATTTACTTACCTCTTTCGCTGGGTTTCCGTCGCAACGCGGTTCTCGTGATCCGTTCGAATCAGGATGTCAGTGGACTGGCTCTGCCGGTACAGAAAGTGATTCAGTCGTTGGATCGAGATTTGCCGGTCGCTTACGTGCAGACCATGGATCAACTGATCGAGGCGTCGACCATCGAAGCGAGTTTCACTTCGACGCTGATTGTGGCGTTCGGTGCGGTGTCGTTGTTGCTGGCGGCCGTGGGTCTATATGGAGTGCTCTCGTATCTGGTGGCGCAGCGTACGAATGAGATCGGGGTGCGGATCGCCCTTGGCGCGCAACGCAAGCAGGTGCTGCGTCTGGTGTTGCTGGACGGATTGAAACCTGCAGCGCTTGGAATCGTTGCCGGAGTGGTGCTTGGCGGCGCAGTTTCTCCGCTGATACGAGGCATGCTCTATGGAGTGCACGCTTTGGACCCGGTTGTGTTTCTGGGAATCACTCTGGTGGTCGTCGTGTTTTCCCTGTGTTCGTGCGTCATTCCGGCGTGGAGAGCTTCGCGCGTGAATCCCATGCGTGCCCTGCGCGTCGAGTGAGAGGGGTACTTGACCACAGGAACTGCGAAAACCGCGAACGTCCGCAGAGGACGCTGAGACAGTCGGGCGTCTGCTTAAACTAGAAAGACCAATTACCACAGGGGGCACAGGGTTTTTCTTGGTGGTCCGTTTACAGGTATTTGAGCCACCAATCATTCCGTCTTGATTTCAGATTCGCGAACCAGCGACACGCGAAATAGAGCAGAACAATCGCGATTGCCCACACTAAATATAGGAGAGGCAGACTCCAGGTGTAGCCGTCGGGTGGTTCCGGATTGCCCATCGGATGATTGGCGAAGAGCCACGGGCTTACGTAGCCAAGACGTAGCTTGGAGACGATCAACGCCAGGGCGTGAATCAGCGGGATGTGAAGCACGTAGAAGAAGAACGGGACACGTCCGAAAGTGGTGAGAGTGCGGGCGACTGGTCCAGAGGCACGTTCCAGCAACGGGACTAGGGCGATGGTCGGGCCGAGCGTCATCAATAAGAAGTTCAGCGATGCGGGATATTTGTTGCAGTTGAGGAAAGAGAGTAACCCGGGCATTGGGTGTTGCGGAGTCGGGTGGGTCCAGGGGCGGGGATCGCCGTAGAGGTTGAATCCGCGGAGCACTAGAAAGAGGGCGATTGCGCCGAGACCAAGCAGCGTGCAGATCCGGTTTCGTTGGGTCGGTTCGAAAGTGAGGATCTTTCCGAAGGCGTAGCCCACGGCCATGACGCCGATCCATGGGATGAGCGAATAGAGGACGATGAGATTGGGGCCCTCGGGGCCGAATTGCAGCGGGCCTGCGTAGAAGCCGAAGTAGAGAATCTTCCAGAGACCGGAAAATCTGCTGGTGTTCAGGCCGTCGGCGAGTTGCCACAGACGGGAATCCATGAGGTTGTGGGCAGCAATGATGACTGCGCCGAAAGTGGCTGCGACGGACACCGGGAGTTTCACGAGGCCGGCCATCAGGATCATGCAGCATCCGATGACCCAGAGGACTCCGGCCATTTCGTAGTGAGCGAAGTCGAGATTGAATGTCCAGGACAGGCGAAGGACCGTGAGTTCGAGCAGGATCAGCCATGCGCCGCGGACGAGGAGGAAGCGGCAAGTATCAGAGTGCTTGCGGGCATAGAAGAAGATGCTCGTCCCGGCGAGAAAGATGAAAGCAGGAGCACAGAAGTGGGTGATCCAGCGAGTGAAGAAGATGGCGGGTGTGGGGCCGCCGGCAGGAACTCCGGAGAAGACTCTCACGTGGTCGATGGCCATTAGCACCATGACGGCGCCGCGGATGATATCGATTGAGGCGATGCGCGAGGTAGAGACCGGAGCCGCGACCGTTGGGGCGGTTTGGAGGATCGTGCTCATAGGATGCTCCGAAGTTTGAGGTTGTGAAGTTTCAGCATTTTGACATGAGACTTGTGCGGTTAGGAAGTTGGTGTTATCCGGGGCTCGTGCGGCCTTAGTTGGCTGTCGTTCCGACTCCAGCGAAAATCCCCAGCCAGCGGCGGTTGTTCTCGGGTAGGGATGCTTCGACTCCGCCGGAGTTCCGCTTCGCTGCACTCCGGCTGCGCTCAGCATGACATGGCTTGCGGCGCCGGTGATTCTATTGCGGCTTGGTGGGGGGCGGCTGCTGGGTTGGGGGACTTTGGCTCGGAGTGGCGGCTGGCTTCGAGGCATCAGACGCGGGCTTTTTGATCCTCTTTCTTGGTGCGGGCTTTTTGGCAGGCTCGGTGTCGTCGACGACAATCTTCTTGGGAGGCTCGGCCGCGGCCGCGGTCTGGGCGGTCTTCAGGGCGGCGCTCAGGCGGGTGATCTCCGCTTCTTTCGAAGATGCGAGACTTTCGATGCGCTCGGCCAGTTGCTTTCGCGCAGACTCAAAGCCAGTCAGATCATTTGATATCGACTGAAAATCGTCTTTCGAGCCGAAGGCTCCGGTGCCTTCGACTACGCTTCCCATGACGTCGTAGAGGGCGTCGAGTTCGCGGTAGAGCTTGAAGGTCGCGGGCAAATCTTCGGGAGCATTGCGCAATTGCGTGACGATTTCAGGCAAGGCGCCTTGCAGGTTGCGCTGGATCGAGTCGACGTTGCCTAGCGCTTGCTTCTTGTAGGATCCGTCGGCCTTCCATTTCTCGATGCGGAGCCTGACCAGGTCGGCTTGAGTGTCCTTTGAAGTGGCTTCGAGCTGGGACAGCAGTCCGTTGAGTTGCGTGACGGACGCATAGGACACCGGTTGCTGCGGTTGACCACCGTTGGCAGCCGGCGCGGATGGAACAGGACCCGATTGGGCGAAAGCTGCGGCCACGAACATCAGATACGAGCCGCAGGAAATCAAAAGGTTGCGTTTCATTCGTTGGACGTGAGTGTGTGCGCTCATCAGGATACTACAAGGGATTGCTGGGCGTGGATCAGGATATCCCTGATGGGGTGTAGGCATGAGAGGTTTTCTCGGGACTATTGCAGGATGGCAGGGATCCTTCGACTGCGGTTGTTCTCCGCTTGTTGCGGAGAACAATCCTCTCTCAGGATGACCATTACGTATGTAAACAGGGTGAGAGCGGGAATTATTGAGGTGTTTGATCGGAGGCGAGAGCGCGCATTCCGTGGGCGTCGAAGATAAAGGTTTTGGCCTCGGATTCGGTGCCTTGCGGTGGGACTTCTTTGCCATTCCAGAGGAAACTCACGCCCGCGGCATTTCCGACGCGGACGACAAGTTCTCGAGAGGCATGAAACGTGGAGTTGGCTGGGGCGATGAGGGTTTCTTGTGCGACGAGTTGTCCGTCTGAGGTGACGGAGACCCAGGCGGTTTCGGTGGCGCGGATCACCAGCGTCAAATTTGCGGAAGATGATATCGCGGGCTTCGGAGTTGGCGTGCCGAAGGATCGAATCGTGACGTCACCCTTCTTTTCCACGGTGACCTGATTCGGATTCGGAGCGGGTGAGGTTGTTGCCGCGGGAGCGCTGGCTACCGGTTTGTTCGTAGCGGTGGATGGCTGTGTTGCCGCGACCGGTTTCGGCGCGGCCGGCGTGGTGACCACGGGCTTGGTAACAGGCTGCGACGAAGTCGGCGGAACATTGGCCGCTGCTGGTGTGATCACCGTCGGGGTGCTTGGCGCAACGGGTTTGGCGGCATTGGCACTCGAACGAGAGTGACGGATCCAGAGAATGACGGCTGCAAAAAGGATGATGGCAGCCAGGTAGACGAGAGTCCGGGGAAATCCCGACGGAGGATTGTCGAGGTATTCCTTACGCGCGGGACGGATGTCTTCCGCACGCGGCAGTTGCAACTCGGGAAGTTCATCGACTTTCACGCGCGTCTCTACTGGCGGCGCAGGCTTGATTGGCGCGGCGACCGCTGCTTTTGCGGGACGGGGATCGGGACGAATGCCAGAATCCCAACCCGCGTGAGAATCGATCTGTGCCTGGCGAAGGCAGGCAAGATATTCGTTGACGGCGTCGTCGGAGTTCAGACCAAGATGCTTGGCGTAAGCGCGAATGAATCCTTTATTGAAGACGCCGCCAGGTAGTTGATTGAAGTCTTCTTCTTCGATGGCTTGAAGCATGCGCGCGCTGATCTTGGTGACATTAGAAATGTCATCGAGCGAGAGCTCTTTGGACTCGCGCGCCTTGCGGAACTTTGCTCCGAATTCACCCATGAGACGTCGTGGCAGGTGTTCGGGTACATCATAGGACAAGACTGGCGCGTGCGCTACGGGACGGGTGTACAGGGGGAGGGTAACTTGTCTGGGGCTGGGTGCTTAGGGCGCGGTACGCGGCGCTGAAAGCGCCGCTCTTGTACGGTGGTGCGCGAGGGTCGGAGGGGATTACCGCCCACGCGAGGATGACAAAGCTCGTCGAAGAAACTCCCTCACGGGCTGTGGTTCGGTTGAGCTGATAGGGGTCCTTCGACTGCGGTGGTTCTCCGCTTAACGCGGAGAACAATCCTCGCTCAGGATGACAGGGCGTTTAGATTGGATTTTCCGCACCGGCAGTTTGTGCGCTGCTCATTATTTGTTGAATTTATTGAATGCTTATCAGTTATTGAGCCGTTGTCGGTTTGCGAAGGGCTATGGTGAATTGGGCCTGGCAGGTTTTGGAGGGATCGAGGAAGGCGGTGCCGGTGCGGTCGCCTTCGGAGGCTTCGAAGAAGAGTCCCTTCTTGGAGCGGTCGGGAAGGCTGGTGAAACGGGCTTTGCCGTCGACGTTGGTGCCGACTTCGAGATCGAGTTTGCGGGCGCTGGCGAATCCGTAGGCGATATGGACTTTGACTTTGGCGGCGTAGATGGGCTTGTTGTCGGTGTCGGTGATGGTGAAGTCGGCGGTGCATTGTCCGATGCCGGCGTCGACTGCGGGGATGGAGTGTGGGTCGGGGGTTTGGGCGAAGGCGGGGGTGAGAAGGAGCGCGAGGAATAGGGTTTTCATCGGGTTTGATTATAGGACTTAGGCGACCACCGAGCTGCAAGCCTCTGCTTTTCTAGGCTGTAACGCGGCGCTCAAGCGCCGCTCTTCCACGGTAGCTCCGAAGGTCGAGGATGACCGGGCTCGCGTTGGGAACGGCATACTGCTGTAGGTAGGGATCCTTCGACTGCGGTTGTCCTTTGCGCTTTTCGCGCAAAGAACAATCCTCGCTCAGGATGACAGATTGGGTGGACCGGGTTACGCGGCGTGGGCGCCCGCGCCACATTTGGTATTTCTAATCTTCGGCGATTGGTTCAGAATCCCCGTTAGCTTTTGATCCCATTGGCGTTACGGGTACGGGTTACTAACGTTCATTGCTGACTGACGAAAGCGAACCTTATAATTTTTCAACGCCACCCTTATCTGTGAGGAATGACGGGATATCCATGCCTGAGGCCGGCACTCAATTGACTCGCCAGAGCCAGGAGTTGACGATTTTTCATGACGTGGCGAAAGCGCTCACGTCGTCCCTGGACCTTGACTCGATTCTGCAGACCATCATGGACAAGATGGCGGAATACTTCCGTCCGGATACGTGGTCGCTCCTGATGGTGGATGAAGGGCATGATGAGTTGTACTTTGCCATCGCGGTGGGAGACAAGGCGGAGGCGTTGAAGAATGTCCGGCTGAAGGTGGGCGAGGGCATTGCCGGATGGGTTGCCAAGCACGGGGAAGCGCGCGTAGTGCCCGATGTGAGGAGTGATCCGTATTTCGCGAGCCGTGTGGATGATGCGACCAAGTGGCAAACGCGCTCTGTGATTTGCGTGCCACTGCGGTCGAAGCTGCGGGTGCTGGGGGTGATCCAGTTGGTGAACGTCGACATGGAGCGCTTCAAGGAGCCCGAGCTGTTCTTCCTGCAGTCGCTATGTGATTACGCGGCGATCGCGATCGAGAACGCGAAGTGGGTGGAGAAGATTCAGGAACTGACGATCACGGATGACTGCACCGGGCTCTACAACGCGCGTCATCTTTATAAGACGCTGGAGACCGAGGTCTACCGGTCATCGCGATTTGGGTATGAGTTCAGCATTTTGTTTATCGATCTGGATCACTTCAAGTCAGTGAACGATACGCATGGGCATTTGATCGGGAGCAAACTGCTGGCGGAGATTGGATATCTGATCAAGGCGCAGCTGCGGTTGATCGATTTTGCGTTCCGGTATGGAGGGGATGAGTTTGTCGTGTTGCTGCCGCAGACGGGGAAGGATCAGGCGTTGGTGGTGGCGAAGCGGTTGCGCGACGGGCTGCGGGCTAGTTGCTTCTGCAAGGAAGAAGGATTGAACCTGAATGTTAGGGCGTCGATTGGAGTGGCGACGTATCCGCATGATGCGCGGTCGGCGCATGATGTGATCCGGCAGGCCGATGGGATGATGTACATGGTGAAGAATTCGACGCGGGATAATATCGGGATTGCGCAGAGGGGGATGTTGAAGGAAGAGGGATCGAATTACGAGTAACTAGCCATCCTTAGCTTTTAATGGAATCCACCGCGGTGTCATCCTGATGGCCTGCGCTTTTTGCAGGCGAGGATTCTATGCAGTCCGCGGCTGCATGGGCACTGCAGGCAGAGTTGCAGAGGTCCTCCGGCGCCAAAAAGCGGCACCATCAGGATGACAAAGCGGAGGGTATACAGCAATTTCCAAACCCATCGAGCAGCGAGTTCCGCGCTATTGGTTTCATGGCATCCTTCGGGGTGCCTTTAGTTTTTGGGAGAGAGAAACCTCTCACCACAGGGGGCACAGAGGGGCACAGGGGAATTCATTTTGAATCTGGCTGCTTTGGCGCGGGTTGCGTTGCTTGTCTCAGGTCTGGCTTCCACGGATTCGGATTGGCTGCGGCTTTCGGGTTGACACCGAAGTCCCAGATGTAGAGGTTCATTGCTCCTTTTTCCGTCATCTCTACTAACGCGTACTCGCCGGGCGGAAGATTTTCGGCAGCGGTGAGTTTGAGCCATCCGCCGCGGATGTCGGTGATGGTGGATTTGATCTGGTGCTGCTCGTGAGTGACCTTGCCGGTGACTTGACGCTTGATGTCTCCGACGATGCGTTTGTTGCCTTTGACCTCAACGCGGAGGATGCGGAAGCGGTCGTAAGGGACGATCGCTTTCTGCGGTTGCTGGGGTTGGGCGGGAGTGGTTGAGGCGGCTGGCGATTCGGGCTGGTCGGAATTTTCGTCGATCTTGATGTAAAACGTCGGAACGTCAACGTGGGATTGGACGGGGGCGTGCGATCCTTCAAGTTCGA
Organism: Candidatus Sulfotelmatobacter sp.; assembly: GCA_035264195.1. Lineage (GTDB taxonomy): Bacteria > Acidobacteriota > Terriglobia > Terriglobales > Acidobacteriaceae > Sulfotelmatobacter. The sequence continues at coordinate 17,573 of DATFQQ010000153.1, read as the reverse complement.
TGGTCTGCTTCATTGAGGAGACGGGATTGACGGCTCCGCGGAAGATGTTGCCTCTGGTGTTGCGGTTGACGTCGCCGGCGGTCTGGTTGATTTCAACGATCTGCGGCTCAGCCTGGAAGGTATCGAGGAGAAAGACCCCAGAATCCATCGGGAGGCGGAGTCCGGGAGCGACCTGCGGGCGTTCGGCTTCTTCCATCTCGCGCTCGTGCTCAATCTCTTTGTCGACCTTGACGGCTTCCGGCGTGGAGGCTGCGGCCGCGCGTTCTTTTTCGAACTTGTCTGTGGCGGGCCAGTCGACCAGGGCGTTGGGAAGTTCTTCCCATTCCTGGCGTTCGGTGCTGTAGTAGCGGACGCGGTCTCCTTTGACTTCGTATTTAGTGACCAGTTGGTAGGAACCGTCTTTGAGGATGAGGCGGTGAGGGGATTCCTGTTGGGCTGCGATGGGAAGGGCGAGGAACAGGGCGAAGATGGCTGCCAGTAAACGCGTTATGGATCGCGAGGACATTGGGTTCATTATCGCCTTTACGGCGCTTGGAGTGAATGGGTGCATTCAGTAGGAAGGTGTTGGCATCCATTTTGGATGCATGGTGAGGATGCCCTGAAACGGCACTGGTTTGGGGAACTGATAGGGGTCCTTCGACTGCGGTTGTTCTCCGCTTAGCGCGGAGAACAATCCTCGCTCAGGATGACAGTCATTTAGGGCGGTGGTGGATATCATCATTGGCGCGCTTGCGCGCAAACCCGGACTAGGGCGTCCGGGGCTACACGAATCTGGTAAGCTTCCCGACGCATCTACATCGGACGACTGAAGCGAGCGTACTTAAGCGGGTAGGGATGCTTCGACTGCGGTTGAGCTTCGCTTCGCTACGCTCAATCCTCGCTCAGCATGACATTCGGATGGAGTGTGATTAGACGGAATAGTCCGGTATCGGTGCCTGTTTCTCATGAGTTCACAGATACATATCGCGGGGGTCGTTGTTGGCATCGTCATCATTTGGGTGGTGCTGCTGGATGCGTTTGAGACGGTGGTGCTGCCCCGGCGGGTGCTGCGGAATTTCAAGCTGACGGCGTATTTCTATCGGCGGACCTGGATTCCGTGGCGAAAGATCGCAGCACGCATCAAGACGGCTTCGCGGCAGCAGAACTTTCTGGGATACTTCGGACCGTTGTCGTTGATCTTGCTGCTGGGTGTTTGGGCGGTTGGGCTGATTCTTGGATTTGCATTGATTCAGTATGGGATGGGCGGGCACGAGCAACTCAGCGGCGAGCGGCTCAACTTCGGAAAGATCCTTTATCACAGCGGCGAGACGTTTTTTACGCTGGGTTACGGCGATATTGTGCCGACATCGGGCGCGGCGCGGGCATTTTCGGTCATTGAAGCGGGGATGGGATTTGCGTTTCTCGGCGTGGTGATCGGGTACATCCCGGTGGTGTATTCATCGTTCTCGCGGCGCGAGATTCAGATTTCGATGCTGGATGCGCGGGCGGGGTCGCCTCCGACGGCAGCAGAGTTGCTGGTGCGGCTGGCGGGTAGGACGGAAGATCCCGGGGTAAGCCAGTCGGTGCTGGACGAGGTGCTGCGCGATTGGGAGCGCTGGGCGGCGGAGTTGTTGGAGGCGCAGATTTCGTATCCAGTGCTAAGTTTTTTCAGGTCGCAGCACAGTAATCAGTCCTGGCTGGCGGCGCTGACGACGATGCTGGATGTTTCGTCGCTGGTGCTGGCGGGGATTGATGGTGTTCAGCCGGGACAGGCGAAGTTGACGTTTGCGATGGCGCGCCATGCAGCGGTTGATCTGGCGCAGGTGGTGAATGCGAGGTATGACGCGGAGTATCCCGACCGGCTTCCGGCGACGGAGTCCGAGGCGTTGCGAAATGCTCTTGCGGCGGCGGGCCTACGCCTGCGCGATGACGAGTATGGCCATGACAAGTTGGCAAAGTTGCGATCGATGTATGAACCGTACGTCCACGCGACAGCGCGGAACATGATGTTGACGTTGCCGCCATGGATCCATCCGGAAAAGAAGCGGGATAACTGGCAGGCGGGGCCGTGGGATCGGCTTATTCAGGCGAGGGGACTGGCGATTTTAGGGCAGAAGAGTCGGGCGGGGGTGTCGGTGGAGGGGGACCATTTTTAAGGTTTCAAAGTTTCAAAGTCTCAAAGTCTCAAAGTCTCAAGCTTTGTGACGATGCGGAAGATTGAGTTATGGCTTCGCAAAGCATAACCACGACCACGGGGGCTGAAGCCCTTATTTTTCCTACGGCTCAACGCGGCCCTTGAAGGGCCGCTCTTCCACGATGGCGCAGACCGCGGTTCTCTTTCGACGTGACGCCAAGGGGATCTTTATCATAAATCGGCACTCGCGGATCTTGAGAAAAGTGGCTATGACGAGAATTCCATTTGCGAGCTGTCACGCGCAAGTCAGGACGGATACTCCGGGAGTCGATGGACCGTTCATAATCTTCTATTCCTCTACGGCGACTACTTGTTCGACTAGTGAGTCTTTTGTGAGGCGCTCGGTTGAGCCCTTTGGGTCGAGGCGATAGATTCCGGAGCCATTGGAATAGAGCACGGTGCCGTCGGAATAGAGGTCGTAGCTCAGGACACCCTTGGCGATGACTTCTTCTGTGTTGCTGTCTTTGCGGCGGCGGATCAGTTCCCAGCTCTTTGGAACCAAGGCCGGGGTGCCATCGTCGGCGCGGTCGGCTGCCTTGTCGGCGTCGAGCATATTTCCCCAGATCATCATCTTGCGGACGTCGGCGTGTTTCTGGCGGGCGTTGCCGGTCGTGGTCAGCGTGTTGCCGGTGTAGCGCATCGTGAAGAAATTCAGGAATTGAAAGACCGCGAACAGCAGGCGGAAGGGGAGCAGGACAAGATCGAGCGCCGCGCGCCACAGGCTTGGCGGCTTATTGGGATCGCGATAGGGGCGGCGGATGTAATAAAGAGATTCATCAACGCTGAGCTGCGGAATGAGTAGATCGAACTTGGGATCTTCGGCGAGGGTGGTGACGGTGCCGGCTTCGAGATCGAGTTTGTGAATCGCGAAGGGGGCTTGGGTGACGGCAAGTCCGGCGCGGTTGCGTCCGATGGCTGAGGATTGAAAGACGAGTTCGCGGGCCGAATCGGGAACCCACCGCGGAGCGTCGTCGATGGTGTCGCCTTGCGTGACGTCGCGCATGTCGGTGCCATTGGAGCGCATGACTGCGATGCAGGATGCGCCTCCTTTGCGGTGGACTACGCAGGCGACGGAGTCTTGTCTGGAGCCGGCGGCGAGACGGCGGACGCGGAAGTCGGCGGTGTGGAGGAGGCGGAGTTCGTCGGTGGCGCGGTCGCGGAGCAGGAAGACTCCGCCGATGTCGTCGGTGGAGAGACTGTAGAAAAGTTCGCCGGGCTTGCAGCCGCGGCTGATGCCGGTAATGTCGATGCGGATGTCGGACTGATCGCCGGGCTGGCGTCCCCAGAGGAGGCCTCCGGACATGAACTTGGCGCCGGTGCCTTGGGTTTTCCAGGAGTTGCGGTTGTTGATCTGCGCGGCGCGCTCGCGGACCGACTCGCCAAACTTGCTGTCGATCGGGCGAACGGGATCGTCTCCCAGCTTGAGATGGAGTTGGCCTTGCGAGAGATACGCGTACGAATAGCTCATGACTTGGTCGAGCGTAGCGGACGGGGGCGGGCTAGAGTAGGTTACTTTGGAGCGGTTTGTTACCATTCCCTTTCCTGTCGGCAGTCATTAGCTGGAGAAAAAAGGTTTTACCCCTGAGAACGCTGAGGGAGCGCGCAGAGTACGCTGAGAGAAGCAGAGTCTGGACAGTCGGTGTACGCGAATCGATGAAACACATTGGCGAGAACGTGGTGCGGATTGAGGCGGAGGCGCTGAATGCGCTTGCCGATCGAATTGCGGGTCCGATGGCAGCTGCGTTTCAGCGGGCCGTCGATCTGATGTTTTGCTGCGCCGGGCGCGTCGTGGTCACTGGCATGGGAAAGAGCGGGTTGATTGCGCGCAAGATTGCGGCGACATTGAGTTCGACGGGGACTCCGGCGTTGTATCTGCATCCGGTGGAAGCGCTGCACGGGGACTTGGGGATGGTGGTGCCGGGGGATGTGGTGCTGACGTTGTCGGCGAGCGGGGAGACCGAGGAGATTCTGGCGCTGCTGGCGACGATCAAAAGGTTGCGGGTGCCGCTGATTACGATGACCGGGGATGCGGTGTGCGGAGCTGCAATCGGTGGGGATACCCACCCTTCGAAAAGCGCGATGGGTGAGGTAACTTCCGTTTTGGCGATAGGATCCCGGAGCAAGTCAAAATCCAAGTCAAAGGCAGCGGACAGGAGTGTCCGCTCCACACAAACCGTTTCTACTCTGGCGGCGGCGGCGGATGTGGCTTTGGATTGTTCCATCGCGCAGGAAGCTTGCTCTTTGGGGCTTGCGCCTACGGCTTCGACTACGACCATGCTTGCTTTGGGGGACGCGCTGGCGGTGGCGTTGAGTGAGCGGCGGGGATTCAAGGAAGAGGACTTTGCCAATTTGCATCCGGGTGGGAAGTTGGGGAAGCGGTTGGCGCGGGTGGAATCGCTGATGCATACCGGGGATGCGCTGCCTCGTGTCGCTCCTTCAACGCGCATGCCCGATGTGATTTACGAAATGTCGCGGAAGAAGTTGGGAGTGACTGCGGTGGTTGAGGGCGATCGGCTGGTGGGGATCATTAGCGACGGAGACTTGCGGAGGCTCCTCGAGAAACGCGGGAAGGATGTGATGGATTTGACGGCGGGCGAGGCGATGACGCGATCGCCGAAAACAATTGCCTCCGATCAGTTCGCAGCCTCGGCCATCGCCGTGATGGAAGAGAAGAAAATTACCTCACTGATGGTGGTTGACGGCCAAAATCGTTTGCTGGGAATCGTGCATCTGCATGATTTGTGGGGAACGGAAATGATGTAGGAATTGAGTGACTGGGTGATTGGACGATTGGGCGATTGGAAAATAGCACAATGGCTCAATCAGCAATCACAGAATTGAGGTTCTGATGTATCACTACGATCCCAATACCGCGCTGGAAGAGTTGAATGAAGATGCGACGTTGCCGAATCCGGTTCACGTGCGGGATATGATTCTGCGCAAGAAGTTGACGGCTGACAGGTCGCTGGAACTGAACCGCCTGTTTGTGGAGTATCAGAAGTTTTTTGGGGAGACGCAGAAGCTGGGGAAAGAGATTTTGAAGCAGTTGGCCGGGTGAGGCTCAACTGCGATTGCGGAAGACCAGAGTGGGATAGCCTCGAAAAACTTTTTAGCCACAAAGGACACGCAGGTTCACGAAGGAAAGGCGTCGCTCCGCGCTCACGGGCGAGAGCGTGGCTGTCAGCATAGACCTCATCATTCTGTCATCTAGTGCTGGCTATGCCGTAGTGGATCATTTCGTAGATGGGTGGGCCGATGGCGTTTGGGCCGCCTACGAAGCGGAACTGGAGGTAGTCCAGTCCGAACATTCCCGCGACTGCAGGCACTTCGGATGGCCAATCCTCTTTGGAATTCTTGTTGCGGCAGGCCACGATCATCGCGATAGCTCCGCCGATGTGAGTGGCGAGAAACAGCTTGGAACGAAATACTTGTTTATTGTTGCGAAGTGGCGGGTCTCCGAAGCCTCGATACGTCCAGAAGTGTACGGTTGAGGGATCCCTTTGGAACTGCAGGTCTGATGGTTCCTGCAGAGGTGGATATTGGCCGATCAGTTTATGTACCCACTCCGGGCAAGGTTTGCCATTCTTCTGCGTGCAGGTGGTTGCTTGCGTTGTTGAGGGAGCGCTCGGGAGGACCGCGTCGTTCGAAGATGCCTCCTGACAGTTGGCCCAAGTTGCGGTAAATCCAAAGGCGATAGAAGTCAGAAGCAGGGCCGAGCAGAGTGCGTGTTTCACGATTGCTCCTTTTGCATGGCGTCTGACACTTCGGCACAGAAGCCGTGCTACTCAGGGCAAGCGAGAGGCCTTACTTGATTAGAACTATCAAATGGGCCGCCATTTCTGGATAATCCTCCGTCACGCCTGAGCATTTCGTTTTTGCCGCTGAGTTCGCCGGGAAAGGCCGCAGAGTTCACTGAGAACTACGAAAATCTTTCGAGCCGGGGCGAAGTGTGGAACGTGGCCGTGGCGCTGCCTTCTCATCGTTTACAATTTAGGATTCTTCCTTCATCGAGAACTCAACTATGCATCGTTGGTCAGAACTGTTTATTCCTACCTTGCGTGAGGCGCCGGCGGATGCCGAGGTGGCTTCGCATAAATTTCTGGTGCGGGCTGGATATATTCGCCAGCTGGCGGCCGGAATTTATTCCTATCTCTTTTTGGGGACGCGGTCGTTTAACAAGATCACGGCGATTGTCCGGGAGGAGATGGACCGGATCGGGCAGGAATTTTACTTGCCGGCGCTGCATCCACTCTCACTTTGGGAAGCTTCCGGGCGCGCAGAGGTCATGGGGGAGAACCTGTTCCGCCTCAAGGACCGCAAGGGCACCGACCTGTGCCTGGGCATGACGGAAGAAGAAGTGATGACATCGATTGCGCTGAAGGAACTGCGGAGCTATAAGCAGCTGCCGCAGATCTGGTATCAGATTGCGCCGAAGTTCCGCGATGAGCCGCGCCCGCGGTCGGGATTGCTGCGCGTGCGGCAGTTCATGATGAAGGATTCGTACTCGTTCGATATCGATGCGGCGGGGCTCGATGTTTCTTACAAGAAGCACTACGAGGCGTATTGCCGGATTTTCGATCGATCGGGACTGAAGTACGTGGTGGTGGAAGCAGACTCGGGCGCGATGGGCGGGAAAGAGTCGCACGAGTTCATGGTGCGGACGCGCGCGGGTGAAGACCAGATTGTGAGCTGCGACGGATGCAACTACGCAGCGAACATGGAGAAGGCTACGTCGAAGCTGTGGCCGGAGGAGGACCTGGCAGCAGAAGGGGATGGAAAGCCGCTCGAGGTGCATACGCCGGGACAGAAGACGATTGAAGAAGTCGCGAAGTTCCTGGGGGTGTCTCCAAAGAACAAGATCAAGACGCTGGCTTACATGGCGGATGAGGTCGATGAGAAAGGGAAGAAGAAATCGCGCGCAATTGTGGTGCTGATGCGCGGCGATCACCAACTGAACGAGGCGAAGTTCAATGGCACGGTCGCGGTGACGACGCGTCCGATGGAAGAGGCGGAGATCGAGGCGTTGTTTCATTCTCCGGCGGGTTATCTGGGGCCGGTCGGGATTGAGTGGGCGAGAGATCTGAAGAACACGGAGGGCAAGCCTGTTCTGATCGTAGACAAGGCTCTCGAGGGGCGGACGAACCTAATCGCCGGCGCGAATAAGAAGGACTATCACATGAAGAATTTGACGCCGGGGAAGAACTTCGTTGCGACGGCGTATGCGGATCTGCGAGCGGTGACGGCGGGCGAGCCTTGTCCGAATTGCGGCAAGCCTTTGCGCATCGATACTGCTGTCGAGATCGGGCACATCTTCAAACTCGGTTACAGGTACTCAGAGTCGATGGGACTGCGGGTACTCGATAAGAACGGCAAGGAAGTGATGCCGATCATGGGGTGCTACGGGATTGGGATCGAGCGCATTCTGACGGCGGCGGTAGAACAGGGAAATGACGAGAACGGATTCTGGCTGCCGCGTTCGATTGCTCCGTTTGAGATCGTGGTTGCGCCGGTGAATATGAAAGACGAGGCGGTGAAAAACGCGTCCGAGGACATTGCAAAGCGCCTTGAATCAGCTGGCTATGATGTGGTGCTCGATGACCGGGATGAGCGGCCGGGAGTGAAGTTCAAGGATGCGGACTTGGTCGGTATCCCCTTTAGAATCACGGTGGGAAAGAAAGTTACCGAAGGTACTGTGGAGGTCGTTTTCCGCGAGACTCGCGAAGTGCGCGATGTTACGATCTCCGCGATAGTCGAATATTTTCAGGGAGTGCTCGGCCGGGCATCGTGAGGTAACTTTCGTGTCCTGCCGGGCGGATTGCAGGACATGGGAACAGCTAAGGCGCTCTTCGGGTTTCTGGCCATCGTGGCGGTGGTCTATGTGTGCTTTCAGGTCATCCCGCCCGAGTTGACCAACTACTCTTTCCAGGACGATCTGCGTGACATTGCGATGGTTGGCGGTGCCAACCCGCACCAGACCGATCTGGAGATCCTGAATTCGGTCATCAAGAAAGCGCAGGACCACCAGATCACGCTGGCTCCCGAACAGGTCACCATCCAGCGGATCGGTACACCAGGCGCGCCGGCAGTGTATGTCGCGGCGGATTATAGCGTGCCGGTAACTTTGCCGGGTTATTCCTTCTCACTTCATTTCACACCTTCCAGCGGAAATCGCGGAATGTAAAACAGCCGTTAGCCAATAGCAATTAGCACTTAGCCAAAGCTGGGTGCAGCTGTCGTGAAAATAATCAAAATCATCGTTGGTTTGGTGGTGTTTGCATTTGTAATGAGCACCGGGTGGCAGTTGGCCGCCTGCGAGTTTGCCAACTACCAATTGAGAGATGACCTCAGAGATGTTGCGACGATGGGCAGTTCGCGGCTCGGGGTGCTGGCAGAATCTTCGGACGGGGATTTGCGGGAGGCCGTGATTCGGCGCGCGGGACAGCATGGTATTCATCTGGTGGCAGACCAGATTCTTGTACAGCGGTCAGGGACGACAGAGCATCCGGTGATTTTCCTCGCGGCAAAGTACCGGGCGCGGGTGGTGATGCCGGGATTCTCGCTGATCTTTCATCTCAAAGCGACGAGCGGATAGCCGCAATGAAGCTGCACTGGGCGAAGAAGTGACGGCGCCTTGGTGCAAACCTCCGAAAGCGAGTCTTTCGCAACAGACTCCCAGACCACGCCAACTCTGTTTCTTCGGGAGTCGAACCTGAGTAACGGTGGAACTCTACCCGTTCGTCACAGTCAGTGACATTCGTAACGTTGTCTGCTCATTAAGAGGGACCTAACATCAATCGGGCGGCAAGTCTCTCTCCGGACCATCCTCGAGAGGAGCGGTACGGCTTTTGACTGCGAATGTGGGTGGGTCCGCGTTCTGGCAGAACGAGACGATTTGACCTTGGGAGGCGTTTCATGACGACAAGGGCGTTGGTGCTTTTAACTTCAATCGTACTGCTGGCATCTACCCTGTGGCTGGCAGGCTGCGGCCACTACGTGTGCCAGACCGGATTCGGTGACACGACGTGTGGGTCGAGTGGCAGCGGCGGCCTGGGCCAAGGGGGCTCTGGAGGAGGAACGACGATTTCAGCGGGAAGCGCGACTGTGCTGACCTACTATCTGAGTACTACTGTCGCTGCGGCCGGCTTCAGCGGCTCGACCTTTGCCGCACTGTCCGGGTTTACCGGACCTACAGTCAGCGGCGTGGCGGACAACCTCACGCTTGTGAACAAGCAATTTCTGTACGTGCCGAACGGCGACAGCACGGTATCGGGCTACGTGGTTACCCGCTCGACGGGAGCATTGACGGCGATGTCGGGAAGCCCATTTCAGATGGGAAGCTCCGGAACGTCGGATGGGGCGTGGACCGATCCGAAAGGGCGCTTCCTGTTTGTAGGCAGCGAAGGTGGCGGCGAGGTTTCGGTATTCACGATCAATCAAACTACGGGAGTACTGACCCTGGTGAATGGCTCGCCATTTACCGCAACGGGATTTACTGGGGCCGACATTATGGCGGTCGATGCCAGTGGAAAGTTCCTGTATGCCGGTCAAAACATTCCTTCTGCTGGTGTGATGGGATTTTCGATCAACCAGACCACCGGAGCATTGACACCGCTTCCTGGAGCTCCGTTTGACCTGTCGATTGCGCAGGTTCGCACCACTCCGGTTGGGGAGTTTCTGCTGGGAACGGCCGAGATCCAGGACGGCGGAAGCGGCGCAACCGATACCCATGTTTACGTGTATGCCATCAACTCCAGCACGGGCATACCCTCTGCTGTGAGCGGGTCTCCGTTCACGACGCAGGGTGCGCCATTTGACGTGACGATCTCACCCAATGGAAAGTTTGTCTATCTTCCAGAGACGGCTGTCGGCGGGACATTCACGAGCATGGAAGGTTTCTCGATGAATCAGACCACGGGAGCCTTGACGGCGTTGTCAGGGTCGCCATTCACAACGCTACCGGCGACAACTATGTGTCAGTTTGACCAGTCGGGCGGGGTGATGATCTGCACCTCCAGCACCGGAATGACAGCCTTGGGTGCGAACGCAACCACCGGCGCTTTGTCTCACGCAGCCGATCTTTCCGCCAGCACATTTGGGTTCGCGGTGACCGACTAACCAGGACCAAGGTGGTTGTTTACACCGAAGAGGCCCGCATGTACCGCGGGTCTCTTTTTGTTTCGGTAATGGGCGGTACAATAGACCATCTCGCTTTTTTCGTCGGAATTGCTGTAGAGCAAGATGGCGACAAGTAGCGGATTCCTCGTCGCTTCGCTCCTCAGAATGACAATCCGGTCTTGAGGAGCAGGTCAGGAGTTATAGGGTAAGCACCCCATAGAAGTGCTGGAACCATCAAACCTTTTGAGCGGCACCGCCGTCTGAATAGCGTCGGGCGGCAGGATCAAAGATTTGGCGATCAAGATCAGAATTCCGAAAGCAAATGGAGGAGGAAGCGGACAAGTCCGCGCCCTGCCTCGGGACCCCGTGTTGCGGGCGGCGATGGTGGCCTTCCTGGTTCTGGCGGTATCGTTCACCGTCGTTTTTTCCTACTTCTATATTAAGTACGACCGGATCATCGAGAAGCGGTTCCGGACCGGCGTTTTTGCGAACTCCGCCAAAATTTATGCACTGCCCCGTGTGGTGCGGGACGGGGAACAGGTTGAGGCAAAGCAGATCGCGGCCGAGCTGCGGCAAGCCGGGTACTCCGACAAAGACGACCAGTCGAAGATGGGAACGTTCCACCTGGTGAAGGGTGGGATCGAGATTACGCCGGGGTCAGAGTCCTATCACGCGCCGGAGCCGGCCCGCATCACCATTGAAGACGGACAAGTCACGCAAATCGCGAGCCGTGGGACCGACCTTTCGGCATATGAGTTGGAACCGCAGCTAGTCACGGCACTATTCGATGCGGAGCAGCGATCGAAGCGCGAGGTAGTGAAGTACTCCGACATTCCACCGGTGATGCTGCAAGCGACGCTGGCAATTGAGGACCGTCGGTTCTTTGAGCACAGCGGCGTCAACTTCTTGCGCATGGCCGAGGCGGCATGGATCGATCTGGTACACGGGCGGCATGAGCAAGGTGGATCGACGATAACAATGCAGCTTTCGCGCGGATTCTTCCTGACGCCGGAGAAGACAATCAAGCGCAAGCTGACGGAAATGCTGATCGCCGAAGAACTCGAACATAAGTTCAGCAAGCAACAGATTTTTGAGTTCTACGCGAACTGGGTGAACCTGGGGCAAAGAGGATCGTTTGCCATCAGCGGATTCGCGGAGGCATCGCGGGCGTACTTCAACAAGGATCTCAGGGATATCACGCTGCCTGAAGCGGCATTGATTGCCGGGATCATTCAAGGTCCCAGCCGACTTTCGCCGTACCGGCATCCAGAGCGGGCGCTTGAGCGGCGCAACCTGGTGCTGGACTCGATGGTGGAGTCGCACGCAATCACGAAAGAGCAGGCCGATAAAGCAAAGGCGACACCGCTGAAACTTGCGCCTCCGAATGTAGAGGCAAGCGACGCTCCATATTTTGTCGATATGGTGCGGGATCAACTGATCAGCAAGTTCAGCGAGAACGATCTGAACGACAGCTCTTACCGGATCTATACGACGCTTGATCCTGACTTGCAGAAGGCGGCCGCGCAGTCGGTGGAGATGGGCATCAAGCTCGTTGACGATCAGGTCAAGAAGCTGCGCACGAAGAAGGTAAAGAACGGGAAGAAGTTTGAGACCACGGTGCAGCCAGGACCGCAGGCGCAGGTGGCGATGGTGGTGCTTGATCCACACACGGGCGCCGTACTGGCGCTTGTAGGCGGACGCGACTATGGATGGAGCCAACTGAATCACGCGGTGGCGAAGCGTCCGACTGGATCGATTTTCAAGCCGTTCGTCTATGCGGCAGCGATGAATACCGCGCTGGACGGGTCGCCGACGGTGATTACTCCGGCGTCCATTGTGACGGACGCGCCTTCGACCTTTGCCTACGGCGACACGATTTACGAGCCACGCAATTACAAAGAGGAGTATCACGGCGATGTAACGCTGCGGTATGCCTTGGCGATGTCTCTGAACAACGCAACGGTGAAGGTGGCCGAGGAAGTTGGATACGACAAGGTTGCGGACCTGGCGAGATCGGCCGGGATTGCGTCGGTGAAGGCCACTCCCGCGATGGCGCTGGGATCGTATGACGCTTCGCCGTTAGACATGGCCGGGGCGTACACGGTGTTTTCCAATGGCGGCGTGCGGCTGTCGCCGATGCTGCTGCGTTCGGTGCGGAATTCGAAAGGCGATGTGATTTCGAATTACAGCACGGATCAGCGGCAGGTGATGGATCCGCGGGTGTCCTACGTCATGACCAACATGATGGAAGGTGTGATCAATAACGGGTTGGGATATACGGCGGTGCGGCTGCGGGGATTTACGCCTCCGGCTGCGGGAAAGACAGGCAGCTCGCACGATGGATGGTTTGCGGGATATACGTCGAATCTGCTGTGTATCGTTTGGGTGGGATATGACGATTACAGCGACCTGCGGCTGAGCGGCGCCATGACGGCGGCGCCGATCTGGGCGGAGTTCATGAAGAAGGCTTCGACGCTGCCGGAGTACTCGGATATGCGGCCGTTCTCGCAACCGGCGGGAGTGGTAGACGTACAGCTCGACAAGTCAACGAACCTGCTCGCGACCCCCAATTGCACGGATGACTACAGTTCGGCCTTCGTGGCAGGAACTGAGCCGCATGACACGTGTGAGTCGCAGCAGGGTTTTAAAGGCTTTATTTCCAAAATCTTCTCAGGTGGGCAGAAGCCCGTCATGCCGGTAACGCCGACGCAAGCGGCGAATGGCCAGGATCCGAATAATCCGCAGGACCCCAAGAAAAAGAAGGGTTTCTTCGGGAAGATCGCTGGAATCTTTAAGGATGACAAAAACTCGGCTCCGGTGTCTAAACCAGCAGACAGTGGGCAGCAGGCGCCGCACTAAGAGAGGGCTGTCGGCTCTCGGCGTTCGGTGTTCGGAAAGCAGGATTCCAGATTCAGTCGAGTTACTGAAATCCTCGCCGGGCCGCCTAAACTGTGCCAAAATACGCATAACAATTGGGGGTGCGTCGTGGCTCTCGACCGGACCGTCTCGTTCACTGCTGTTTCCCTTTTAACCATCTTTCTTATTGCAGCTTCGCTGACTTCCGTGGCACAAGTCTCGCATTCGGAGCAGGTGCAGATTGCGCCGCCACTGTTGCGGACGGTGGATCCGCCGAAGCCGGATGCGACCGTCGCCGACCTGGAGACTCAAGCCGATGATTTGCGGATGGAAAAGCTGTACCTGGATGCGATGGATTACTATCGGGCGGCCCTTGGAAAAGAACCGAACTCGGCGCGCTTGTTGAACAAAGTGGGCATCACTGAGCTGATGATGCAACACTACGGCGGCGCGAAAAAGATGTTTGAAAAGTCGATCAAGGCCGATCACAAGTTCTCGGATGCCTACAACAATCTGGGCGTGGTGTATTACGAACAACGGAGATTCGGAGCTGCGGTAAAGCAGTACCGGCGGGCAATTGCGATTAACGACGATGCCGCCTCGTACTACAGCAACCTGGGGGCGGCGCTGTTCTCGAAGAAAGATTTCGAGCCCGCGGTGCAGGCATACCAGAAGGCGGTGGAGATCGATCCGGATGTGTTTGAGCGTACGTCGCGCGGAGGGGTGCAGGCGCAATTACCGAGTCCGGACGACCGCGCGCGCTATGACTACACCGTGGCGAAGCTTTACGCCAAGATGGGATTTTCGGACCGGTCACTGGAATACCTGCGAAAGGCGATGGAAGAAGGGTACAAAGATTTCAAGAATGTGTATAAGGATGTCGAGTTCTCCAGCTTGCGCAAGGACAAGCGGTTTACGGAATTGATGGCACTGAAGTCGCCGGCGCTGCCGGACTAGAAGTTGCACCTGGCTTTCAGACCCCCTTTTTCACCACAGGGGACACAGGGTTTCACAGAGGACTGCACAGAGGTCTCACCGAAACGCTTTCGCCTCGTCTAGACCATTTTAGCTTTTGACGGAATCCACCACGGTGTCATCCTGACGGCCTGCGCTTTTTGCAGGCTGGAGGACCTGTGCCGTCTCCATTCGCATGAGTACCTGCTTGGCAGAGTTGCATGGGTCCTCCGGCGCAAAAACGGCCCATCTAGGATGACAAAGCGGAATGGTATACAGCAATTCCTGAATCGCAGGGGGTGAAGAGAATCATGAGTATGGGAGCGGTGATTGGGTCTCCGGTGGTTGCCGGGAGTGTGGTTTACGTTGGAAGTGCAGACGGGAATCTGTATGCCCTGATGTAGTGGGGAAGCCGCGTAGAAAACGATTTAACTGAGGTTTTACAAAGCTTTACAAAAATAGACGTAACTTCTTGCGAAAGAGGTGTTTAATTTTTTCAACAACTCCTGAAAACAACAGGGTGAGTAAGGAGAAACGGTAGACCCACCGGACGCTGACCCGAGCACGCCCCAAGCAAGCTTCCGGTGGGTTTTTTTGCTTCGAGTCGCGAGCTTCGAGCTTTCAAATCCAAATCAAAAGCAAGACCTTGAACCGCTGAGTGCGCTGAGGACGCAGAGGATTCTTCACTGCGCGACCGGGCCTTCGGCTATGTAGGTTTCTCGGACTTTCTTCCACTTTCCCTGGGCTTTTAGGATGAATTCGACCGCATCGCGGAGGGCGCCATCTCCGCCGGCGTGGGGTGTGGTGTAGTGGGATTCGCGTTTGACGTCGGCGCGGGCGTTGGCGACTGCGACCGCTAAACCTGCTTGGCGCATGGCGGGGAGATCCACGATGTCGTCGCCGACGAAGGCGGCCTCGGCAGGAGTGAGTCCGGCCTCGCGGACGATTTCCTGGAAAGCCTTTCCTTTGTCGTGACTGCCCTGGCGGACGAACTCTAGTTTGAGGTCGCGGGCGCGGAGGGCAACGGTTTCCGAATAGCGCTTGGTGATGAGTCCGGCGCGAAGTTCGCCAAGACGAGCGAGCGAGATCGCGACGCCATCGTGCGCGTGGAAGCCCTTGAACTCGATTGAGCCTTGGGCACTGAGTTCTGCTGAGCCCTGCCGATTCTTGTCGCGGTCGGGAAGAAAGTAGAGCTTGCCGTCGGTGAGGACTCCGTCGACGTCAAAGAGGAGAAGTTTGATTTTGCGGGCGCGCGATTGCGGGGAGAGTTTTGGCATCCGCAAAATTCTAGCAGTGTTGGATCATAGTGCGCGTTCTAGTCGATGGATTGCGGGGTGGATCACACACCAGCTATGACAACGCTGCCTAACGCGTCTCGGCAGTCGCTTTCAGGACGATGAGGCTGGCGTCGTCTTGAAAGTGTGCGCCGGCATGTTGTGACGCAGTACTGATCAGCAGAGACATCAAGTCTCGAGCACAGGACTCGGGATTCTCATGGGCGATACGAACCAGGTTGTGCTCGCCGAAGGGTTCATCGAACGAGTTGGAGGCTTCCACCAGTCCATCGGTGAAGAGCAGGAGGCGGTCGCCAGTGCGCATTTGCACTTCACTTTGTTCATATGCCCAGCTCGGGAACTGGCCTAAGACTGCGCCGGTGGATTTGAGATCGAGCCATTGATTGTCGGCGCGGACAAGGAGCGGTGGATTGTGTCCTGCGTTGCAATAAGTCAGGCGATTCTCGAAGCGGTCGAGGACCGCGTAGAAGAACGAGATAAATTTTCCAACCGGCGTCACGTCGCAAAGGATGCGATTCAGCCTGCGGCAGAGTTCGCGAGGCGACAGATTCTGGCTGATGAGCGGTTGAAGGGCGGCCTGCAGGCTCGACATCAGCAATGCGGCTGGCATGCCTTTACCCGCTACGTCGGCAATGCAAAAGGCTGTATAGCGATCGTTGATTTGAACAACGCTATAGTAGTCTCCACCGACGAAACGCAAGGGTTGCGTCATGGCGGCGATCTCGTAACCCGCGACCTGCGGCAACTCTGTGGGAAGCAGGCTGTCTTGAATCTGGCGAGCCTCTTGGAGTTCTTCGTCGTGCAGGCGCTGTGCTCTGCGCTGCTCGCGCGCGCGGGTAAGTTGAGTCTGAAGTTTTTGCAGGAGTTCCTTATTCTCCCAAGGCTTCTGAACGAAGTCGGAAGCGCCGCGGCGCATCGCATCTACAGCGAGATCAATGGAACTCCAGGCTGTCAGAACAATTATCGGCAGCAGAGGATCCATGGCTCGGATCCGAGAGACCAGTTCCAGTCCTTCTCCGCCTTCGGTGGTGCCGCGGGTGTAATTGAGGTCCATCAAAACGGCGTCGAATTGTTGTGTCTCAAGAGCGTGTAGGACGCGGCTTGGGTGGGTGACTGCCTCGGTCGAGAATCCATGGGCGCTCAGCAGAATCTCCAGGGAATCCAAGATGTGCTGCTGATCGTCGGCGATCAGGATGCGGGCCGTCTCGGTCGGTGTCCAGGTTTGCGGTTCCAGGATGGCCATAGCGCTCATGCGGGAATGAAATGCATACGGCTGACCAAACTCGCACTTGAGGAAAGGTGCTCATTCCAGAGGAGAAAGCCGGATTCGTTCTCGGTGCCGCGGATTTCGGCTGTGCGGTCGTGGGACCGGAGTGTCCGGAAGCGGACAACTGGGGTCGAGGGCTATGGCCTGGCAGTCGCGGACTCGTAGGCAAGCCGAATCTTATCGCGAGAAGCGGCGGACGCTGTATGAGATGGGCAGACCGACAACGACCATGTGCACGAGCAGGCCTTGGAGCAGATCGTGGAGTTCGAACGGTCCAGTCGAGCGAAGTGCCGAGAGGGGTAGCACGATCAGATTCATAACATCTTCCACGATGGCGCCGTAGATGAGGCCGCACACGAGTGGATGGTCGACGAGGAATACCAGACGTCGGCTTACGAAGTAATAGACGGCCGTGAACGTCGTCGCAATGAAGAAATGCAGACAGATGCCAAGAATATAAGTGGCTGCACCCTGGTGAAGAGCTCGCGGTCCGAGCAGGCCCGCGGCGATGACGAGTGGGATGTGCCATCCGAAGAGAATGCATGCCTGGAGAAGGTCCAGAGTTCCAGCGATTAGGCCGCCGGTGAGAATGGCCAGGCGGGCATTGCCCAGTTTTGCGATTGATGGCTGTGCGATGGTGGCGGTCATTCGCTGTTCTCCCCCAGAAGGTTCGCGACGTGCGGAAAGAGTACGCAGAATGGAAGCGGGAAGTCCTGAAGTGCGTCTGAAATAGTCTGAATAGTTCTGAAAACGGTGGGTTGGGGACGCTGGTCGGCGATAGGGTCAAAGGCTTTCACCACAGGGGGCACAGAGGATCACAGGGGAAACTGACCACTGATCAATGTCGATCTTTTTGACGCACTACCCTCGTAGACGACCGGGTTAGTAATAAGTTCTTTGCGTGCTCGCGTTG
>DATFQQ010000152.1:0-2406 GCA_035264195.1 Candidatus Sulfotelmatobacter sp. | reverse complement strand
GCGCGGCCAGCTGATTGGAAAGGAGGCTTCCACCGTGCCGGAATCCGAGTGGCAGACGCCGCAAGCCTCGACTCGAATGCGCACTTGACCGGGGCCAGGATCGACCAGCGGTTTCATTACGGCCGCGAATTCTCCCGGTTTCGTTACTTGGATTGCTTTATACATTGCGCTCATGTCGTCTCCTTTAAAGCTAAGGCCCCACCGGTTGGGGTCTTCGCGCCCTCCGTTCGTCCCGGCCCAGAGTTCTGCCTGGCCGCGAATGTCGCTTTGGCAGTTGTATCCAGCGTTGGCTTCGCAACTTCTGAACCGTGCTGACTGACGATTAGCCTGTCACCTCTCTGACCTGTCACATAGGTCCAAATCCATTGCAAGAAGACGCTCAAACGGAGGCTCGATGTGGCGAGGAACTGGAGGTGCACCGCTGCCCAAGCGAGCCAAGCCACGAAACCGCTTATTCTGATTTTCCCACTTTGCAGCACAGCGAAACCCTTGCCCACCACCGCCATGCTGCCCTTGTCAAAGTAGCTGAACGGGGGCGGCGGAGGATTGCCAACAATGCGGTTGTGAATTAGCCTTCCCGCATAACGACCTCCCTGAATCGCTACCTGGGCGAGGCCTGGCAGGGGTTTGCCATTCTGGTCAAGCGACGCCGTATCGCCCACCACAAAAATCTCGGGGTGCCCGGGCACAGTAAGATCTTTCTGAATGCGTACCCTTCCGGCACGATCTGTTTCGGCGTTCAGCCACTTGCCTGCGGGCGAGGGTGCGACGCCTGCAGTCCAGATCACCGTTTTGCTGGCAATGCGCTCGCCCGCGATTACGACACCTTCCGCGTCGATCAGATCGACGCTATGTCCGAGCCGAACTTCGACTCCCAACTTCTCGAGCCGTTGCTTCGCGGCTTTGGAGAGACTTTCAGAAAATGTGCCCAAAACGTGAGCCGTATCGACGAGCAGAATTCTTGCGGAGGCCAGATCGATTCTCCGAAAGTCTGATTTCAGTGTGTTTCGGACGAAAATCGCGAGAGCGGCGGCCATTTCCACTCCGGTGGGACCAGCGCCAACGAGAATGAAAGTCAGCAGGTCCCGATGGCGGCCCGGATCTTCCTCAGCTTCAGCCAATTCGAGTGCCTGCAAGATCTTGTTTCGTGCCGCCTCGGCATCCGCTAGACTCTTCAAACCAGGCGCGTACTCCGCGAATTCGTTATGTCCGAAGTAGCTGTGACTCGCACCAGTCGCCAAGACTAGATAGTCATAGGCGATCGGTGTGTTCTGCCGGTCGGCGTCGCTAACAATGACACACTTCTGATCCTTATCTACCCCTGTCACTTCCCCCATGATTACTGTCGTGTTCTTCTGATTCCGAAGAATGCTGCGGATTGGCGTTGCAATCTGACCGGGCGTCAAGACCGAGGTTGCCACCTGGTAAAGCAAAGGTTGAAACAGGTGGTGATTGGTACGGTCGATCAGGATTACTTTCGCGGGTGTCTTCCTCAGAGCTTTGGCGGCGGCCAATCCTCCGAAACCGCCGCCCACGATCACCACATGTGGCGTTTGATGTGTCATGGTCTTCAGTCCTCAGGCGTGTGCCTCTGCCGCCAATACCTTGGCCTGCTGGGCGCGCAACTTGATGAGGTCGACCAGCAACTTGTTCTCTTCCTGCGCGAGTTGTTCGACCGAATGGCCTCCAGCCATTTGCGAAATCCCTTCGGCGATCGTTTTCTTGGGTTCCGGCGTGACATCGGGAGTGCCGAGCGCCCTCATCAGGGCTGCCAACGGATCCGTCAAATGGTGCAGAACACGCGCCCGCCGCCGGCATCGAGAAAAAAAAGCCGCCCGAACATCTCTGACTTGTCCGTCCCTATGTTGTTTTTGCCGGAGTCGGCGATCGAGTACGCCGCGTTTTGGATTTCCTTTGTTGGACTTGCCAAGAAGTCTCCTGTTTTCGGTGCCTGGTTACTTTGTGAATGCCACGCGGCTAAGTGCATCTCATCAACCAATTGCTTTTTCGCTTTAGCTTGCTGAAAAGACGCGCGTTATCTTCCCCATTTGGCTTCGAGGTCAAGAATCGCTGTCAACACCTTCACGCAATCGCCGAGTCTTTGACGGACCCTGTAGAAGAGAGCCCCAAGCCTCAGCGCGTATGGCCGCAATTGCATCCTCAATCCGCGCAAAAGGGCCCGGGAGCCTGTAGAGTTCCCTAACAATTTGAAGCTGTTCCTTCATACAGGTCGTACTTTGAAACCGATGCCCAAGTGTTCTCGTTTTTCAACTCGCGGGCATGTTGAACGCTAAAATGCTCGTGGGCAAACAACAGGTCGGCCGAGGCAAGTACAATCAGGATCCAGAACACTTCGGCAACGAGCAGATGCGTCATCTGCAGCCAAACAGGCGCCAACAAGATGAC
>DATFQQ010000151.1:0-9832 GCA_035264195.1 Candidatus Sulfotelmatobacter sp. | reverse complement strand
TAGAGCATTCGGCTGTTAACCGAAGGGTTGCTAGTTCGAATCTAGCCCGGGGAGCCAACTTCTTTTGGATCAAGTAGTTGCGGACGTCGCTATTTCGCTCTGTTTCGCCTTCCTCAGCAGTGTCATAACTCTTTGCGGATTCTCGAGGACCACAACGATTAGCAGGCTGCGAAAACTCAATGTTTTCGGTAGAAAATAATTGAAAGCGTGCCGACCCTTCGGTTCGCGACCGAATGGTCGTCGTGAAGAGCCTCTGGCGCAGCAGAACGCAAGTGTACGGGTCGCGCGTTTTCCAGCCAAGTGGATTACCTCAACCGTCCAGAGCACCAGATTTGCTGGCAAAAGACTCCACGATATATCATTGACTCTTCCAAACGTCACCAAGAAGCACTACGATCCAAGCGAAGACCACATTGGACGTCGTTCCGTATGATGCCGGTTGGCCCCTGGCATTTGCTGAGGAGCGCGACCGAATTGCAGTGGCCCTCGGCCCCCTCGCCTTGTGCATCGAACATCACGGATCTACGTCTGTTGTAGGCCTGGCGGCGAAGCCGGTCATTGACATCCAGGTTTCGGTCGCAACCTTAGACCCTCTTGATCGTTACATTACACCGCTCGCCGTGCTTGGCTACGTGCATGTCGTTCACAAAGACGATGTGGTCTGCCCGTACTTCCATAAACCGAAAACTTGGCCCCACACACATCACGTGCATCTCGTGGCGGCTGGTGGAGACAACGAACTCAAGACGCTTGCATTCCGCGATTTCCTTCGTGAGCACCCGGACGTAGCACGGGAATATGAGAGGCTCAAACGGCGTCTCGCTTCCAGATACGACGCCGCGCTTTTCGCCTCACAGCAGGCGTATGCGGAGGCCAAAGGTTCGTTCATTGCTGCCGTTACGGAGCAGGCGGTTGCACAAGGATATCCGCGACGCGGACCAAGCCCCTAGTTCTAACTGAACAGACCGACTCCTGTATCGTCGGCAAGCAGGAAGTAATTGAATTACTTCCTGTTTGCCGGTCATTGAGAAGCTGTCGGAGCACAAAGCATGAGGCCGAACCAGCATGACATCATGCTGCACTTAGTCTGCTTCGTGACGGCGCGACAGCCTTGGTTCTCAGCAGCATTCGGAACACCAAGCCATGGGTTATGAGAAGAAGAGGCACGTAGGCGGCGAAGATGAAATAACCGGCGCCTAACAAGCCTTGGGTAGCCGGGAGTGATATGCGGCCTCCCTGGTAAAAGGCGAAGAGCAGGTCGGCCGTTCCGAAGATATTGAAAGCCCAGGTCAGCGCTCTCCCCGAGCTGGTTCCCAGGTTAGCCAGGGCGAGCAAAGCCAGAACGGCGCTTAGGAGATCACCATAAGCTACTGATTGGGCAAATGCGGCAGATAACTCTGGAGATACAACCCCAGGCACCACAAATGCCAATCCGAGGAACCTGAACCCATGCAGCAGTAGGATGGGCTTCAGATTTTCAGGGGTGGGGCGTTCTCTTAGTGCTGGCCAAATATAGTGCCATGCTACTGCTCCCCAAGCAGCCAAGCCGAAAGCTACGCTGATTCCGAACAAAACTGGAGATGACATGATCGATCCTTTCCGGTGCGATTCGTGCTACCACTTTTTGAAATGTGTCGAGTTCCTGAAATTTTTTGGTTCCTTCCTGAATGCGAGAGAGTGTCTGTTCATGCTCTCTCTCGCACCAAGATGTTTTGAAAAGGGGACGCTCCGTGGCCAAGTTCACTTATTGGTTGAGCTATCTCTCAACAGGATCCCTAGCGGCAAGAGCGGCCCGACCGGAATGAACTGCTCATCCATGAGGTTTTCTTTCGTGAGAGGCAGGCTTTCCATGAGCGCCCGAGCCTCTTCCACGTCTTTGCAGTTCAGTAGAAAGATGACGCCCTTGCCGTCGCCGCGCGTGTACCACTGCTGTATCTTGCCCTCGAGGTATAGGGGAACGGTCGCACGAATCTCGGCGGGCATGAGCTTCATGACTTGCTCGACCGTAACCCCCGGTTTTGGCGAAAGGATCGTCATCACGCCGGTGATCTTGGGCTGAGGTGGTGTGGACTGGCCGGCCGCCATGGGTGCCAGGACCGTCGCGAGCGCCAACGGCAGCAGGTAGGACATCTCAATGTTCATTGTTCAGCTCCTTTGATTCCTCACAATATTTGGATTTTGTATTGGTACCGTTGGGTACCATACGTTTAGACGTGGCGACAAGTGAAAGGTTGCATCCACAGACGTGAAATTTCGTTCATATACGGATGGTGGTACTATACGGTACCAGGCTCATTGAGGATAAGGAACGCCATTCCCAGTCTTGGCTTCCAGCGGAAATGACCGCCAGCCTCCGCCCAAAGCCTTGTAGAGCGCGACCAGATCAACGACGATTTCGGTTTGGCTTTGTGCCAGCAGATCCTCATTCGTGAATAGCGTGCGCTCCGCATCGAGGACGGTCAGGAAATCCGCGAGGCCAGCGCGGTATTGCGCGTCGGCTAGATTCATCGCGTCCTGGCTCGACCGGACACTGGCTTCGAGGTGGTCACGCCGGGACTGCTCGTCGGCGTAATGCACGAGGCCATTCTCGGTCTCTTCAAGCGCCACCAGAACCGTTCGCTGGTACACGTCGAGCGCCTCGCGCGCCTGCGCGCTGCGAAACGCTACATTCGAGCGAATCCGGCCGCCCGTGAACACGGGCAAGGAGACCGAGGGTCCGGCGGCGAAGTAGTTTCCGAGGCCTAGAGTCAAGTCGTGCAACTGCGTGGCTTGACGTCCCGCGGTCCCAAACAGCGTGAATCGCGGAAAATAGTCCGCCTTGGCTTCTCCGATCCGCGCCGTCGCGGCAGCTAGTTGTGCATTCGCGCTTTCAATATCCGGGCGGCGCGTCAGCAAATCAGAAGGCAGCCCGACGGGTATTTCAGGTGGAACTACGGGAAGTGCAGCAGCAGTGGTCAATTCCTGACGAAGCGCTCCGGGTTGTTGTCCCGTTAGAACGCTTAAACGATGAATCGAGGACTCGATCGCGAAATCGAGTTGAGGGATCTGGGCCCTCAGGGTTTCCAGTTGCGTTTCCGCCTGGGCCACGTCTCTTTGGGTTGCCTGGCCGGCTTGTGCAAGGTCGCGAGTAAGCTTCACTTCGTCTTCAGCAACCGCCACGTTCTTGTTCGCGATCCCCAGCCGCAACTGTGCTCCGCGTAATTCCGCATAGTAGCGGGCCACATCTGCAATGACGGCGATCAGCACTCCCCGTCGATCCTGCTCGGACGCACGAAGGTCCGCGCGCGCAGCCTGCGTCTGACGCCGGATACGTCCGAAAACGTCGAGTTCCCACGCAGCGCCAAATTCTCCCCGATACTCGTTGGTCTCGTACGGAAAAGGCTGTGCACGGACACCTGCTGGAGTCTGAGGTGCAGGCACCAGGCCGACGCCAAATTGTCGCGCCCGCTCGGCGGAGACTCCGGCGTTAATCTGCGGATAGAAAGAGGATTTCGAGGTGCCGAGCGAAGCCCGCGCTTCTTGCACACGGGCGATGCTGGCCTTCAGGTCATAATTCTGTTGCACAGCGCGCAAGACCAGGGCGTCCAGCTCTGTATCGCGGAATGATTTCCACCATGCATCATCAACAGGAGAAACACCTGCACTTGTGCCCGTCGCGGTGGGGGCAGTCCATCGGGACGGCACTGCGGCTTGCGGGCGGTGGTAAGCAGGACCCACGGCGCACCCCGCCGCAAAGTAAGCGACCGCCAGCGGAAGAAGGCTGCGAGCTCTCATTTCACTACCTCGCTACGACTGAGTTCAGGCTTGCCGGTCGCCGCGCTGAGTGGCTTGGCATTCGCAATGTACACATCGACTTGCTGGCCGTCGAAAACCGGGGGCTTGGAATCCCGAAAACGATAGATCACTTGCAACACGCGTGTGTCGACCCGCTCCGTGGCATCGCCGGTTAACGACTGTTTTGGAATGACGTAAGGCTCGAAGCGCACGAATTCAAGAGGAAAGCTGATCTGACTGTTGCCCCGAACATGCCCCACGGCCGGGGCGCCGGGTCGAACCCGCCAGGCATCGCTTTCATCAACATCTGCGCGAACATGGAGATCGGTGCCGCCGCCGAAAACCATTAGGGGCTCTGCAAGCGGTCCGCATTGCGCGTACTGCCCCAAACGGACTTTGTTCTGTAGGATAATTCCATCAATCGGGGCCAACATCGTTAGCCGCGCCAGGTCGGTTTCAAGCCGACGGACCTCGGCGGCTGCCTGCCGCACTTCTTCTCGTGCGATGTCGAGATCGGGTTTCCAGGTTCCGGCTTTGAGCAAAGCCAAGTCCTTTTCAGCTTGTTCCAATCGGGCCTTGGCGGCCTCGTAATTCAGTTCTCTGCGTTTTACGTCCTCTTCTCTTACCGCACGCCGATCGGCGACACTGTTGATAAGCGTCACCTGGACTTCGGCGTCGGCCAGCAATGCTTTCGCCTCTTGTACTTTGGCTTCGGCTGGGGGAATTTCCTCCGCCCTTGGCTCCTCTTCCAACTTTTTTGACTTTGCTTGCGCCAGAGCGAGAGCGGCGCGCTTAACACCGAGTTCAGCTGCGACATCTCGGTCGTCCACTGTGAAGAGCCGCTGTCCCTTCTTGACGTGGTCTCCGGCCTTAACGTACAGGCTCGTCACCATGCCTGAAACGGAGCAGCTCAACTCGATGTTCTCTGATTCAGGCTCGATAAGCCCAACAGCGGCAACCGTATTTTCTGATGTGCTCTCCGGCGGCGGAGACGGCGGCACGGTGGGCTTGTGGACTGGCTTCGATACCAGTGACCACGTGACCGCAAACATCAAGCTAAGAAAGGCAATGACTGGTACTGCGTAGCGCTTCATAGTGTCCTCTCGATCAAGAATTGGTCTGGGGCATTGATACTCGCCCCGGCTTCAAAGGCCCTGCCACTTCCTCGCTTCCGTTCCTCTCTGATGGCTCGCCCGTCCTCCATGTGCGTGATCACATCGGCAAAATCGAAGATACGGCTGTCATGCGTGACCACAATTAGGGCGCGATCGGGGCGGACGGCGACTTCCGCAAATAGCTCCATGACCTTGTGTCCGGTTTTGGCATCCAGGGCGGAGGTTGGTTCGTCGCACACCACCAATCGTGGATCATGGATGAGGGCACGGGCGATGGCCACACGCTGCTGTTGCCCGCCGGAGAGTTGCGAGGGCAAATGGGACAGGTGACCACCCAATCCGAGTCCGTCGAGCAACTCGGAAGCCTGTTCGATCGCCGGGCGGCGCGGGAATCCCGCTACAAACAATGGCACGGCTACGTTCTCTGCGGCGGTGAGCGTCGGAAGCAGATTGAACTGCTGGAACACGAATCCCAGATTTTTACGCCGAAAAAAAATTTGTTCCTCAGGGCTGAGATCTTTCGACCGTGTTCCCAAAACTTCGAGATCACCTTCGGACGGATCCAGCAGTCCGGCAATGATGGAGATCAGGGTGGTCTTGCCGCAGCCTGAAGGGCCGACGAGCATGGCCAGCTCTCCCATGCCGATATCGAGGTCGAGGCCGCGAAGAGCCTGAACTCTGGCGCCGCCCTCGCCAAACCACTTTGTGATTCCTCTACAACTGACAGCCGTGCTCATAACGCTCATCCTCGGAACACCATCGCTGGTTCCAGAACCAAAACCTTGCGAATGCTAAGTAAGCTGGCGACCATGACGATGAAGAGCACAACGACTCCCGTGCCAGCCATTACCTGCCAGAGCAGCACGATTGCACGCGTCGCCTCGGTGCGGGCAACAATAAAGAAAACCGCAGCGAGTCCCATGCCAATCGCATATCCGACTGCGCCCACTACTAGTGCTTGGAGCAGAATCATTCCTACAAGCCGCCGGTTTGTTGTGCCCATCGCTTTCAATGCGCCGAACTGTTTCAGGTTCTCGAGAGTGAACAGATAAAAAGTCTGTCCGGCTACGACGGTCCCGACGATCATGGCGATTCCCACGGTCAGCCCGAAGTTAATGGGAATACCCGTGTGGATGAGGTAGTACACGATGGTCATCCAGCCAAACTCACGGCTCGTTGCCGCTTTCAGTCCAGTGGCCGCTTGGATTCGCTGCGTCAGTTCTTCCTTGGAAACAGCGGGGGCAGCTTTTACAAGAATGAAGGAGAGAAGCGCGCGTTCGCGGCCCACATAGTTCAGCGCCTGACTGTAGCGAGTGTAGAGAACCGGAAAAGTCGTGAAGGGGGGCGAGGCGTCAACGATTCCTACAATCTTTGCTCGATGATCGTTCATTTCCAGTGTCTTGCCTGCGACAAGTGGCTGGCCCGGAAAGAAGAAGTGGTAGCCGGCAAGATCGATCAATACGGCGTCGGGATCGCGCAGACTTTCGATGTTTCCGAGAATCATTCTCCTGGGCTCAGGAGCGCCAGTAAGAGACCCGTCGTCGAGACCGAGGAGGATGGCCACGCGGAACTTACCGTCCGGTGCCTTCGCCCGCGGTTGGCCCTTGAAGAACGGCACCGCCCACTTGACCCCAGGCACACCGCGCACGCGCCCGAGATCGCTGTCCTTGAGCGCATAGACCTCGTCCACATATTGGGTTGCTGGATCCATGACCCAGACATCGGCGTCTGTGACATCGAGAATCTGGGACCTGGTGCGATTCATCAGACCCGCAAAGATCGATGCCTGCTGTGTGATGAGGAAAGAGCTGAACGAAATGGCGAAGATGAGGCCAATGTATTTAGCGCGATCACCAGTCAGCATGGTCATGGCGACCCAGTTCATCGCACTCGACCAGGTTTTTGATTTCTGCGGTGAACGGCCGCAGATCCGGCGCCCCTCGGTCTTAATCGGGTGACTTAACTCAACGCTTGAGATGCTATTCATACGCAACCTTCAACAAAAATTCCTGGTTTGGCCGCCGTTAAGAGCCGGTCCGCCTCTGATTATGGGCTGCTCGTGATATGGGCTTTCGAACATCCAGTGGTACCCATGGGTACCACCAGCTGGATTAGACGCTTGCGAGGAGAAAAGGTTACACCGGACAAAAAAGCGCGACAAACAACCCGAAGCTGGTGCAAACTATCTTACAGAATAAGATGTGGTACTATACGGTACCACGTCCTCAAGGAGAGTATCATGGCTGCGGCATCAACATCAAAAAGGCGCCAGGAAGGCGGCGACGAGACCGCGGTGCGCCTGCGCATCCTCAATGCGGCTTTTAGGGCGTTCATGAAGAGCGGCTATGCAACGGCCAGCATGCTTGAGATCGCGACGCGCGCGCGCGTTTCGAAGCGAGAGCTTTACACGCTAGTTGGCGACAAACAGGAAATGCTTATCGCCTGCATCAGCGAGCGAGCCAAGCGATTCGACGTGCCTGCTGACTTGCCCGCCCTGCGCGATCGCGAGACCCTGGCGCTGGTGCTGGCTTCTTTCGGGACGAAGGTCGTCCGCGAGGCAACCGATCCCACAGTCATTGCCGTATTCCGGCTCGCGATCTCCGAGGTGATCCACGCCCCCGAAGTGGCGCGCGCGCTCGACTCCATTGCACGCGAGAGAAGCCGCGCCGCCTTACGTAAAATCATGTCTGGAGCCCAAGCGTCCGGACTGCTGGCAGGGCGTCCGGCCGAACTTGCCAAGCAGTTCGCCGGGCTGCTCTGGGGCGATTTGATGGTCAGCCTGCTGCTGGGCGTCGCCGAGCGACCGAACCCCCGCGAAATCGCGCGGCGTGCCCGCGACGCTGCAGCCGCCTTTTTACAACTTCATCCACTGCAGAAGGCCGCGCCAGCTGCCTGAACCAACCGCACGAGATTTTGTCTCGCGCAGCTTCTGCCCGCCTTGAGTATCGCGTGAGGCTCAATTCATGAGCTTTCGGGGCCGAAGCAGAAAAAGGATTACTTCCGGGCGCGTTTCGCTGAGGTCCCAGTGCTCCGCTAATCAATTTCCCGGTTAGCCCGTGGTGCTGCCGGAGCGCTCTAACCACCGGAATTGCATCTATGTCCGGATATCAAGCCGCCTGACCAGTCAGTTTTCAACCCGAAAGTATGTGCCAACCATCTTACCGACGTGGGGATTCCCTCCGAGATTTCACGGGCCGCTCCGAGTTTAGCGCGCCGACCTCTTACGGTTCTTCTGACAGGCGATCATCGATTCTCTTTCTACTGAATGGTTTGTCTGCAAACGAGAAGTAATGCGCTTGCTTCCTGTTCCTGGAGCACCCGAGCCCAGCAGAAATTGAGGCGTAACCAAGGCAGGCTTTCGGAGGCGGCCAGAGAGGTCTCCTTGCCGCGCTGGAAAAAGCGATTGACGGTGGATACGCTTTAACCTGGGAATTGCAATGTGCGATGCACGTAGTTTGTGAACGAATCGTCGCTAGGCTTGATCGGAAATGCCTCGGGCAGGAAATCGTCCGTGAATCAAGCCGTCAGCATGAGGCATTTTCGATAAGCAGGCTAGAAGGAAGCCGCTAGCGATTGCGGTAGACGCGGTGCTATGGGGATTGAATACGCTTTCGCCTTGTAAGCGACAGAATTTACGGTAGTTGCCAACAGGAGGGCGAAAGTGGAAAACGCGCTCAAAATGTCAGGTTGAGGCATGACTCGCGGAGTCTAGCACGCGAAGCGTCTGCCGCGTCAGCGGCTTAGTTCTCGTTGGCTACTCGGAAACTATCGTCCTCGTCCATTCGGCCGAAGAGTCGGCTTTCCGTAGAAGTGCGCTCGCCCCACTCCCACTGAGTGGCGCGGGGGCTGCCATTTTCCATCATTTTCCATTTACCACTCGCCGTCGTGTGTAAGTGCCGCCAGTTCAGCGTGTTAGGGTTTGCGGAAGTTTGGGAAGCTAGTAATCATCATGGCTTCCCCTATCGGCGTCGAGATGACGCCAGCGGGAATTTACACTGATAGAATGCCCAAACCTTTTTGTTGACAACGCAATCTATCAATGGCAGATATTATCTATCGACGATAGATTGTTGGAGGAAGAAATGGCAGAATCGACTCGAATCGCTCTGGTACTCGGCGCAACTGGCGGTATCGGTGGCGAAACCGCCCTCGCGCTCGCCCGGCATGGCTGGAAAATCCGCGCGTTCGCCCGCGGCAAAAGTCCCTCCTCCGGAGCGCAGGGGTGGGACTGGATTAAAGGGGATGCTATGGACCAGGCATCCGTCGTTGAAGCGTCAAATGGCGTGCACACCATTGTGCACGCGGTGAGCCCGCCCGGTTACCGGAATTGGGCCAAGTTGGTCCTGCCCATGATCGACAATACGATCGCCGCGGCAAAGGCGAGCGGAGCGCGAATTCTTCTGCCCGGTACGATCTATAACTACGGGCCTGACGCGTTCCCCACTCTTCGCGAGGATTCGCCGCAGAATGCCACCACACGGAAGGGAAAAATTCGGATCGAGCTCGAAAAGAAGCTGAAGGACGCCTCCAAGCAAGGAGTTCGCTCGCTGATTGTGCGCTTCGGCGACTTCTTTGGTCCGAAGCCTGGCGGCAACTGGTTTTCCCAAGCCATGGTGACACCGAATCGTCCAGTGACGAGCATCACCTATCCTGGAGAATCCGGTGTCGCGCACACGTGGGCTTATCTACCCGATGCCGGCGAGGTTTTCGCTGAGCTGATGGATCGCGAGGCAGAACTGGAGGCTTTCGCCTGCTTTCATTTCCGCGGCTTTCTCGACAGGGATGGGACTGGGATGATCGCGGCCATCCGCAGGGTGACGGCTAAACCGTCACTTCCGGTTAAGAAGTTACCGTGGTTCTTCTTCAAATTGGCCGCTCCCTTTAATGAAACGCTACGGGAGACCGCTGCAAACCGTCCTCTCTGGACCACTCCGATCGAGCTG
>DATFQQ010000150.1:0-2128 GCA_035264195.1 Candidatus Sulfotelmatobacter sp. | reverse complement strand
TCGACCTGGGACAGTCTATTGAACTGTGTCAGGCGGTTGGTGGGGCTTCTGTCTGACCCAACGGCCGTCCTTGAACACCCAATGAGCATTCGCCAGTAGGCGCTGAATTTTGCTTTTACTGATACGACAGGTTCTCCCAAGCCTCAGTGGTCACCCCAAAACCGGCCATTTGTGGACGGGTCAAAACCGGCCATTAGAAACGGACTCCGGACGGTAATTGTGGGTGCTTCTCATTCTGCTCGTTTTCTGATTTTTCCAGCCTGTCGCTGTTTTCGGAAAACTTTTTTCACCAGGAACGCGTAGAAACGACGATCTGGAGTTGGGTTGACCTACAGCATCTCCCAGTTTGCGCTTTTCGCGTTTCCAGTATGCACTGTTTGTTTTACCTGCCGAGGATGGATTCGGCAAGTGTATAAGGTCAACGGAAAGGATCACGGATTCACTCCTGCCGTGGTGAGGTCCGCTACGCTCGTCCCGATTTTGGTTCTGTAACTGCGAGGGCCACATTTCAGAATATGGCCATGGTGGAGCAGACGATCCAACATGGCGCTTACGGCCGCGGTATCGCCTAACAGCTTGCCCCAGTCTTCAACGGGACGATTGGATGTCACCACAGTACTGGCACGCTGATAACGTCGCATGACGATTTCCAGTAGATCCTCGGCTGCAGTGAGAGGCAACTTTCGCATGCCCAAGTCATCGATGATGAGCAGAGGCATGGAAGCTAATGTGGTCATGTAGTCTTTGCGGGTGCCGTCGATGTTGGCCTCCGCGAGTTCCTCCAGGAGCACGTGCGTCTCGCGGTAAAGGACGCGATATCCTTGCTGAATCACAGCCTGGCCGATGGCTTGTGCCAGGTGGCTCTTGCCAGTGCCTGGTGGACCGAGAAAAAGTCCGTCGTCGTGCTTGGCGATGAAGTTGCCGGTAGCCAACTGAAAGACCAGACTACGATTCATCTTCTTATTAAAGTCGAAATCAAAATTATCCAAAGTGGCTTGCGGGTCGCGAAAGCCGGCTTGTTTGCGCCGTCGTTCGAGCAAGCGGTCACTGCGTCGAGTGAGTTCATCGGAGATGAGGCAGGCGATCAGATCGATGGGCGCCATAGCTTCAGCCTGGGCCTGCTGCAAACGAGTTTCCAGCACAGCGGCCATACCACCGAGTCGGAGTTGCCGTAAAGCACGGTTCATTTCGATCAGATTCATGGGATGGAGTTCTCCTTAGTTTTTTGCTGAATCAGGTCACGGTACTCGAGCAGATTGCGGATCAAGGGATCGACTTGCTGCAGGCTCAAAGGAGCCGGGGGACAATGCTGGAGGTAATGCTTCACGAAGCTGTATTGGTGTACTCGCATCTCCAGAGCCAGAGCACAGGCCTTGTCCACCGCGGGCGTGCCGAATTTTTTGGCGAGGGCGAGCACTCCCTGGATGCGGCGAACCGCGACCGGGCCTTGGCCCTGATGAAGGGCACGACAGAAGATGCCGATGTGGGAGCCGGCTTGTTCGCTTCGCCACAGCAGCTGATGTACGCGTAGAGGAGTGCGTGGAGAACGATCTCTTTGGTCGAAGCCATGCTGGCCTCGCTGGTGATGGAGATGCTCGCGCATGAGCTGTCCGGTTTTGGGATCGAGGAGGCGAACGAAGAGGCTATCCCACTGCACGTTCAGGGAGCGCCCGATCCAACCCGGGGGCGCGCTGTAATAGGCGGCATCGACTTCGACGCAGCCATCCAGGTGCACCGTGCGTTGACCGAACTGGTAGTAGCGGAACGGCTCGAGCGGTAGCGGCAATAAAGCGGGTTTTTCTTCGCCAAACATGGCTGCCACTTGCCGCTTGGTGGTGCCATGGATTCGGGTATCGGCACAGTTAGTTTCCCAACGATCCAAATAGGCTTGCGCTTCTTCCAAACTCTCGAAGCGTTTTCCTTTGAGCGGAGTTCTCTGCGCGTGTCCCACACCGGATTCAACTTTTCCTTTGCGATCGGGATCTTGGATCCGACAAGGCAGGGCCACCGCCCCGTAATGAGCGAGCACATCGCGATACAGCGGGTTCACAGTGGGATCGTAGATGTCGGGGACCAGTACACCTTCTTTGAGGTTGTCCAGGACCACGACACGGGTACTGCCGCCCAG
>DATFQQ010000149.1:0-3117 GCA_035264195.1 Candidatus Sulfotelmatobacter sp. | reverse complement strand
AAGTAGACGCCGTAAGCGTTCCTTCGCACCATCTTGCGTAGCCAGGGTTGAACATAGTCCTCCTTGCGCACGCCCTTCTCGGCCCACTCGATCGCGACGTCATGATTGCGGGCGAATGCCTCGACCCAGGCCTGGTAGTCGGTGGTCCGCTGGCTCAAGACCTCCTTGCTCACCACCGGGACACCGAGGACCTGGCGGAAAAAGTAGACGACCTGCTCAGGCCGCGACAGTCCGCTCAGGTAGCCGTGAATGACAATGCGATCGAAGCAGTGATAGACGAAGATGAGAAGATCGCCGAGCAGCTTGGTGAACAGGTCCATGACCGCCCCCCGAAGACCCATCAAGCGTGCACCAGGCAAGCGCATGGTTGACGGTAAGGACTTTCGTCTCGCCGATGAGGTACGCTATGTTCAACGCTGCGCCGCCAGACACGACGGACGAATCGTCACGATCGGTCAGCTTATCCTGTTCTCGACCGAGACCGGAGATGCCTGGCTGCTCGATAAAGACGACGGGCTTGCCGCACCACTGGCACGGGACGGCGACCCCCAACCCATCCACATCGAAGAGACCGACGCCAACTTCACCATCGAATGGAAGGGGCAATACCGCATCGAGGGCGATGCGTTCATCTACGTGGACAGCAAGACGGGCGGAACCCGAGCCATCCTCGGATACTCCACGCAGAAGTTGGAGCACGCCGCGCACGGCGCGCGCGGCGCGCGCGGCAACTGAAATTTCAAATATTTTTGGCTAGGTACTTTCTCAAGAGTCCGTCTTTTTGTTCACGAAGCCAAGCGGAAAATCCGCATATTTGCTGTGTCCTGCCGCTCAGCGATGAATTTCGTGAGAGAATCGCTCTTTGCGGGAGCCATGAGAAATTCGGGAAGTGTCTGGCGGAGCGCGTTTGCGACGACAAATTCGGAGGGCGGGATTCCGGGACGAATGGTTCGCAGCCAGGAGCCGAAGGTGTCCCAAACCAGCTTTGGAGCAGCCACAGCGAGATACTGGAGCAACCCCTGGGCGACAACGCCGGCCTGGATGAAGGTATGATATGCGCGCATTTTGCGTTTGACACGGTTTCGGTAATCGTCCGACTTGCGATGAAGATATTGATTGCCATTGCGGGAGCGCAACGGAATCATGTCCTTCATCCAGAAATGGTAGGCGAATGAACCGATCTGGCGTACCGCCTGCTTGAAGCTGCACTCGATCTTGAAGCGCAGGCCATAAAGCCGAATGATCTCGACGGCGCTGAGCGACGTATCGGTGCACATCAGGATGCAAGACCCCCTAGTGGGGTGGATGACGACCACAAAGCGTACGAGCCGACCCGCCGGGCGCCACAACAGATCACAGACGCAGCAGCGCAAAGTGACGTTGCACTCGCCGTAAACCGGACTGGCAACCTGCTGCATCGATTTGACATTCGCGAGCAAAGACTTGAGCTTTATCTTCTTGCCGTAGGTCTTGGGTCGGCCCTTTTTCCTTCGGCCTTTCTTCTGCGTAACGGGAGCGTAGGCTACCGCATTAGATTTGACCCGGGTCACCAGATGGTTGCCTTGCTTGAGCAGCCCGTTCACCACCTTGCCGGCGGCGTAGTAGGCATCGGCGACAAAGTAGAAGGGAACCTTGAAAGCCAGAATGTCGAGCAGGCCGAGCATCTTGTCGAGCAAGGTGCGCTTATCGCGGTTGGACCATACCAGACCTTCATGGATGCGCACGGCGAGCAGCACAGAGAAGACGCTCTTGGCCGCGTGTACGAGCAAGCCGACAGCCTGCATGGAATGCCCCATGATGTACTCGGGCTTGGTATTCGACTCCGATTGCTGATGCAAAAGCTTTACGGCTGGCATTTTCTTGCCGCGCTTGGGGGCTTTGATGCCGTCCCCGACCAAGACAAACCGGCCATTGACCCGCACAGGGCTTGGGAACAGCTGCAGCACAGTTCGCGCCCACAAGGCCGCAAGCCGGTCGAGCTTGATGCCGCTGCTGTGAAAATGTTGGAGCAGCTTGGTGTAGAGCCTGGATCGCAGATTCAAGGCTCGCACGATGCTGGTGACGCCGAGCAAATCCACCCGCACCGTCAAGCCGGCCACGGCGGTGATGAACCACATGAAGGTGCGCAGACGCGAGAATGCCGGGCGCAAAAGAAGGATTGCATTCCACCAGATGCCCCACAACGATAGTGACAGCGCCCGATCCGGCATGGTCGTATCCATGGTTCAAGTTGGGTCGGGTCACCCAATAGGCACCATAGATTCACAATTCGTTAACCATGCTAGGGCTCATGATCCGGCTAAGACGAGACGCGCTGTGTTGCGGGAATCGGAGGCCACGAGTATTCCGGCGCGTTGCCGGCACGATGGATATCCAGGAGCACGCGCCACCGCGCCAATCCAAACGGGCCGTGACGGCCCAAACCTGTTTGACGACCTCATGGGCAAGCAACGTCGCGAACAACCACAAGACAGTATCTTCGGGGACAACCCTTTTGTCGACGGATTCCTTGAGTGGATGGGTTCGCGTGAGGGCCAGCAATGCATAGAGATACACGATGTGCTCTGGGATTTGCTGGAGGACGTGCAACTCGACGCTAAACGACGTCAACTGATCTGGCCTGACGCAAAACGTTCGGCGCGAAAACAACGGCTCGATCTCGATCAATCCGTCCAGCGCATCCAGAAACTGCACTCAGACTTTGCCCGCCACGAGGTCGAGGGGTTCTTACTTGACTGGATTGACATGGGCTACGATCCGGAAAACTACTCCCAGGCGCAACTCGACGAACTCGACAAGCTTACAGAGAAGTGGGTTGCCGACCATCTCCGGAAGGCTAAGATATCAAAAAAACGGAAGAGAACTCGTCACTCTTGAGAGAACAGCTACAGGATCTTCTACAGCCTCAAATATATCCCGTATACCCATTCGACATGCCGGATCTACAGCGACTGCAAGGGGCACCCAAGTTTGGTAGGTATGAGAACTGGGACTGGTCTAACCGCAGTAACGACGAGCGCGTGTATGGCTATTACAACACACCTTTGTGGTATTAGTAGTAATAACACGGCTCGAGGCTGTGGTCCTTAGCCCCGAAGCTTGCCAGCGGCGAGAAAG
>DATFQQ010000148.1:0-11345 GCA_035264195.1 Candidatus Sulfotelmatobacter sp. | reverse complement strand
TAATAAGCCTCTGAAAACAAGATCCTTAACGGCCCCGGCATGGTGTCACCTTCACTCTGGAGAGGCCTGAATGTCAACGATAAAGATGCGACCCCAAGATTCCTTATTATTTGGAAAGATATCGCGGGGTTGGTTCCCGCGGGAGTCCAGGATCTCCTGAATTCGCGTGTTGATCTTCTCCCTCTCGGCTAAAAGCTCGTCCAGTTGGACTTGGGTTTGCTCACAAGTATGTCCATCGGGCTCAGTTTCTAACGCCGTGGTTGAACCCAAGCCGTCCATCAAATACGCTATCTGGAAACGGCAATAAGAATTGATCACACAGCAAGGGTTAGGGTCAAATCTTTACCTATGACAGAGATTTTTCAATTTTTTGCCACAGTCCTCTTTAAATCTGACGTGAAGCTGCGAGTTTTTCTAAAAAAGACAGAGCGACCTGTATAGTTCGGAAAAATTGCCCTTCTTCGTTTCCGCGAGCCACGTGATAATAAGCCTCTGAAAACAAGATCCTTAACGGCCCCGGCATGGTGTCACCTTCACTCTGGAGAGGCGTGAATGTCAATGGTAAAGATGCGACCCCAAGATTCTTTTTTTTTAACGGTACCCGGTTATCTCGTCTTCCCAATGGGCGAGAAGGAGCTTCAAACACTAGTGCGCATTCGTAAAGACAGGGGAGGGATTCGAGAGGAATATTTTGGCGAGTGTCAATTCGTAAGACTAACAGGAAGATATGGATGGGAAAATTAGCTTTGTTGCTTGTGCAAGAAATGGCTAGCAGAAACTGTCGATCCATCCGTTGCGTATGAATTAGAATGCACTTGAACACCGCCTACTTCATCGTTGGGGTAGCAGCTCGAAGACCGGGTATTGTCGTCGCGAAAGACCGCCTTGCGCTCATTCCCCCGTGAGGTGACGTGGTAATGTGCTCCTTCGTATTCAATCCGCAACGCCTTATAAGAATCAAGAGTCCTGACCGCGAAGGACTGAGCTTGCTTGCCTCCCACTCGGCCCCAGAGGCGTTAGGAATTTCCTTTGTACTGGACGCCCCAGCGGCCGCACTGACGGCCGAGAAAGCCACAATAACAAGGCTAATTGACCACAGTCGTGCGCCGGTTATCACCCTGCTACCTTTTCACAATTTAAAAAACTTTTCATTCCGACTCCGTTTCGTCACAACAGTGCTACTCAGAGCAACGAAAACAGGTGCCTATTTGGGTTCAGATTCATGAGACAGAACGTAAACGCCAGGACCGGTCGGCTGATATCTCAGTTAATCATAACTAAATTCCCGTGAACTGATTAGGTTTTGCATTAGAATTTCATATCTTGTTTTGGCTTTTGGTTCCCAGCCTTTCCGGGTTACATTAAGCAAGGGATTCAGCTTCTCAATAACGTACCATTGAAAGTCATTTGCTTCGACGGGAGTTTCGCACAAGCAGTAACGCCATTTACCGGCACGAATATAGATCGAAACTTGCTCTTCGCCTTCCCGTGGGGTAGGCAGGTTTAACCGCACCCTAGTGGTTCCACTTGGGCGTTTGGTAGAGATTAGCCGATAGCCCTTCTTTTGTGCCACGTGCCTGCGGCAAGCGGATCCCTCAACGTTGCCCGAGCAATGTTGAGAACGAATTCGCTTAACGACATCGGCTGCGTCACCGACATAAATAACGAACATTCTTGCCTTCGGTCAGTTACACGCTACCTTGGTATAGTCACTTGATAGCGAGAAACTGCGCTAGCTCACGGTACCGGCACAATCCGTTGGCCAATTTCATCTGTCGCGGAATGGAACAGTCGGGCACGAACAGCTGTGGGCTCGCCACAAGTATCACCGCACATTGAGCCCGCGAGGTTGCGACATTCAGGCGGTTTAGGCTGTAGAGAAACTCGAGACCGCGCGGTGCTTCTTCTGGGCGCGATGTCGCCATCGAGTAAATCACGATCGGGGCCTGCTGGCCTTGAAACTTGTCTACCGTCCCGACGTTAACGCCGGTGTCCTTCAGCCGGTCAGAGAGACGGCTTACCTGGGCGTTGTAAGGTGCGACGACGAGAATCTCGTCGCCAGTCGTCTGCTTTGCGACGCCGTGCTCATCGATCCACCGTGCGCCCGGAGCCGTCAACTTCGCGACTAGGTCTGCAACTGCCTCTACCTCTTCGTCAGACGCGTTGCGATTGCCATCATGGTCCACCTCCAGGACCCACAAGCCGCTCCCGGTGAATAGGCCGCCAGTGAGTTGCTGTTTTTCCAGGCCAGGCTTCGATGTCAGCCGTCGTTCGTAGAACACCTCTGACGTAAACGCGCAGATACTCGGCGCGAGCCGCCAGGTGACCGGTAGAAAGATTCCGCGGTCAGCGGGGATCGTCTGGTGTTCGCCAAGAATATGTTGGAGAGCGGAGGCGTTCACCCCGTCAGGGTGACTCCCCTTTTTAGGCTGCTCGAGCTGTTGTGGATCCCCGAGCAACACGAGGCTGGCCGCGGCCTGGGCCACGGCCAGCACATTGGCCAATGACATCTGTCCCGCCTCGTCAACAAACAATACGTCCACCGCCTGAGCAAAGTCCTCCCTGGCCCACAGCCACGCGGTTCCACCAAGGACCTCGGCGGAGCGATTTTTCAGGAGCGTCAGAGCCGCTGCGTTATCTTCGATCTCAATTATTCCGCCGGCACTGTTTTGCTCTGCTTCCCTGTCATCGCCGATCTTTTGCGCCAGTCTCATCGCAATGCCGTTCGTGGCCGCCATCTTGACCGTATCGTCCAGCAACTTCCGAATGACTTTGTGACTGGTTGCGGTGACGCCCACACGTTTTCCCTGCTGAACGAGAGCACAGATCATTCGAGCGCCCGTGAAAGTTTTTCCTGCGCCGGGGGGGCCTTGAATAGCCAACACCGTGTTGTCGAGTTCCTTTGCGATACGGACCGCGAACTCCACTGCCGGCTCTCCATCGAGGGGGGCGAATGGCGTCGAGCGAAGCGTCGGAGTGTCCGCACGGAGCAGCCGCTGAACGAGTGTGGCACCGGCGCCAGCGGCAACGGCCTGTCCCGCACGATAGATCGCGTCCTCTAAAACTTCGGCCGGTACATGGCTGTGCGCAAAGAGCGCTGTTGGATGCGTCTCGGCGTGCTTCTTTCCCTTTCGGATGTCCAGCGTCCGCGCAGCCCGGTCCGCAAAAACGACGTCACCAAAATCAGATCCATCCGTTTGTTTGAGGTCATTGCGGACGCGAATCTCGATTTCCTGAGGAGGGTATCGGTAGCGATCGATGACGGAACCCGTGGGCTTCTCGGTCCTCTTGTTCCGTACGAGCTCCACCCTGTCAACGAATTCGAGGCCGGCAACTGCACTCGGCTCGTCGAAAAGATCTTCCTCAGGCATCTCGCGCAGGCGGTAGTATTCCCACCAATTCGCCTTCTCTTCTCTGCGATGCCAGTCGAGCAAGTACGCGATCCGCCAACGCGCCCACTGCTCCGGCGTGCGTTCCGATGACTCCATAGGCACATCAGCGAGCAATCGCTCTCGGAGGGCCGCCACGCGCTGTTCCCGCTCGCTTACGGACTCAGAGGCTTCCGCTTCTTTGGCAGCCGGCCTGGGTATGTCGATCCCGTCGCGAGTCAAAACCGTGCGCTGCGTTTCCAACCAATCGCGCAGTCGCAGGGTCGATAAACAGTCGTCACCGTTGTAGCCCTCGACCGCCGACCGAACCTCAGCCGTTACGATATCAAGTCGACCAAGTTCCAGTGCCTGCTCCATGAGGCGAAGGCTACGGCTTGCGTCGAGCAATTGAACGGAGCGGGTAAAGCCATAGAACTGCTCCATGTTTTTGATCGAGTAGCGCTCCACCCCAGCGCGCAGACTCTGTCGGACCACGTGATAGAGATCCACGAAGCGCCCGCCGCGTAGGAGACGATCAACGTCTTGTCCGCGGATCGCGTAGCGGCATGACAGGCGCTTGAAGGCTGACGGCTCGTATGGCGCGTAGTGATACACGTGCATGCCAGGATCGCTGTCCCACGCTTCCATGATGAGGGACATGATCGAGTCAAATGCGGCGCGTTCCTCCTGCTGGGTCTCGGCCCAGAACGCTCGATAGACCGGCTCGTCCCTCGCGCCAAGGCTCACGATACCAAAGAGGTACTCTCGTCCGCTTTCACCCGCGAATGGGTCACCTTCAAGATCAAGAAACAGGTCGTGAGGTGACGGCTCCGGCAGCCGGCAGAGGCCTTTCTCCGGCTCGATTGGCTGGAGTACCTCGAAGACCGGCTGTTGCGTCTCTCGTACGACGAGCTGTAGGCGAGCTTGCTCGCGCACGCGCTCGAACGTGGCTGCGGCGCCGCGCTTAGGCTTGAACACAAGTGGCAAGGGTATTTCTGCGAGTGCGGCGAGCGTCGAGATTTTGTGTGCTTCCAATTCACGCCGCTGAAGGCGAGAGATGCCGGCCACCAGAGACAGGTGGTCGTCCGTTCGCCGCTTCTGGCTGCAGACACTTGACCATGGGCAAACGTCGCAGTGGTCCACGGGCTCGGGGTAATTCGCGGCTGCAAGGACATCATCGTCCTCACCGACCGCCTGCTCAAGCCGCCCGCGGATCAGGCGAAAGTAAGCGGCATAGTCGTCCACCCGATACTCCTGAATGGGCGCAGCTGTGTCTGGAGTGACTACATAGAACCGCTCGGGCGGGCGGTCCTGAATGCGCGCCAGCATCT
This sequence comes from Candidatus Sulfotelmatobacter sp., assembly GCA_035264195.1. Lineage (GTDB taxonomy): Bacteria > Acidobacteriota > Terriglobia > Terriglobales > Acidobacteriaceae > Sulfotelmatobacter. The sequence goes on along the minus strand of DATFQQ010000148.1, from coordinate 6,646 downwards.
CGCAGTAGAGCCCCAGTTGAAGAATGGTCCCACCACGCGTCTCGCGCGCGAGCTTCGTATCGGCGACCTCGTATGCCCAGGCGCCGAAGGCACTGGGGGCATCAGTCCTCAGCAGAACGTCTGGACGGCCGTACCAATTCCCATCCTCAAGCGCGGCCTGGACGATAGCGTCGGCTCCGGCGCCCATGGCATCCACCGTGCGCGCGACCGCCTCGGTTCTGTCCCTGATCTCTGCGAGATTGACCATGCACCGACCGGCGTCTTCAAGAGCCTCGACGTACTGGTGTTCGTGCTCCAGGCCGCGCGCGAAGAGCGCTTCAAGGACAGGATCGTGGAAGTAGGGACGGGTCCGTTTGCCATACGCCTCCCCGAGCTCCAGTGCCGTACGGTGTCGGCAGTTCAGGAAGTTGGAGAGGTCCGTCGCCGAAAGAACGATCTGGTCTGAGATGTTTCGCATTTACCTATGGTCGGCTCGGCACCTTTTCAGGAACTTCTCCGTAGCGAGCAGATTGGCTTGCCTGTGAGCGTCCATGAGCTTAAAGATCCTAGATCCTAGAAGAAGGCAACTAACTGCTCACATTCTCCTTCCGAGACCTATCAGGCAGTTTACTTAGCGAGTGTCAACGACCATTATGAGGCGAATAGGGAGACCCGTAAAGAAAAAAAACGTGAGTGATGTACCAGTAGTGACTAGCCACAAAATGGCGGCGGGCGCGGGACGGCATGTCTGCGGCACGCTTCTGAGGATCTCGTGTCATGAATAATTGTTTGACTTCGCTATCGTCGCTCAGCCCCTGCCTTCGCGGCCTTGGTCATCGCAACGTCGAGGTCTGAACGAAAACCCACCGCATCAGCTGTGCGCAGCTTCTGGAAGAACGCGTTGAAGTTCTTCGTTGAAATCATATTGAACTGATACCGCGTCGGGATCTTTGCTTTCTCAAGCCACCGATTGAGCTGCTTGAAGTGCTCCATCGCGTACTCGTGCTTCTTGACGTTATCAGGCGAGGGATCCCCGATCTCCTCGTCCCCCTTGATCTCTACAACGAAGATCCGGTTGCCCTGCTTGATGAAGAAATCAGGACTGAACTCGCCGCGCTTGGGTTTGTTACCTTTCTTCCATGCGTACTCGATTGAATAAAAGCCTATTGGCGTATTTTTGAGCCATGCGTCGAGCGTCGCGGCGTTCTCTCGGTTGGTCAGTTCACGGATGAACTTTCGCTCGGGAGTAGCATCGGCTATGACGAGGTTTGCTGGCGTCTTAAAGTCCGCGGTCCTATTGACTTGTTCACGCCCACCGCGGAAGTCGCCATCGGGGTCTTCCACCTCATGGAAAAACTCCTTCTGCTCATCAACCAGCGTAGTCTCGCAACCCGGAACGTAGAACACAGTCTTCGATCCACGACGCAGCTCAGCCGCACTACAACTCTCAACCTGTCGGGTGGAGGTGTTCACCGGCGAGAGGGCTTGGGGCGAGAGCTTATAGACCACCCGCTTCGCTTCCTTGCGCCGGAGTGTCCCCAAGGCCTGAAGAAAACGCTGGCGATTCTCGTCAGTGACCTTGCTATTCTTGATCTTCAAGCGCTTCAGCGAAACCGCGACAATCTCCTCACACTTTGCCAACGGGAACTTCTTTGCGTAGTTCGTGCGATCCTTTGGGTCTTTGGCGTCTGCCGACTCGATGTCAATCGACTTCAGTCGCCGATACATCTCCTCCGCGACCTCCTCGACAGTCCATGTCTTGTGCTGAATCATTGTCTTGAATTTCACGTGCTCGCCAGACACAGCGCGTTCAAACCCAACCGTTACGTCCTCTGCTTCAACCTGAGTCGGGAGGTCGACGTAGCCGTCCTCGAAAAGTTTGTATTCGCCCTTTTTGGCGTATGTAGAGACATCCTCTTCACGTGTATAATCGAGATTGTGAAGACCGAAGTTGTGAGGCGATGCCGGATCAACCGTGGATGTCAGGCGCCGCTCGATCTCTAGAATTTCATTCACGAGATGTTTTATCCGATTCGACCAAGAATCGTGATTGAACACCGTAACGACAGGTTCGTCCCCTTTCCAACCATCAGGGCGCCGCAAGCCACGCCCAAGAACCTGAGCGATAAGCAGCTTGCTGTTGAAGGCGCGTTCCTCGTGCGGAACGATCTGGAAAACATTCTTCACGTCCCAGCCTTCACTGAGCATCGAGACCGACACGATCCATTCGACCTTGCTCGCCGGACTGTCCACGGTTCGGAGCTTGGCAACATTCGGCTGGTGCTTTGCCGCCGATGTAACGCACAGAACTTTTGCCGCCGCCTGGTCAGACTTGAGACCTTCCCACTCCTTCAGGAACTCTTGCAATTCCTCCGCGACGCGCTCTGCGTCTTTGATCTTCTGCATGACGACAATCGTGAGCGGACGGATGCCTCTGGCCTTGAGCTTCTTCTTCCAATCCTTGTGCCGATTGTAAACCAGTTGCCACTTCTCCTCCGGCTTCTCCGCAGCGGGCGGGAGTTCGTCCACATATTCCACCTTCTTGACAAACGTTTGTTCGATGGCCTCACGCAGGGAGTATCGATGAACCACGTCTGTCAAGTATTCGTCGGCCACGTAGCATGTCCCGGAAAGACCGACCACTATCCTGAAGCCGTAGGCGGCGTCTTCGAGGAACTCCTTCCACCGCTTGGACGTCGTCCCTGATTCGTTGGCGACGTGATGGGCTTCGTCGTTGAGCACAGCCACCCGCCCGCCCTTGCCCTTCAGGCTTTCGCGGATGGACGACTTGGTATTCTCCAGAATTGCATGGTAATTCTCCACGCAAATCGAACCATCTACGATGCTTTCCGATGCGTTGATAATCTTCGGCGTCTTGAACTTCGCGCCTTCGGGCAACGCATCGCGGAGATCGCTGCTGCCAGCCAGTTCCTTGAACTTCTTCAGCAAGCCGTCCTCGATTGTGTTCGATGGGCAAAGCACAAGCACCCGGTCAACGGCACCTTCAGCCAGCAAGATCAGCGCAAGCCCGTAGAGCACGTAACTCTTTCCTGTTCCCGTGGCCTGATCCACCGAGCAGGCGAGCTGTTCCGGTAATTGAAGCTGCTTCTCCATCCCGGCCCATGAACCGTAACGCTCCTGCAACTCCGTGTTGTCGTCGAAGTTCTCTTTCGCCAGCGCTCGGCGGTTGGCGTATTTGCCGCCCAGCAAAAAGCGCAGCGTCGTCCGGATCGCTTCCTTCTGATATTCCCGGTAGCCGCAGAGCTCGTCCAGAAGCGCTTCATACTTGCCCTCGTCCCAATTCTTCGGGTCGATGTTCTCCGTCACTTTCAGGATGAGGTCTTCGTTCCGAAATGTGCGCTTATCGCCTTTGGTGCTCATGGTGGATTACTTCTCTGCTTTTTTGAGGAGCTTTCTTAATAGGCTTCGCTGGAGCCTTCGTATCTCCGAGCCCGAACTTGCTGGCTGGGATGACTTCGTGTGCTTCGTTGCCATAGATGTCCACGAACACCGCCATGAGCTGCTTGCCAACCGATTCGAGCGGGAAACGCACTTCCCAGCCAGCTTTCTGGATCGCCTCCGCGTAAAACACGGCATCGAGATCAAACACATCGGATTCCGTGTCGTAATCATAATCAAGCATCACCATCGAAAGTGTCTCGCGATTGGCCTTCTTCGTGGAATCCCGGACCACAGCCTCGTTTCTGAAGGTCTTAACGCGGATCACGCCCTCGTTGAACAACTCGCCCTTGCGCTTGTTTGCCGTGGCCTCATAGTCCAACTCGGGCCGGCGGATGAAATCGAAGCCAACCGAATCGACCGTGTCATTCACCGCCATTTCATCGGCTGGCTGCTTGAGCGCCGAAAACTCGCGCTGGTGGAGTTCGTGAATGATTGAATACGGAATGCGCAGCGCGTAATAGCGCACGCCATCCAGCGTCAGGTAGTCCTGCTGGAAATCGAATACCAGTGCCGGCGCGATGATAAATAGCCGGTTGCCAACCTTCGATCCGAGTCCCTCGTGCATGCTTTGCACGGTCTCTTCGTCAATCCGCACGCCTGGTTGCTTCTGGTGGTTAAACACCAACACGCTCGCGCCTTTCAGATAGCCGTCGAGCTCTATACCACCGATTTTGTGCGCCTCGTCTCGGCACTGGAATAATTGAAGCGCGAAGAATCGCCACGCATCCCACGGCAATTCCCTAAGCTTCGAGAAGTCATAAAGCCCCGCGTTATAGAGCCCGAAGGGCTTGGGCTTCAGCGCCGCGCCCTTATTGCCAATTTCCGTCCGCAAGTTGAGCATTCGTTTTTGGATGGTGTAAACGGCAAGTTTGCCACAATCGATTCCAACCCAACGCCGGTCGAGTTTCTCTGCAACAGCGCACGTCGTTCCCGAGCCCGCAAAGGCATCAAGAACAATGTCACCCTCTTTGCTCGATGACCGGATGACTCGCGCGAGCAACCCTTCCGGTTTCTGTGTCGGGTAGCCATTCGCCTCACCGTCCGAAAGAGCCCATGTAACGTCTTGGTCGATCGCATCGTTCGATCCTGCGTAGATTCTTTCTGTGTAAGGTTGGTAAGTCCAGAGGTCTTGAATTGGATTGCCTTCCCCAACTGACTCCCAACGCCTGATCTGTGGCTGGCCTCCCGCCTTTTCAGGAAGCTCGATGAAGTCCATCGCCAGAAGATAATCCAGTTTCTTCAAGAGGGGCAACTTGGAGATGTCATCCTCAATGAATTCGTAAATGTAGCTCGGGATCGCCCAGTGGCGGTTTTTCGCCGCCGGATTGTAGCCTTGCCACTCTTTCCCCGAGTCGCCGTCCCGAATTCCATCCCCCGTGAGGTCGGAGAGGCGATACCGGCCCTCGTCATCGGTGTGCCGGTAGTGGCTTTCGATATACTTTCGGAATCGTGGCCGGTGGGTTTTACGGAAGTAAAATACGTTGGCCTTTGAATAAAGAAAAAGTGATTGGTGAATCTGCCCAAAGGTTTCGGCTTTATTGTGGGAATTGGTGTTTCGCCAAATGATCTCATTCCTGAAATTGTGCTCACCGAATACCTCATCGAGGACGACCTTTGCGTAATGCGCCTTCTTTTGATCCAGATGCAGATAGTGCTTCCATCGTCAGCGAGAAGCTCGCGAATGAATACAAGACGGCGGCGCAGAAATTCGACGAAGCGTGCACCAGCGATTTTGTCTTGGTAAGCACGCTCCTCCTGTTTGCCGGTGAAGTCGCGTTTTGTAGCAAACGGAGGATCAATATAAATAAGCCTGATGCCGGCCGTCCCGTCAGCGCTACATAAGTCCCCGGCGCGCTTCATTTCCAGAAGGCTCTTCATCACCTGCAGGTTGTCGCCAAAGATAAGCTTGTTGTGCCACCCGTCGCTGTTCTTGCCGAACGTGCGCTGTTACGCGGGCGCTGCAAATGAACTCCGCGGCTTTGATCGCTGCACATAATCATCCGTCCGGCGCGGCAGAGCCGAGCGAGTCAGACCGGATGCTGACTCAGGATTTGATCGCCGCCAGCCGCCCACTTGGGCTGAAGGTGCTCGACCATGTGATTGTCGGCGAAGAGACGACATTTAGCTTCGCGGACAGCGGATTGCTGGACGAATTGGAACTGCTATGCCTCGCTCCGGGCAAATCGGGGCGGCACACCAAACTTTCGAAGACGACTGACTGACATGAACGACGATCAACGCCAGGAAATCATTCGCCGACTGCAACAAGGCGAGGAGCTTTCGCCCGAGTGGGCGCGCATCCTTTTCCCGCCGGAGAAGCGCGAGTATGAACTGATTTATCACGGGAAGGAACGCGAGGAGGACATCATTGCCACAATATTCCGCAGCGATGGCCTGACAGCGTCCACCGAACCCTGGGCGATGAGCGCGTCGTCCAACAGGGCGTTGCGCCGGTTTAGATAGAGCACTCGGAACTGCTCCTCTGCTAGACCGCGCAGCCGCTCCCGCAAATACGCTGCCGCCATCGCCGTGTTCTTTATTACCGTCTGCCCACGTGTCGCAGGCATCGAAACGCGCCGCGCTATTTCCATCGCCGCAATCAACTGCGCCGCCTTCGCGCCCTTCAGTCCCTTGATCTCCAACAACGCGATGACCGGAGCTTCCACCATCGCCCGAAGCGAGCCGAACTGCTTCAACAACTGCCGCGCCAATTCAACTGCGTTCGTGCCTTTGAAACCAACACGAAGCAATATCGCGACAAGCTCCGCATCCGTCAGCGCCTGCGCACCCTTCGACAACAGCCGTTCCCGTGGTCGTTCGTACTGGGGCCACGACGCAAATGCCAATCGTTTTGGTTTTCGATGCGCACATTTAGCTCGTTCAAGCTCCGGGGTCAGATTTTTGCGTCTTAACTTTCTTCGGCCCTTTCTCAGTCAGTCAGAATGCAGGATATTTGTACTACAGGTTTGCGCTCGGAAACCGGCAGGGTCGACGTCGCCACATCCCGGACCGGCGCTATTCAATACTGATGCCCGTTCCAATCGTTCCAGCCGTTCAATGGTTCGACAGGCTCACCATGACCGGCTCGATCTTCCGCTCGTTCCTTCGATAAAACTCAGGACGGGCTCTGAGCTCGTCGAAGGATTCGCTCCGTGCCTTTCGGCGGATTGGCCTCAGCTAGAATGTGGCCGAGGACGTTTAGTTT
>DATFQQ010000147.1:0-4470 GCA_035264195.1 Candidatus Sulfotelmatobacter sp. | reverse complement strand
TTACCGTTGCTCGGGGCGCCCGACCGCTCCGATGCGGAAAAGCGTGCTGCAATTCTCGCGACGGTGAGGAGCTATGTGCTGGCTTTTTTCGACCAATACCTTAGAGGAGTGAATTCACGGTTGCTCAATGGGACTGCTACCGCGAATGAATTCGTTGATAGTGTACAGAGATTCGAGCCAGCCAAGTTTCCATGCCCAAGCCAGTGACTCAGGGCTACGAACAAGGCAACGGTCCGTCAGCTGTCGAAATATCCTCGTTTCACTCACTAATGTTCTGGGAATGAAGAGGACGGGGCCTTTTCGAGAGTCAATTGGTAGCAGCACTTCAACGTGAGCCCGCTCCTACTCAAACCATCTACAGAATCCGAAGCGACCTTCCTCCCCTAGGCACGGCGTCCCCTCGGGCTTAATCCGGAAGTTATACGGCAACCACCTGATTGCTTTCCGGAGGGGATGCCACAGATCATGCTCCGATTGTTTTTTGTCAACCCCCAGGTGCCTCTGAACCTGAAGTAGGAAGAGCACAGCGAACAAACCTCGCGGCGGCGTTGCCCTGCATCGGCTCGCGCGCCCTACCGCGATTCCAATCCTGAATCTCATCCGAGAAGGAGAATGCAATGAACCGAACGCTGATCAACAGCAGCTTGCTGCTTGTGGTTGCACTTGCGGCTCTCTTCGTGGGCTTTGCTCCTAACACGCGCATCACTACAGACCGAGAAATCAGCGCGATCATCAGCAACATCAAGTCCAACAACATCTTCAACACCGCACAGACGTTGGAGAACTTCGGGACACGCCAATCCTGCTCGGACCAGCCACAGCCGGGCCGCGGAGTGACACCCGCGCGCGACTTCCTCTTCAGCCAGTACAGCGCGATTCCCGGGTTGCAAGTCCGATTGGATCCCTTCGTGCATGCAAACTGCCCGAATTCGCCAACGTTCAACGTGATCGCGTGGTTGCCCGGGGCTCATCCCAATCGTCTCGTGATTATCGGCGGCCATTACGATTCCCGAACCTCAAACGTTTTGGACTCCGCTTCGGACGCACCCGGCGGCAACGACAGCGGTGCGCAAGCTGCCGTGGTTCTGGAACTGGCGCGCGTGTTCGCGGGCCATCACTTTGATGCCACCGTGGTCTTCATGGCTTTCTCCGGCGAGGAACAAGGACTTTTTGGTTCAAGTGAGATCGCCGCCAATCTTACCCGCTACTTCAATTCGCCACAGGTCATCGCAATGCTAAATACCGACATACCTGGCGGTGATACTGCTGCCAACACGCAAGCCAGCCTTCAAAACTTCCGTCTGTACTCCTCCGGGATTCCACGCGAACGCTTCAGTACAGATCCCGACGGTACCACGGACAATACCTCGGCTGCTCGCGGCGTCATGCGTTATGTCGGAACTTGGGGAGGAGCGTATGTTCCATCTCTCGCCATGGCTCCAAAATTGCGCGAAGATCGGCCCGGTCGTGCCAGCGATCACGTATCCTTCCTGAACAACGGCATTCCTGCTGTCCGCCTAATGGAGACATTTGAGTGTTCTCCATCCCCTGTCGATAACAGTTGTGGAGGACCGTTCCCCTGTCCGCCACCCGCCCAGATTCCGGCGTTCTGCAAGGACACTACGTTCGTGACGACGCACCAGCATTCTCCCAATGATCTGGTCCAGTTCATCACTCCCACCTACGCCGCTTCCATTGCGCAAGTCATCGGATCCGTCGCGGCAAGCCTTGCACGCGCTCCCGACGCGCCACAAGACTTCAATGCCAGCGGCAATTCAGTGAAAGGAGTATCGCTTAGCTTCAGCGGACCTCAGGATGGGGACGTCGATCACTTTGTCGTAGCAGCCCGGTCGGTCGGCGAAAACTTCTATCGTAACCGCGTCGTCGTTTCCGAGGGCGATGACCAGGTCATCTCCCCTCAGGCGCTCGGACTCAATCCAGGCGATAGCTTCTTCGTGTCCGTCAGTACCGTCGACAGTAAGGGCCACGAATCACTTTTCGCTTGGCCAGAGGTCCGTTGTGATTCGTCCTCGTGCGTGATTCCACCCTACGCCACGCCCCCGGCCATCATTCAACGGTCTTCCCCTGAATACAACATTGAGCGCGAAGAGTAATAACACGAATGGGAGAAGCGTCCCCCTTCTCCCATTCGCTCGCTTTATGTTGCCGAAGATTAATCGTGCTAGGGAACAATTTGGAAGACGAAACCATTGCATACCGCATCAGCCGATGTGGCAGGTCAGGTGGCGATAAATGCCGATATCACTCATTTACGCCCCCATCAGCAGGTTTGGTTCATCCGGGGTGACGCGCACCACTACCCGATTGCCGAGTGACATCTCGATCCAGACGCGCAGCCCGATTCCCAGCAACATGAACACAGGGTGCGTTTTCCAATAAGCCCGGTACACCCGTGCCTGCTCGACCTTGTCCGAGACGATCTGGGCTCTTCCAGCGACTGCAGGCCCATTCTTACTTCCGACGTAGCAGATCACCCGCGGGTTCCTGCGCAACCGCCGAACTTTGTACGAGTCCCTGCCAGTAAGAAACTCGATTTGTCCACTGTTGACGATCAGCCAAACTTGGACCTTCACCAGTTCGCCGGACTTCTTGTACGAGCCGAACCACTGCATGTGGCGCTTCAGTGCGTTCTGGAGTTCTGGAGTCACCGCAATGTTGATACCCGCAGAAAATCCGCCTGTCAAGAGAGGCGATCTGAGCGCCAACGGTGGATAAGTCCTAATTACACTCACCGAGCCACGAAAAGGCGAATGAAAAGCGCGAGCTTGTGCTAACGCCTTTTCGACTTCAGTTATAGATAGGGGTTGGATGGGGGTCTCGGCTGAGGTCGCAACCGAGATCTCACTGCTTGCTTGAATCCTGCGTACCGGCCGAGGCCTTCTTCATTGTAAGCGCTTCGTTGACAGGCTCGGGAAGAGCGTTCATATGCTTGATGAATGCTGCAATCGTCCACAGCTTCTGGTCAGAATCCCACTTGCCGTTTGCGAACATCCCGGCGCGACGGATGCCGTGTTTTGCGACCCAGAAAACCTGGGCCTCGGTGTACTCCGTGCCCACCTTGGGAAACTGCGGAATCGGTGGGTACAAAGAATCTCCGGTTTCGTTTTCTGTACTGCCGGGAGTTCCGTGGCAGCCGGCGCACTCTCCGAGGTACATCTTGCCTCCGGCGATCAGGTTCTCATTGGTCGGTCTGATCGGATTGGAGACTTCCGGTGCGTGCCGTCGCACCGATGCATGGACCGCGGTGGACATGAGGTAACCCTCCAATTGCGATCCAGGCAGATCGGCGCGCACCTCGGCCAAACCCAACCTCAGATATGCGAACGTTCCGATGGCAAGAACCACAAGCGCGGCCAATACCCCCAGCAGAAAGTTTTTCATAGATTCATTCTTTCCTGGATTCCTGGAGCTTCTTCAGCATGTCTTTGGCATTTTGGTTGGTGGCATCCAGCGTCAGAGCTTTTTGGTAATACTCCTCAGCCTTCTTCAAGTCTCCAGACTTCATGTACGCTTCCGCGAGGCTGTCCCAGACGTTGCCCGACTGCGGAAATTGCGCAGCATTCAGCCGGAGGACCTGAATCGCGCCCGATGCATCCTTCTTCAGAACTTCATAGCCAAAACTGTTCAATGAATTCTCCCCAAAATCGTACGGTCCTCGCCCGTAGTACTTTTGTTTTAGATCGGCATAGTAATCGAGGGACGCTTCAACCCCTTTCTTCCGGTACTGTTCCTCGAGTTCTTCCTCGAGCGTTGTCGGTCTCGGCCGACCACGATGACAGGTGTGGCACCACATGTTGACGCGCTGATCGCCGCTCGGCTGAATTTTTTTCAGATGATCGTCGATTGTTCCCAGCATTCGGAGCATTTCACGGGCGCGGTCCTTATTCGGATTTTCGTCAGACGCAAAATCAAACGTACTGAGCGGTTTGCCTTCTTCCCCCTTGTGGCAGTACGGGCAACGAACACCCAGTGCTCGCGTGAAGCCAATCATCACAGGCTGCAAGCGCGACCCCGGCCAATCTTTCGGCAATACCTGAAGATTCTTTGGTTTTTCGGGCCACGACCAGCTCTCCTGTGCCCGGGCTCGCGGAGCGAAGCTAGCTATCGATAAAAGGATGGTCAAGAGCTTTCCTAAACTCTTGTTGGACATGATGATTCTCCTTTCTAAAAGCTCACGCCGTAGTCTGGAAAATCGTGTTGTCCCCGATTTGTGGCGTATTCTGCCATGCGCCATAGTACGTGCGTGAGTTCCTGCATGGAAAAGTGGTTTGGGGTGAATCGCAGACTGCGCGGGGTAAAACGGACAAATCTGAGGCCGCCACTAGGGCTCAGAACCGGAGAGTTTTACAGAAACTGGCTCAGCGGTTCCTGCAGCTTCTCCCTGCAGTTGCGGCTCAGGACCAGCTCGGTGCCATCGCGCAGACGCACTGCATAGTCGCCGTGAAAAAG
>DATFQQ010000146.1:0-4721 GCA_035264195.1 Candidatus Sulfotelmatobacter sp. | reverse complement strand
TTTGCAAAATCGTAAGTGGCCCTGAGATTCCCGCCAAAGAACCGAACCTTTCCGGTTACATCTTGGTCGAGGAGGGGTTGCCCTTCCGCGTTCGTGAACTGACAATGAACGCTGATCGAGGTTGCGCCGGCTACCGTGGTTACCTCTCGAGTTTTTTCGCTTCCCGGTTTGAAGCGCTGCACCGTGCTATGAAGGATGACTAGGTCGGTCGCGCTCGAGGCATTGCGGTCGCCTTCGCGGTAGACGTGCTGAAATCCGCGCTTCTCAAGCTGCCCAATGAGGTTCTCGTAAAGTGCAACATTGAATTCCGTAGGAACGGTTGTTTCGTCGGATTGGATGATGTCAACCTGAATCGCACTTGTACTGATCTTCGGGGAGTGCTCTTTTCCAGCCCAAAGTGCAGAGCCACGCGAGAAGAGCGCAGATAAAAACAGAAATACTCCAACTTTTCGGACATGTTTCATTGCTTCTGCTCCTTATTGGGCGCCGTGCTTGACGAACTGTGAGGACTTCCCGCCTGCTCTACGGGAGCCGTGGTATGAGCGCCTTGCGCAATCAACTCCCTCTTAATCAACTCCGCGGTTCCGAGTGGCATCGTGAAGATCGCGCCGTGAAAGGCCCCATCGGCATCCCGGTATTCCACTGTGAGCGTATCGATCTTGCTGCGGAATAAGCTCAGAACCCGGCCGCCGCCGTATGGCGCAGCCATGCTAATTGCGCCGACAGTCTTCCCGACGGACTTTTGGCTGTCACTCCCGCTGACGACATCCTGGATCACGCTCGCACTTACATCGGATATTGCTTTGCCATGAACGAAGTGCAGGTTTCCGTTCTCGACACTTAGAATTCCCTTTGCGTTCGCTTTCACCCCGGGCATACCCGTGAGTTGGACCGCCTTCACGGCATTTGAGGCTTCCTGTCCGGAAACCGCGGCAGTTGCGATCGCAGCGAGAAACAACGCAACCGGCATGAAAGTCTTCGTGGTCCTGATCTTCATCTGGCCTCCCTAATCTGACCTTTCCTTCCGATCAACGAACGTGCACCACCATGAGCGAAACGTCGTCCGTTGCTGGTCCCGACCTCCAGGCAGTAACATCCTCGAGAATGCGTTCTTTCATTCGCTCGGCCGGCAAGTCCGACGCGTTTCTTACGATTTCTCGGACGCCTTTTATGCCGAGCATCTCTCCCTGAGCATTAAAAACTTCCGTGATCCCGTCGGTATAAAGGACGATGCGGTCGTCTGGCTCGAGCGGTACCTCTTGGCTAACATCGGCACCCACAGCATCGGGGAGCGCACCGAGAACCATGCTTCGGGACTCGAGCATCATGGGATTCTGTCCACGACGCGCCAACATCGCTGGAGGATGACCGGCGCCCGCAAAGTGCATACGCCCATGCTGGGCATCAATTCGGGCAGCAGCCAGCGTCACAAACATTCCGGAACCGGCGATGTCTTCAATCAGAAAGCGGTTCAGCTCCGCAAACATGCCCGAGAAAGACAAGTCGTTGCGCAGGTGTGCTGTCGTCTCCGAGTAGATTCGGTTCGCTACCAACGCGGAACCGATGCCGTGACCGGAAACATCGCAGACCAGCAAGCTCACACGCCCGTCCTCGTCCGAGTTCACCAGTGCGAAGTCGCCCCCGATCGAATGCACAGGATTGAAAAAAGAGTCGACGCTCACCTTGTCCCGGACTAAAGACTTCGGTGCGAGGGTGTTCTGGACACGGGCAGCGAGCCGGAGATCTTCCTCTATCTCCATCTGTCGATACTGAAGCCTTGCGTTGGCGGTTCGGAGTTCTTCCTCAGCTCTTATCTGCTCGGAGATGTCGGCGAATGTAATTACCCTAAACCGGCCTCCAAGATTCTCGAAGGTTCGGGAACTGATGATGACGGGCAAACGACCTCCGGCCTCTTTAGGAAGAAAAAACTGATAGCGGTTGTGCCCTTGTCGAAATGCGGCGTCAATCTGCGTGGTGAGAAAGTCCCAATCGTGCGAAGTATAGAAGCGAGAAGCAGCATTTCCGACCAGGTCTTGCCTAGGAATGCCCGTCATTTCAACAAAATGGGAGTTCGCAAACAGAATCTGTTGGTTTTCGTCGGTTATGACAACGCCCTCGTTGAGCACTTCGAGGACGGCCTCCATACTGGTGAGCCATTCAGGCTTATGCAGCGCTAGCGAGGACACGGTCATGAATACGAGGCTTCCAAGGACGGTGTAACCAAAGGTCTTGCAACAAGGTGCTGAACAGCGCTCCTACGGATGGGAGCCACTACAGCCCGCTGCGCCTGATTCAGGAGCTGTCGTCTTGCTCGGAAGAGCCGCGCCTTGAATGTCCCAGCTGAAACACCAAGCCGTGCGCAAGCCTCTGGGCCCGACAATTCGTCGTAGTAAGTCATGGTAAACGCCTGTCGAAGCACAGGCTTCATTTTTCCAAGCATCTCGTTGATGACCTGAAGAGTCTCTTGCTCGGCGTGAGCCATTTCTGGATCAGGTTGCGCGGCCGGAATCCGTTCCATCCAATTCGCTTCATGCGAGATGCTGGTCTCGGGAAGGGGTGTGATCCGGGATAGTCGGCGTTTCCTTTGGATCATTAAGGCGGCGTTCAACACGACGCGGGTGAACCAGGTCGTAAGGGCGGATCGGCCTTCGAAACTGCGCAGGTGGAGATGTCCTGAAAGGAACGCATCTTGGACAGCATCTTCGGCGTCTTCTCTATTTCGCAAAATGGCGCGGGCGATAGCCACGAATTTCGAGCGAGAAGTCGCAAACATCTTGTGGAAGGCTTCCATTCCCGGAACTTCCAGTCGCGTCTCGACAAGCTTGTGGCACTCCTGTCTTACCTGCTTGCAAGATGTTGGCGACGCGTTCCTTTTTCGTGATCTGAAAACATGCAACGGCTTGCGCACCGCCGCTGCTGCGTTGGCGCGCCCGCTGGAACTCGCAGATGTGGATGTGCAGGTCATCCCGGTCTCCTCTTCATTCCTTTTCTTTAGGAAGCAAACGCGCGTCCAACACCGGACCTTTGCCCGATAATCAGCTATCTGTCTTGTTTTCAATAGAAAGGGGAGACGCGTAATGCTGCCCCAGACGAAAGAATTCCTCCCGCAAGGTATTCATGCCGGGGAAATTGACGATAACGTCGAAGTCGTGACTGGGTTGTGAGCGCTCGCACCGTGTGAGGAAGCTGCAAAGAAAAGACCCCACCCAGACGTCAAACGTTAAAAGAAGACGCTGACTGCCGTTAAATGCTGAGATAGGGTTCGACGCGTCTCTGGAGCTTGAGCTTCAAATATTTATAATGGATGCAAAGGTTACCGGATCCAGACTTGCGCCCCCCACGAGGAGCCCATCGATCTCAGGCTCGGCCATGAGACCCTTTGCGTTGTCAGGCTTGACACTGCCGCCGTAGAGAATGCGGACGTTCCGCCCGGCTGCTGCCCCGAACTTGCTTTTCGCGCATTCGCGGATGAGCCGGTGGCTATCATTCGCGAACCGCGGCGAGGCGGTCTCTCCAGTGCCGATCGCCCAGACAGGTTCGTACGCAATTACGATTCCTGCGAACTGCGCTTCCGAGAGTGGTGCAATGCTGTGTGCAAATTGTTCGACGATCGCCGCGTCTGCGCTTTTCTTTTCGCGTTCGCCAAGACATACGATAGGGGTGATACCGACATCAAGAGCCTCCAAAGTTTTCTTCAACGCGCTCTCGTCGGTCTCGCCAAAATATTTACGTCGCTCGCTGTGTCCGACGATCACGTGCGTGCAGCCAGCCGCCCGGATCATCGAGCCGGACACTTCGCCGGTAAAAGCACCCTCCTTTGCCCAACACAGGTTCTGGGCGCCAATCTGTATTCTCGAGCCGTGGGCTGCGGCGACGGCACCTTCGAGGTCAAGAAATGACGGGCAGATCACGATCTCACGATGTTCAGAATACTCGACCTGTGGCCGAAAGCTCTCGAAGAAGGTCATTGTGCCGGCAGCTGCCCTGTGCATCTTCCAGTTTCCAGCAATCAGAGGCATCCGCATGTTAGAAACCTAAAATTGAGACGTCCATTCATGCTAATTAGAGGCCCCGGGTCAGGGCATTGGCTCAAGCCATGCTTCGAAAATCTTGATTCAGTTGGTCCAAATAAGCTCAAGAAACAATCTCGCCAGTGATTTTGAAAACGGTTCACACGTTCCCGATATACCCGGAATTCTCGCCTCCGTATCATGAACTAGAGCGTCGAAATGTCTCGCGCGGCATCACAGTAATTGGAGAAGCCCGTGAGAAGTCCGAAGTTCTCAGTTGTCTCTAAGCAAGCGATAGGAGCAATAAGTGAACCCAGTAAGGGTAATCGTTGTCGGTGGAGGCTTTGCCGCCGTAAAGTTCGCCAAGACTCTTCGTAGCAAGCTCCGCGCCTCGGAGTGTGACATTCTTCTCTTCAGCCGAGAAAACCACATGGTATTTCACCCGCTCCTTGCGGATGTAGCTGGAGCTTCGATCAATGCGGACGCAGCCGCTGCGCCTTTACGTCAAATGCTTCCCGGTATCGAGTGCCGCACGGAGCGAGTACAGAGGATAGATCTTCATTCTTCGGAGATTGAGTTTGACGATGGAACGGGTGCGCTATCCCGCCTGCACTATGACCACGTTGTGATTGCGTGTGGCGCTGAGAGCAACTTGGGAATCATCCCCGGAATGACCGACCATGCGTTTGGCTTCAAGGTTATGCGCGATGC
>DATFQQ010000145.1:0-31470 GCA_035264195.1 Candidatus Sulfotelmatobacter sp. | reverse complement strand
AACCCGCAGTTCCCCTGTGCCCCTCTGTGGCCCCTGTGGTGAACAAGGTCCCCGCCGCAAACCCAACTTTCCCAAAACGGGAAATCTCTAACGAAGATCACGACCTCACCACCCTCCGTGCCCACCTTAAGCCCCTTGTCCTCAAGAATTTACTAGCAAGCCCTTTCCTTACAAGATTTTACCTAGATTCCGTCATCCAAAACTTCCCAAACTCCAATGAAGCCAGGATCTTAGCTCGCAACTACCAAAAAATTATCGACAGGATCACTATGCCAAATCCAAAATCGTGCACTCATATCAAAGTCACCGGAGCCCGCTGCGACTCCCCAGCTCTCCGCGGAGAACAATTCTGCTACTTCCACCAGCACGCGCATCGCGGCGTGCGCCGACCGGCACGCTCGCGCCTGCATCCCATTGCGCTGATCGAAAGCGAAGAGGCAATCCAGGCTTCGCTGATGGAAGTCATCAACGGCCTGCTGCGCAACACGCTCGATGTGAAGCGCGCCGAACTGATCCTGCGCGCACTGCACATCGCGGTAAAGAACGCGCGCAACGTGAAGTTCGACAGCAAGGTCTATCCAAAAGTACGAGAAATTCCGGAGTACGCGGAACCGGCCACGGAAAATCTAGAGACGATGGACCATGCAGGGACGGTTGCCATCGTCCGTGCAGCGGGGAAAGCGAGCGAGCTTGTAATGAAACCTGACCCGTTCGACGAATCCTTGCCCGCCGTCGCTGCCGTGTCCTGCAAGCCAGTCGATCCGCGCGATCCGCATTGTCTCGAACGCAGCGAAGAAGGCGGACGCGTGCTGGCTCAGGAGGAAGCGCTACGCCACGCCACCGTTCGTGTGGGGACGGACGCATTCGTCCGTCCCGCAAGCGCAGCGAGCATGCCTAAAGCAAATGCAGTCGCGAGCGCCGCGGGTAAAGAGGACAACAGCAGAATTGGCGGCAGGGATGCTTCGACTGCGCCGTGTCTTTCGCTCCGCTCGGACGCGGCTCCGCTCAGCACGACAAAGGAGCGGGATACGCACGGTGGAAACGCAGGGGTCGATCCCACAAAACGAAAGCCACCAGTAAACGTGAAAGCCCAATCGGTGACAGCCGAAAGCAAAACCGCGGCAGCTCCGAAGGAGCGAAAGAATGCAGCCCAGCGCGCAAGCGCTGGGTAGCGAGCAAAAGGAGAACAAGCCCCGAAGGGGCGGAAGAAAATCAAAGTCAAAGGCAATGGGCGAGGCGCTCGCTCCATAAAAATCAAAATCCAAAACTTGAGAATGAGGAGTCTGAGGTCCGAGGTTCAGAGGTCCGAAGCTGAAAGCCGGAAGCCCGACAGCCAACCGCAGCAGTCGACATGGGCGGCCGGACACAGGTAAACTGCGCGAACTAACGAGGACTCTTGACTACTAATCTCCGTAAGCGATTTCTTCCCATCGCATTTCTTCTCATCATTGTTCCGATTACGGCGCTTTCCGCGCAATCTGCGTTGAATCCCGCGATCGTACCGGCCGATCGCATGAGTGAGAAGTGGTGGGCCGACCGGCATAATGCAATTCTTCAACAGATTCACACTCATTCCGATACCGGGCTCGTTCTGATCGGCGACTCCATCACCAATAACTACGACAAGGCAAATCCTCCGGACGAAAATTTCCAGCCGACGTGGAATGAGTTTTATGCGCCGCGGAAGGCGCTGAACCTCGGCTTCAGCGGCGATACGACCTCGCATGTGCTGTGGCGACTCGATCATGGCGAGGTGGATGGCATTCATCCCAAGGTCGCGATCGTGCTCATCGGAACAAACAACACGGGGCACGGCCAGACCGCGGAACAAACGGAGATCGGCATCGATGCGGTGGTGAATCGCATCGAGGAGCTTCTGCCCGAGACTCATGTCCTTCTGTTGGGAATACTTCCCAGCGATAGATCGGACGACAAGACTTCACGCGATCGAGCCATCAACAGCTACCTTGCGACGTGCTACGGCGAGAACCCTCGCGTTACCTATCTCGATATTGGTTCGATCTTCGAGAAAGATGGCGCGATTAACAGCTCGATCTTCTACGATCCGCGGCTGCCGGGACATCCGAAGCCACTGCATCCCGATACCAATGGGCAGCGCATGATGGCCGAGGCGATTGAACCGACGCTGGCGCGGTTGATGGGGGACACTCCTCGACATCCGCTGGCAGCGATGACGGACATCAACACCGCGCTCATCCCTGTCAGCCGGCTGGAACAGGACCTGTACGACTGGTTTGCGCGGCATCATGCCGAATTGGATTTGCAAAAACGCATGCGGCCTGACGTAGTCATGATCGGCGACTCGATCACGCACTTCTGGTCTGGGCCGCCAGAAGCGACGGTGAAAAATGGTCCCGCAGCGTGGCAGAGCCTGTTCAAAGGAATGTCAGTTCTTAACATGGGATTCGGATGGGACCGCACGCAAAATGTTTTGTGGCGGCTGCGGCAAGATGAGTTTGAAGGTCTTCATCCACGCTGGGTGGTCGTTGAAATCGGGACCAACAATCTCACCGGCACGGAGAACGCACGAGCGAGCACACCCCAGGAGATCGCGGACGCCATCGGCACGATCTGCGATGAAGTGCGCCGGCGCTCGCCGGAATCCCACATCGTTGTGATGGGAATTTTTCCGCGAGGAGCGAAGACTGACGATCCTTTGCGAGGGCCGATCGCCCAGACCAATCAACTGCTGTCGCAAAAGTTCGCCCAGAGTTCTGCGATCACATTCCTCGATATTGGAAAGAGATTCCTGGCCCCCGACGGCATGCTGCCGGTATCGCTGATGCCCGATGGAACCCACCCGAGCGACAAGGGCTATCAAATTTGGGCGGAAGCGCTAATCGAGGCAGGGATCCGACCGTAAGATCGGGCGTGAACTTCAACCTTGCGAGCTCTCCAGGGCGGACTGTCGCAGTGACGGCGTTAATGGCTAGCTTATGCTGCGGTCACACCTCGCTACGCTTCGGCGGGGCGGACGAATGCGTCCGCCCCTACATCGTTGTACTAGCGTTGTCTTTGCGACGCCTACTAGTTAAGTCCTGGAACCCGCAGACCTATCCCGCCATGGCCCTGCGCATCCCCTCTTTTTGCGATCCAACCGGTAAGCGACGAACTGTAACGATCTGCGACCTACAACCACTATCCCATCAAGTGGTAGACCGAGAGAGAGGTTCTTATGAGAATTCTGCGTATTGCGGCGATTGTCTGCGCGATGTCGGCGGTGACATTGCAGGCCCAGATGATTGACAACACCCAGGCGACGAACACTGCCGGAGCCGGGATCAACAAATCACTCACTGACGAGATCGGAGCGGGGCGCGGCAACATTCTTATGCCCAACTCCTCTGTCTTCATGATTAAGCGCGACCCATTTCGTTCGATCCGCCGAGGCCGGCAATTGTTCCAGCGCAAGTTCACGCGAGCGCAAGGACAAGGACCGAACGAAGGCGATGGCGTCGGCGATCTCAATACTGATGGGGCGATTGCGGCGGGACTCACCGACAGCTGCGCAGCCTGCCATGGACGCCCGCGGGGGTCTGCCGGAGCGGGGGGGAACGTTGCAACTCGGCCCGATAGCCGCGACGCTCCGCACCTGTTTGGTCTCGGCCTTCGGGAGATGCTCGCCGACGAAATGACTTCCGAGATGCGGGGGATCAGAGATCTTGCGGTTACCCTCGCTGAGAAGAGAAAGAAATCAGTTACGCTTCCGCTCTTCGCCAAAGGCGTAGGGTTCGGCAGCATTACCGGGAATCCCGATGGTTCGGTGAACACTTCCCATGTCGTGGGCGTGGATACCGATCTGCGCGTGAAACCGTTCTTCGCCGAGGGGTCGACGATTTCCATCCGCGAATTCGTAGTGGGCGCACTTCATAAGGAAATGGGACTGGAAGCTTCTTCGGATCCTGATCTAACGACAGCGAGCAAGGGCGGGCGTGTAGTCACTCCGTCGGGTATGGTGCTGGATGGATCGAAGGACACGATCAGCCCGCCTCCGGCGCCGGACGCTGAGAACGGAAACGAGATCGATCCTGCAATCGTGGATCATCTCGAGTTCTACCTGTTGAACTATTTCAAGGCTGGACACTCTCAGGAAACGGCTGTGACCGACCGCGGACGCGTTGTCTTCAACAAAGTCGGATGCTCGTCGTGCCATGTCGAGAACATGATGATCAATCATGATCGACGGGTTGCGGATGTTGAAACTAAATACGACCCTGTGAATGGCGTGTTCAACACCTTGTTTGCCACTGCCAACACGCTCTACTACACCAAAGATGATGGCAGAGGATATCCCGTATTGAAGCTGCCGCTGGACAATTCATTCCTGGTGAGAGATATCTACACCGATTTCAAACGTCACGATCTGGGTACGAATTTCTACGAGCGCAACTGGGACGGGACGATGCAGACGCAATTCCTCACGCGTCCTCTGTGGGGCGTGGGCAGCTCGGGGCCTTACGGTCATGACGGGCGCACCCTCACGCTGAACGATGTGATCCTTCGTCACGGGGGCGAGGCAATGAACTCTCGCAATGCATTCGTGGCGTTGAAGGCTGGCGATCAGAGTGCTGTGATCACGTTCCTCAACTCCCTGGTGCTGTTTCCTCCGGATGATACGGCGTCGACGCTTGATCCTGCGGATCCGAAGAAAGAGTACTTTCCGCAATTCGGTCATGGCAGCATCAAGCTGACCGTGCTGTTTAATGATCCCGAGGACTTGGAGTGAGCGAGTCCCGAGTTACGAGTTTGGGCTCCGGGGGCTGCTCGGCAGGAGCTTTTATCGCTGAGATCGCCGAGAACTTCCGCAGAGGACGCTGAGTTACTGGTTTGTTTGCGAACTCTGCGGTTCTTGGCGATCTCGGCGGTTTAGATCTTTCTTGATCGCAGAAATCTCAACCTATCGCAGTGACCCCAAACCCTCACTGAATACACCATGGCGCTCCGTTTAGGAATGGGCTAACCCCAATATTTCCCAGCGCTTTTGAGATCGCTGTGATTTCAATCACACCGAGGTGTGAATCCACGTCCCGACAGATATACCCCTATTCCTGCATCCTTGTTCTATCGCAGGGCCACGCCAGTGGTTCTCGTCGAGATTACGGAACGGGGGAATACATGAAGCGCAAGTTTAAGACCATGGACGGCAATGAGGCCGTCGCACATGTCGCTTACCGGGTAAGTGAAGTCATTGCCATCTACCCGATCACTCCTTCGTCGCCGATGGGCGAGTGGGCCGATCAGTGGGCCAGCGAGAACGTCCCCAACGCCTGGGGCAGCGTTCCGCACGTCGTCGAAATGCAGAGTGAAGGCGGGGCCGCCGGAGCGGTGCATGGAGCGCTGCAGACCGGATCGCTTGCGACGACATTTACGGCTTCGCAGGGATTGCTGTTGATGATCCCGAACATGAACAAGATTGCCGGCGAGTTGACGCCAGCTGCATTCCATGTTTCCGCACGCACGATTGCCACACATGCACTTTCGATTTTTGGCGATCATTCCGACGTGATGTTTTGCCGGACTACCGGGTGGGCCATGCTGTGTTCGAACTCGGTGCAGGAGGCCGAGGATCTGGCTCTGATCGCGCACGCCGCGTCGCTGGAGACCCGTATTCCCTTCCTGCATTTCTTTGATGGATTCCGCACTTCGCATGAGGTCAGCAAGATCGAGATGCTGAACGAAAACGATATCCGGGCGATGATCAATATGGATCGCGTGATCGAGCACCGGCAGCGGGCGCTGTCGCCGGATCATCCGGTGCTGCGGGGCACGGCACAGAATCCGGATGTGTTCTTCCAGATTCGAGAGACTGCGAACAAGTTCTACGACGATGCGCCCGCCAAAGTGCAGGCGGTGATGAACAAGTTTGCCGAGGTCGTGGGACGCCAGTATCGGTTGTTCGATTACGTTGGGGCGCCCGATGCTGAGCGCGTGATCGTCGTCATGGGGTCTGGAGCGGAGATTGCGCATGAGGCTGTCGACTACCTTAATGCGCGCGGCGAAAAGGTCGGATTGCTCAAAGTCCGGTTGTATCGGCCCTTCTGCGTGAAGTCGTTTGTGGAGGCGCTCCCCCCGACGGTTCGACAGATTGCGGTTCTCGATCGTACGAAGGAGTCGGGTGCGATTGGGGAGCCGCTGTACCTGGATGTCGTGAACGCGATTCATGAGGCTATCAGCAAAGGGTACATGGTCCCGACTGCATTCCGAGGGGACGCTCGCTCCGCTCGCGGGACGGACGAAAGCGTCCGTCCCTACACGATCGTTGGCGGACGATACGGGCTGTCGTCGAAGGAATTCACTCCGGCGATGGTGAAGGCTGTCTACGACAATCTCAAGAAGCCGCAGCCCAAAGATCATTTCACGATCGGGATCAACGACGATGTCACGCACACCAGCCTCGACTATGATGCGTCATTTTCGACGGAGCCGGATAGCGTGATCCGCGCTATGTTCTACGGACTCGGGGCGGACGGAACCGTGGGCGCGAACAAGAACTCGATCAAGATCATCGGCGAGAACAGCGATAACTACGCGCAGGGATACTTCGTTTACGACTCGAAGAAATCCGGGGCGATGACTGTGTCTCACTTGCGTTTCGGACCGCAGCCGATCAAGTCGAGCTACCTGGTTTCTAAGGCGAACTTTGTGGCTTGCCATCAGTGGATCTTCCTCGAGCGCTACGACATGTTGAGTTCGCTGGTGGAAGGCGGAGTCTTTCTGCTGAACAGTCCTTATGGCAAAGACGAAGTCTGGGATCATCTGCCGCGCGAGGTGCAGCAACAGTTGATCGCCAAGAAGGCGAAGTTCTACGCCATCGATGCATACAAGGTCGCGCGGGATGCCGGCATGGGATCGCGCATGAACGTCATCATGCAGGTGTGCTTCTTCGCGATCTCGAAGGTTCTTCCTCGTGAGGAAGCTATCGAAGCCATTCGCGAATCGATCCGATACACCTACGGCAAGAAGGGTGAAGAGGTCGTCAAGAAGAACATGCTCGCGGTTGACGAGACGCTGGCGCACTTGTTCGAAGTGAAAGTCCCGGCGACGGCCACCAGCAAGATTGAACTCCCGCCAGTATTCCCGGGAGCTTCGAAGTTCGAGCGCGATGTTCTCGGAACGATCTACGCGGGGAAAGGCGATGAACTCCCGGTCAGTGCCTTCTCGTGCGATGGCACGTTTCCGACTGCTTCGGCACGTTGGGAAAAACGCAACCTCGCGCTTGAGATTCCGGCGTGGGATTCGAAGATCTGCATCCAGTGCGGCAAATGCGCGATGGTGTGCCCGCACGCCGTGATTCGCATCAAGGTCTACGACAGTAAGGAACTGGAAGACGCCCCGGCGACGTTCAAGTCATGCGATGTGCGCGACAAGGAATGGGCTGGGATGAAGTACACGATCCAGGTCGCACCGGAAGACTGCACCGGATGCGGCGTCTGCGTCGACATCTGCCCGGTGAAGAACAAGAGCGAAGCGCGGCTGAAAGCGATCAATATGGTGCCGCAGCCTCCGCTGCGCGCGCCGGAGAAAGAGAATTGGGAGTTCTTCCTCGACATTCCTGAACTGGATCGGCGGAAGATCAAGGTTGGGACCATTCGCCAGCAACAGGTGCAGGAGCCATTGTTTGAGTTCTCCGGGGCTTGCTCGGGGTGCGGCGAGACTCCTTACGTGAAGCTGGTCTCGCAGCTGTTTGGCGACCGTGCGGTCGTGGCGAATGCGACGGGCTGCTCATCGATCTATGGCGGCAACCTGCCGACGACTCCGTGGGCAAAGAATGCTGACGGCAGGGGCCCTGCATGGTCGAACTCGCTGTTTGAAGACAATGCGGAATTCGGCCTGGGCTTCCGGGTTTCGATCGATAAGCAGACAGAGTTCGCGCAAGAGCTGCTGCGGCGCCTCGCTGGGAACGTTGGCGAGGATCTGGCAACGGCGATCATCACGGCCAAGCAGAAAGACGAGTCGGATATTTACGATCAGCGGCAGCGGATCGACATCCTGAAAGAGCGGCTGCAGAAGCTGAACTCGCCCGAAGCCAGGCAACTTCTGGCAGTCGCCGACATGCTCGTGAAAAAGAGTGTATGGATTGTTGGCGGCGACGGCTGGGCTTACGACATCGGTTACGGCGGACTCGACCATGTACTGGCCAGCGGACGCAACGTCAACATTCTCGTGCTCGACACCGAGGTCTATTCGAACACCGGTGGACAAGCTTCGAAGTCAACCCCGCGTGCGGCCGTAGCGAAATTTGCGGCGGGCGGGAAACCTGGTCCGAAGAAAGACCTTGGACTCATGGCGATGACCTACGGCAACGTCTACGTCGCCAGTGTAGCGATGGGTGCGAAAGACGAGCATACGCTGAAGGCGTTCCTCGAGGCTGAGGCGTATGACGGGCCGAGCATCATTATTGCGTACTCGTCGTGCATCGCGCACGGCATCGACATGAAGACTTCGATGAGCGATCAGAAGATCGCTGTCGAGTCGGGACAGTGGCTGCTCTACCGTTATCACCCGGAGCGCGCTGCCATAGGCGAGAACCCGTTGGCGCTCGACTCGCGGGCGCCCAGCCGCAAGGTGCAGGAATGGCTGCTGCAGCAGACCCGCTTCAAGATGCTGACCAAGAGCAAGCCTGAAGATGCGGAACGTCTATGGAAAGCGGCGCAGAAGGATGTTGAAACCCGCTTCCATATGTACGAATACATGGCAAGCCGGAAACCGGAGCAAGCCGCTCCGGCAAAGGAAGAGACCGCAAAGCCGGCAGCAGCGAAACCAACTCCGGTAGGGGCAAAGTAAAAAGGAGACTTCGATGATCGACCTCAGCACGACATACTTGGGCCTGAAGCTGGCATCTCCCCTGGTCGTATCCGCGTCGCCGCTCTCGCGCGAAGTTGATGGGATTTGCCGTCTGGAAGAAGCTGGTGCCTCGGCTGTTGTTCTCTATTCGCTGTTCGAGGAGCAACTGCGACAGGAAGAGGCGGACCTGAATTACCATCTGGCCGCCGGGACTGAGAGCTTTGCCGAATCACTCACGTACTTCCCACAGCCGAGCGAGTTTCACACAGGGCCGGACGGATACCTGAATCACATACGGAAGTCCAAATCATCGGTAAAGATTCCCATAATTGCGAGCCTCAACGGATCGACGCTGGGCGGATGGACGAAGTTCGCGGCCGAGGTCCAGAGGGCGGGAGCTGATGCGATCGAGTGCAACATCTATCACATTCCGACCGATCCCAAAGTTACGGCTGCTGATGTGGAGAAAAGTTATCTCGACATCGTACGAGCGGTAAAGAGCACGGTTACGATTCCTGTCGCAGTCAAGCTGAGTCCGTTCTTCAGTAACTTTGCGAATATGGCTCACCGCTTCGACGAGGCTGGTGCCGACGGGTTGGTGCTATTCAATCGCTTTTATCAGCCGGACATCGATTTGGAAGAGTTGGAGATTCGTCCGAATGTTCTGTTGAGCTCGCAGCAGGCGTTGCGGCTTCCTCTTACATGGATCGGGATTCTATATGGCCGCGTGAAAGCCAGTCTTGCGGGAACGAGCGGCGTTCACAGCGCAGAAGACGTCGTGAAATTGTTGATGGTCGGAGCGAACGTGACGATGCTGTGCTCATCTCTCATGCGGCATGGCGTCAATCATCTGCGGCACGTCGATCGGGAACTGCGCGAGTGGATGGAGGAGCACGAGTACGAATCGGTGCAGCAGATGCAGGGCAGCATGAGCCAGCTTCGCTGTCCGGACCCGGGAGCGTTTGAGCGTGCGCAATATATGCGCGCGGTTAAAGGGATGTCTCACATTCACATGGCAGGGTGGCACTAAAATGTCAGTTATCACTCAACTCCCAGAGAGCAGCCAACTTACTTCGACTCGACCCGACGCGGCGGTAGCAAAGGCGCGCCGCGAACGGCATCGAGCACTCATTGTGCCGCGCGAGCACGGGGCGTGGGGATTGCTGCTGGTTCCCATGATTACCGGCGCCGGAGTTGCGTTTCGCGAATGCAGCCACATTTTTCCGCTTATCCTGCTATCGGCTGCCGCGTTCGCCCTGTTCTGGTTGAGAACGCCTGTCGAGAGCCTGCTGGGCACTACTGCCATGAAAGCCGAAACCAGCGAAGAAGCGCGCACGGTGAAGTCGGTGATTGCAATACTGGGGGCCGTGGCAGCTGTGGCTCTTGGCGCGCTGCTCTGGGCCGGGCGAAATGCCGACTTGTGGCCGCTCGGCGCTGCCGTGGCGGCAGCGTTCATTGGACAAGCACTGCTCAAGAAGATGGGACGCCGCACACGGATGCTCTCCGAGATGGTGGGCACGATCGGATTGACCGCGTCCGCGCCTGCTGCCTACTACGTCATCACCGGTCACTTCAATGCGACTGCATGGATGCTCTGGCTGGCCAACATTCTGTTCGCCGGCGACCAGATTCACTATGTCCAACTGCGCATTCATACCGCCAAGATCGAGGGCTTCCGCGCGAAATTGTCCCGTGGCTGGGCTTTTGCGGCGGGGCAGGCGTTCATGACGGCGATCATCACCCTGGTCTGCATGGCTCGGCTGATGCCACCGATTGCGTCCATTGCATTTGCGCCACTTCTCTTCCGCGGATGGTTCTACTTTGTTCAGGAACCCACGCCGTTGATCGTGCGCCGACTGGGTTGGAGCGAAGTGAAACACGCTGCCGCCTTCTGCGTACTCTTTGTTTCAACGTTCACGCTGGCACGATAGAGGAGTCGAGCGTACCGAGTCTCGCGCAGCAGTTGTTCTGAGGTAGGGATGCTTCGACTGCGCCGGAGTTCCGCTTCGCTGCACTCCGGCTCCGCTCTGCATGACAACTAGTCTGAGTGCACACAAGAAAGTCACACTATTTCTTAAACCACTCTGACTCCCAGGCAGACCCTGCGCATCCAGTCAATGTGGTTTGCATACCGTTGGCGGTGGTACGGCGATATGGTCTCTGGCATCATTAAAGGTAGTAAGTTCCTGTCATGAAAGCCGCCATCCTCGCTGCGCCTGCTCCCATTTCAGAACGCCCTTTGCAAATTGTGGACGTCGCCGATCCTCGCGTCAGATCAGGGCACGTGTTGCTGCGAGTGCGCGCCTGCGGAGTGTGTCGCACCGATCTGCACATCGTGGAAGGAGAACTGCCCGCCAAGCAGGTGCGACTGATCCCCGGACACCAGATTGTTGGAGACGTCATCGATGGCGCCACTCCTGAGCTTCCGCTGGGGGCGCGGGTCGGCGTGTCATGGCTCGGCGGAACGGATGGAACATGCTTCTATTGTCAGAAAGGCATGGAGAATCTGTGTGATTCACCCACGTTCACGGGCTACACCGCCGCGGGTGGGTACGGGCAAATTGCCTTTGCACGTAGCGACTTCGTCTTCCCGCTTCCTGATGCTCTGGACGACCTGCATGCTGCTCCTCTGCTTTGTGCGGGAATCATCGGATTTCGCAGCTTGAGAGTGGCGGGAGTCGAGGCGGGAGAACGCGTCGGCTTATTCGGCTTCGGGGCTTCCGCACACTTGGCGATTGCCGTGCTGCGGGCGTGGCAGTGCGAGGTCTATGTTTCCACTCGCGGGAAATCGCACCGGGAGTTGGCCGAATCGCTGGGTGCTACTTGGGTGGGAAGCGAAACGGAAAAGCCTCCGGTGGAGCTCGACCGCGCAGTAACTTTCGCCCCGTCCGGCGATGTGGTGGTCGCTGCACTTGCGAGCCTGCGAAAAGGCGGCGTGGTGGCCATCAACGCGATTCATCTCGATCGTATCCCGCAGTTTGACTACGACCAACTACTTTGGGGCGAGCGTCAGATGCGAAGCGTAGCGAACATGACACGCGCGGATGCCCGCGATTTTCTCGCACTGGCGGCACAAATTGGGTTGCGTCCGAAAGTCACGGTTTTCCCGCTCGATCAGGCCAATGAGGCGCTGTTGGCGGTGAAGAATGATGCTATCGACGGAGCGGCCGTGATCGTTCCTTAAGCTGCTGATTCTTATTAACTTACCGAATCCAACTAATAGCACCAGAGGAACGACTTAGGGGGCAGTTCCCGCTCCGGTAAGCCGCCGGGTGGAGGTTGCACTTTCCCTGCGAATTATCTTGACTTTCGGCATAAACGAAAGTAATAGTTTTGACTCGTAATAATATGAAAGCCAATTTTGTGGAGGCTGCTATGCGTGTCCGCTGTGGTCTTCTCTGTGCATTCAATGCCGGTATTCTCACGATTCTCTTGCTTCTAGCAAACGTTGCTTGGGGCCAGGCGAGCTACACGGCTCAGGTTCGAGGAACCGTAAAAGATCAAAGCGGCGCCTTGGTAATGCAAGCGACCGTGACGATTACCAATGACGCCACGGGTATCCCCGCAACGGCAACCACCGACGATCATGGGATGTACATCCTGACTGGACTGCGGCCGGCGGTGTATACGATCAAGGCGGAGGGCGCGGGGTTCCGCGCCACCGAGCAGAAAAACGTCGTCCTCCAAGTGGACCAGCAGACGACGATCGATTTCACGCTGCACCCGCTGGGGGTGATCACGACGGTGGAGGTCACGACCGCTGCGCCCCTTCTGGATACTGAGAGCGCCGCCCTTGGCACGGATGTCACGAATGAGTACGTGCGAGACATTCCACTATATGGCCGCAACCCGTTTGCTCTGGTCTTTCTCGCGGGCGGAGTGACGGAAACGACGGGCTCCGATCTCGGCTATCCGGCAGGCACTAACTTTGTCTCCAATGGCCAGCGCAACGCCACGGCACAAATTACGCTTGATGGAAGTCCTCTGAGCGCGCCGGAGCAAGGCGAGGGCGGAAACTCCAACGTCTATTACCAGCCGTCGGTCGAGATCGTGCAGGAGTTCAAGGTTCAGAACAACAGCTTTTCGGCGGAGTTTGGAAACAACGGCGGGACCGTGGTGAATATGGTCCTGAAGCAAGGCTCGAATGCCTTTCACGGCAGCGGCTGGTGGTATGGACAGCGCTCCAATTTTGATGCGCGAGACTTCTTCAATACCGGCGAGAAACCCGACCACATACGGGACCAGTATGGTTTCTCTATTGGCGGCCCGATCAAGAAGAACAAGACGTTCTTTTTTGTCGATTTTGAAAAGATACGGCAACAGGATCCAACCAACCTGGAGGGTCGCGTCCCCACTGACCTGGAACGCGCTGGTGACTTCTCGCAGAGTCCCGCCAATCTTCCCGATCCATCTAACCCTGACACGGCTCAAGCCGGAATCTACGATCCGTGCGCTGGAAACCAGAAATCTGCTACACCTTGTCCGCACACTCAATTTCCTGGCAACGTGATCCCTGCGAACGAGATCGACCCCATCGGACAAGCGATTCTTAATTTATATCCGCACGAGAACATACCGGGCGCTGCCTATCCGGATCCCAACTGGCGAAAAGTCATCCTTAGCAAGGATCCGGGCTGGCAGGTCGATGTCAAGTTGGATCATCAGATTACGGCCAAGCACAGGATTGGCGGTCGTTACAGTCGTCATCACGACGAAGCCACCGCACCTACCGTTGTCGGCAACGACGGTGATGGCTATATTTACCTGACCAACGCGCAGAACGGAAGCGCGGAATACAACTGGTCCATCACTCCGACCGCGCTCTTGACGAGCCGCTTCAGCGTAGACCGCGTGCACGCCCCTGGCATCAGCAACAACTATCCGACGCTTAGCAGCGTAGGCTTATCGCCTGACCTTGCGGCGAATGGGCTCACCCGGATGCCGACGATCGGCGTCGATGATCCGTTCCTCTCGCTGTTTAATCAATGCTGCGTGGACACGCACTTTGCTCACACACTCGTCAGTTACTCTTCTGGCCTGCAATGGGTTATGGGAAGACATTCCATTAAGATCGGTGGAGAGCAGCGCGTTTTCTTTAATAACTTCTGGCAGCCGGACAATCCGACCGGCATTTTCAATTTCTCACGCGACGTAACCACCTCCCAACCCAATAACAGCCTGGGAGACGACGACCATCGGCAGGGCAACCCGTTCGCCACGATCCTGACTGGATACGCCCACGACGCATCGCTGCACATCGTTCCCGCCGTAGCCGACAAGTCGAAAGAGACCGCGTTCTACGTACAGGACGACTGGAAGGTCACATCCAAGCTGACGCTCAATATTGGGTTGCGCTATGAATGGAGTACGCCCTACACCGAGCGCTACAACCGGCTGCAATTCAACGATTTCACGGGAGACACCGGGATCAGCATTCCTGTGAATCGTGATGGCACCGGGCAGTTCCCGCAATTTGGGCAGATCGGGGAAATCCGAGGCACGTCGGTGTTTCCGACCTCCAGCCAGCGCAACTCGCCGGTCGACCGAAACAATTTTGCTCCACGTTTCGGCTTCGCCTATCAACTGGCAAACAATACTGTGCTGCGTGGAGGCGCGGGAATCTTTTACGGGATGAACGTCGCGACCAACTTCCAGTACGCTGGCCCGGCCTTCGCTAAGACGGCGCAAATGTATTTTTCGAAAGACAATTTCGCGACCCAGTTCGCTTGTCTGGGACCTTCGCCCATCCAGCCCAACTGCACGAGCCCCTTTCCCGGCGGGTTGGCACTGCCGCAGGGAACGACCTACGGGAAGTTGGCACAGTGGGGATTCGGCAACTCGAGCGACTTGGACACGAGCACCGTTCGCAATGCAGAGATCTATCAGTGGAACCTCGGCATTCAGCACTTATTGCCGGGGCAGGTTGTCATTGGGGTAGATTACTCCGCGAGTCGCAGCACACACTTGCCTTGGGCCGGAGCGGGCGGCATTTCCACGCGCAACCGCAACTTCCTTCCGTCATCCATGCGTAATGCGCTGGTGGCAACTCTCAATCCGAACCACGATCCCGCCAGCACCGCTGTCACGGATTATCTCAACACGGAAGTGCCCAATCCTTTCCAGTGCTTCTTTACCGCAGGCGCGGCGCTGCAGGGGTCATGGTGTCCGGCCAGCCCGATTTTCAAAGCGGCTGACGTGTCGGATTCCCGTTACATCGATGCCACGATTCCACAACAACTGCTGCTGGAACCCTACCCGCAGTTTGACGGGGGCTTCGAGGGTCTGCCAACTCTGAATGCCAACTCCTGGTATCACTCATTACAGGTTCGCTTCCAGAAGCGTGCCAGTCACTACGTCAGTTTCGAGGGCAACTACACCTTCTCCAAGTCTACGGATGATTCCTCCGCAGGACGGAACGCCTGGCTGGGTAACCTGCAGTACGATAACCCGCAACTGCTCGACGATCTCAGAGCCGAGCATGGGCTTAGCTCGAACGACACCCCCCATCGCTTGACCGCAGCCATCATTGTGGACCTTCCTTTCGGTAGGGACCGCTGGATCGGAGGCGGCATGAATCGTGTTATGGATGCTATTGTCGGCGGCTGGGCACTGAACACTGTGCTCACCTTGCAGTCAGGTCAGCCATTGGCTCTCTACAATGCCGCAGGACTGCTGGTCGACGGCAATCAAAGACCAAACGTGATTTGTTCTCAACTTTCGAGCGGCCTGAGTTATCGTGACGCGGCCATAACGGGAGGGACTGTCCTGAATCAGGATTGTTTTGGCGATCCCGGCGACAATATTCCGGGCGATGCTCCTCGACACTTCTCCAATCTGCGTGGTGAGGGCATCCATAACGTGGATACGTCGCTCTCCAAAGAATTCAAGATCCGCGAGACGAAACTCCTGCAGGTGCGCGCTGAGATGTTTAATGCCTTCAATCATCAGCGCTTCGCCTTCCCGGATTTGGGATCGGGAGACGGTGCTTTAGGCCAAGTCACATCCACCACCAACAACTACCGCAGGATGCAGTTCGGAGCGCGTTTCGAGTTCTAGTGACTGTGGGCCTGATCCCGCAAGGTAGCGAGGTCAGGCCTTTCTCCAGCCTTCAAGAAGTAAAGGACCCGAGAGGTAACCACCCAACGAAGGGCGGAGTGACGGCAGTCTCAAGCCTCCCCTTTCAAAACTCGTATTCAACAGAGTTTCCCAAGTCCGAGGGATCGGTATGAAAAAACAAGTCTGGCTTGCGGTCCTCATTTTGCTATCAGTTGCGGCCGTACTCACTGCCGCACCAAATTCCGATAAACAGAATTGGACGAACTACGTGCGTATTGGCGCCTACGGCCTTAAGGGCGGCGATGCGCAACAGATCGTGCAGCGAGCGCAGGACAGCAATGTGTTCGGGATTGAAGTCGACAACGATATCCCCGGGCGTTATGAGAGCTTTCTGAATCCGGAAGCGAAGCTCAAAGCGATCCGAGATGTCGCAGAGGCGGCGCATAAAGTCGGCAATTATGCTTACGTCTACATTGCGGGAACCGAGTGTATTACGGCTCACGGCGACAAAGTTGAGCACACGATGGCGAAGGATCATCCGGACTGGCTGCAGAGGAAGATCACCGGCGAGCCAGCGATTTTTGGCGGTGGCACTGCCTTCTGGATTGCTCCGGGCGATGAGGACGTATGGGTGAGTCCGTATGCCCCTGAGTGGCGAAAGATTTACATGGAACGGGTGCGGCAGATCGCAGGGACCGGAATTGACGGCATCTACATTGATATTCCGTATTGGATGACCCACTTCGAAGGTTGGGAAGATACATGGGCGAGCTTTGATGACTACACAGTTGCGGCGTTCAAGGAGACGACGGGCCTGGATGCAAAGCACGACGTGAAGATTGGAGATTTTTCGGATCCTGGATTTCGCAAGTGGGTGGAGTTCCGGACTCAGACGTTCACCGACTTCCTGGCAGAGATCGATCGCACGGCGAAGGCGGTGAATCCGGAGATCAAAACGATTCCCGAGATTTATCCGGGGATTGAAGAAGAAGCGGTGCGAGTGGGGGCGGATGTCTACAGCCTTTATTCCGTGGTCGATGTGATTGCGCACGAATACGAGTTTGGCAACGGCGGTCACATGGCTTCGGAGCGACAGCCGATCGACTGGTTCCGGTATCAAGTGGGGATGCATTCGTTTCGCGCGTTCGCGCAAGGCAAGGCGACGTGGATTCTGAATTACTCGTGGGATGGCGACAAGAACGTCGACAAACGCGAGGCGATGATGAATCTGGCGATGTCGGAGATCATGGCGGGCGCGAATTTCTGGGACGCTCCTGGACATTCGATGGCAGGATCGAATGACCTGCCCACGCGGAAGAAGATCTTTGATTGGATTCAGAAGAACGAAAAGACGTTCTACTTGCCTCGTCAGCCGATTGATCCGATCGGCGTTTATTTTTCGCCGGAAACCAGAAACTTTTATGCGAAAGACTTCCTGGCGTCTTATCGGGGAATTTTGATCCTGCTGATGCAGAAGCATCTCGAGTTCCAGGTTGTGACTCCCCGAACGATGGCGGAGTTTCGCGGTCGGACATTGATTCTGCCGGACGTACGAATGATGAACGACGGAGAAAAGAGTTGGTTGAAGGAGTTTGCCGGCAAGGGAAACAAAATCGTGGTCACGGGAACCGATGCCACCGATCTGGGAGATTCGGCGAACATTGTCCGGCTGCCGAATTGTCCGGGGAAGGCATATGAGACGGCGATGGAGAAAGACTTTGAGCATGCTTCGCCGGATTCGCAGCGCGAATTTTTCGCGGGCCTGCAGGGTGGGGACTCAGTGAAGATTCAGTCCTCGACGCAGATTGCCACGTCTGTTTCGCGCAATCCCACTGGGCGTGTCAGTTGCTTCTTTGCGAATTTCGACGGGCTGAAGGGTGGGTCGAATCCCATTCAAACGCCGCAGACTGGAGTAACGGTGACCGTGAAATCGGGCGGCGATTTGAAGGGTTCCTTCCTGCCATTTCTGGGCGAAGTGCAGTCGGTGAAGGGAGTGCGCAGCGGCGACTCGGTGACTTTCACTCTGCCCACCGTCACGAGAGGGGCTGTGTTCTGGTATGAGCAGTAGGCTGTGTTGAGGCCGTTTGTGGAGAAGTACCGCTCCTTTGTGGCTTGTAAGGTAGGGATGCTTCGACTCCGCCGGAGTTCCGCTTCGCTGCACTCCGGCTCCGCTCAGCATGACAACTATTCTGGGTGGCCCAGAAGATGAGCCAGACTATCCGCTAAATCACTCTCGAAACCGCGCCCGTTCAAAGACACATTCAAATCGAAGACAACGTTTCAGAGACGACGAGCAGCAGAAATCAATACACTTGATTCACGCTGGCGGGGCTATTGCTCCCACTTCTTCGCGCGGGAGACGGCTTCGTTCCAGCGCTCGCGCAGGCTGCGGGCTTGCGATTGAGGCATCTTGGGGTCGAAGCGGCGGCTCGTCCCTGAATTCGAGGCCAGCGACGATTTCTTCCAATAGCCTACCGCGAGACCCGCGAGATATGCGGCGCCCATTGCCGTCGTTTCGGTGACCGCCGGACGAACCACCGGCACTCCAAGGATGTCAGCTTGAAACTGCATTAGGGCGTCGTTGGCCGCGGCGCCTCCGTCTACCCGCAATTCCTGCACGGCATCGCCCGAATCGGCCCGCATCGCATCGAGCAAGTCGGCAACCTGGTAGGCGATGCTCTCGACCGCGGCACGCGCAATGTGGCCAGCCGTAGTTCCTCGCGTGATCCCAAATATGGAGCCGCGCGCGTAGGAATCCCAGTGCGGCGCACCTAGCCCGACAAATGCAGGCACGAGATAGACGCCACCATTGTCCGGAACAGACTGCGCAAGAGCTTCTACGTCTCCGGACTTGCGAATCAGGCCAAGACCGTCGCGCAGCCACTGCACAACCGCACCGCCGACGAATACGCTGCCTTCGAGAGCATATTCGATAGTGCCGTTGATTTTCCAAGCCACGGTGGTAACGAGCTGGTTGGATGACGGCACCGCGCGGCCACCCGTGTTCTGTAGCATGAAGCATCCCGTTCCATACGTGTTCTTCGTCATTCCCGGCGATGTGCATTGTTGTCCGAAGAGGGCGGCTTGTTGATCGCCGGCAATTCCCGCGATTGGCAGGCCTTCCAGATCCTTGATGCCGGCCGTCTCGCCATAGACTGCGCTCGACGATCGAACGGCCGGGAGTATCGACTCCGGAATGCGGAAGAGCTCGAGCAGTTCGGAGTCCCACTCGCCGGTATGAATGTTGTAGAGCATGGTGCGCGAGGCA
The DNA here is from genome assembly GCA_035264195.1 of Candidatus Sulfotelmatobacter sp. GTDB lineage: Bacteria > Acidobacteriota > Terriglobia > Terriglobales > Acidobacteriaceae > Sulfotelmatobacter. Next base: position 12,341 of record DATFQQ010000145.1, on the reverse strand, counting down.
TTGCTCACGTCGGTTGCATGGACTCGCCCGTCGGTCAACTTCCACACCAGCCAGCTATCGACGGTTCCAAATGCGAGCTTGCCGGCTTCCGCCAGTTTTCGGGCACCTGAGACGTTATCGAGCAGCCATGACACCTTGGTAGCGGAAAAATAGGAGTCGATCAGCAAGCCGGTCCGCTGCTGGATCATCGGTCCGTGGCCATCACTGCGAAGGCGCTGGCAGAGGTCAGCGGTGCGACGATCCTGCCAGACAATCGCGTTGTAAATGGGCTGCCCGGTCTCGCGGTTCCATACGATGGCCGTTTCCCGCTGATTGGCAATCCCGATGGCAGCCACATCATTTCGAGTGAGCCCAGCGTTGGAAAGAGCCAGCAGAGCGACCGAGAGCTGGGAGGTGGCAATCTGTTCTGGGTTGTGTTCGACCCATCCGGGCTGGGAGAAGATCTGATCGAATTCCTGTTGCGCGACAGAACGGACAGATCCACGCTCATCGAATAGCAAGGCTCGCGAGCTGGTGGTGCCTTGATCGAGCGCTAGAACGTGTTTCGAAGCATTAGTCATGAGTCTCTTGCTCACGAGGGCTTACTGGGTTGCAAAGAAAGCGGCGAATACCAAAAATCGTAGACGGCAGCGGTGAAGGCTCCTGCGGTTTGCGCCATGGTATAGGGCGCAACTTTGCTCCAGGGAAATTGCGAAAGACAGCCAGCGCCAGGGTCACCGCGGGATTCAGGTGCGCGCCTGAAATTTTACCGGCGATGTAGATTCCCATTGTCACTCTGAGTCCCCATTCCAGCGTGATATTGGTGAAGCCGCCGTGAATGGTCTCGCCAGCGTTACGTGTCGGGAACAGAACAACCATCGCGACAACCCCGTTGCCGAACAGAATCAGCACTGGCGTACCGAGGAACTCCGCGGCCAACTCCGCCACTAGAGATGGTTTTGAATTCATCCGATCTCCCAAACTCAGATTGCGTGCCAGACAGCGCATAGTCTATCAAGCGGTCTGCTTTAAGGGCATTCCCCCGCCGGAGTTCTTTCTCCGGCTCAGGCCTCGCACAAAAGTTAGCCATAGGGTCATTTCCCCTTGACATTTCGTCTCACTTCCCTAAGATAGAAAAATATTTATTCAGCAAGTTGAATATTTATTCATGATGAATAAAACATTACGACAACGGGCAGTTTTGGATGTGCTGAAGCACGGTTCGATCGCGAGCCAAGAGGACTTGCAGCGCCACCTGCGGCGGCGCGGCTTCAAAGTCGGACAGGCCACGCTCTCGCGTGACATCCGCGACCTGAACCTCAGCAAGACATCGCAAGGGTATTCCATGCCCCAGGGCGATGGTGGCGTTGGAGTGGCTTTGCCGCCTGTGTCGCGGCTGGTGAAGGAATTCGTGCTCGACGTCCGGTCAGCCCAGAACTTGCTGGTGATTAAAACCATCGTCGGTAGCGCGCAGCCGGTAGCAGCTGCGCTTGACGAGACAGACTGGAACGAGTTGGTGGGAACGATTGCCGGAGACGACACCATCCTTATTGTGTGTCCGGATAAGGATCAGGCGCGGGGTCTGGCGAGTCGGATCGAGGAAATGCTTAGCTGATGACTGCAAAGCTGAAGACGGCGGTGCTGGGCGCGACCGGTTACTCCGGCCTGGAACTTACGCGGATTCTTCTGCGCCATCCCCGGCTCGAAAAGCCGGCCCTGCTGCGGCGCGCGGCGGACAAGGGCGGGGCTGCCGATCTGGCGGAGGTGTTTCCGGCTTTGTCGGGAAACGGTGGATACCCGCTGCATTCCCTTTCATGGCCTTCATTGAAACAGCAGGGAGTGCAGCTATTGTTCTTGGCGACTCCGCATGAAGTGTCTCGCTCACTCGTTCCGGAAGCACTTGCAAACGGTCTGCGAGTGATCGATCTGAGCGGAGCTTGGCGACTCAAGCAGGAGCAGCACCGGGCCATCTACAACTTTGAAGATGCGGATGCGATTACGGCCAGCGAACTGACCGATCGGGCCGTGTATGGCTTGCCTGAGTTAAACGGCGACCGTATCGCCGGGGCGGACTTGATCGCAAATCCGGGATGCTATGCGACATCGGTCATTTTGGCTCTTGCTCCGCTGTTGAAGGCAGGAGTAGTCGACCGCGGTCGCGGCATCATTTCGGATTCGAAGTCTGGGGTCTCAGGTGCTGGAAAGGAACCGACGGCGAAAACTCATTTTGTCTCGGTGGCTGACAACCTGTCGGCCTATGCGGTGTTCAATCACCGCCACCTCGGGGAAATCGTAGAGCAACTCGCGCTAGGCGATCAGGAGTTGACTTTCACGCCGCACCTATTGCCGATTCCGCGGGGGATTCTCTCCACGATTTACGTTCACCTCGATCGCCAGATGACGTCACTTGAAGTGGAAGATTGCTTCCGCAACTTTTACGCGGGGAGGCATTGGGTGCGGGTATTCCAGACGCCGAAGCTTCCGCAGGTGCAATTCTCTCTGCATACCAACTATTGCGATCTTGGATTTTGCCTGGCTGAAGACGGGCGCCGGCTGGTGCTGATCTCATGCATCGACAATCTGCTGAAGGGAGCAGCCGGGCAGGCGGTACAAAACATGAATCTGATGTACGGCTGGGGCGAGGAAGAGGGACTGCAGTGATTATCGTCGTCAAAATCGGAGGCGCGGCGCTAGAGGATGTCTCTACCCTGCGCAAATGCGCGCGGGCGGTCGCGGAACTTGCGCAGGATGGTCATCGCGTCGCCGTCGTTCATGGTGGCGGGAGCGCACTCACGCGCGTGCTCAAGCAACTTGGCAAGCAGAGCGAGTTTGTGGGGGGATTGCGCGTGACCGACGCTGAAACCCGCGACGTTGCGCTCATGGTACTGGGCGGGATGGTGAATAAGAAGATGGTTGCCGCGATCCAGGCAGCGGGGATGCCCGCGGTGGGATTCTGTGGCGGCGACGGCATGACGTTCCGCGCGCGCCGGAAACATGTGAACGGGAACGATCTCGGATTTGTTGGCGAAATCTGTTTCGCCGAGCCTTGCTGGATTGAGGCTCTCTGGCAGCAAGGTGGAATTCCGGTTCTCGCGTCGTTGGCATTAGGAGCAGATGGCGAATACTACAACGTCAACGCCGATGAGATGGCTGCCGCCTGCGCTGCGGCATGCCACGCGAACGCGTTGATTTTCCTGACCGATGTGCCCGGAGTGAAAGATGCCGAGGGTGCGGTCATTCCGTGGCTAAGCACGAAGCAGGCTCAGGCCTTGGCGGCGGGATCGGTGATTAGTGGTGGGATGCTGCCGAAGCTTGCGGCTTGTAGCCAAGCGCTGAAACAAGGCGTCGGCCGGGTGCGAATTTTACCGGCGGCCGAAGCAGACGCGCTACCGCAGTTCTATCTAACCAAGCTGAATTGTGGAACCGAAGTCACGTGCGCATAAAGCCGCCGAGGCCGCGGTTTCAGAGACTGACTGAAAGAGGAGTGACCGTTGAACACGCAACTGCACAGTAAGACGCCGCTGTTACCAGAGACGTCTCCCGGTATCTTCTGGTGTCCAGACTTAGTTTCGACGCGCGACCTGGGACCGCAGGGAGTTGAGGCGGTGCTGCATCTGGCGGAACTGATGAAGTCGCGTCCGTCCGTTTTTTCGCGCGCGCTAGCGGGCAAGCAGATGGCGATGTTTTTCGAGAAGCCGTCGCTCAGAACGCGGCTAACGTTCGAATCTGGAATGGTCAGCCTTGGCGGAACGGCCATGTTTGTCGATCAGTCACAGAGCCGACTCGATGCTCGCGAGAAGCTGAGTGACATCGCGCATAACCTGGAGCGTTGGGTCGATGTGATCGTTCTGCGCACGTTCTCGCAACAAACCATCACCGGAATGGCTCATTACGCATCTGTGCCGGTGATCAATGCGCTGAGCGATGTTGAGCATCCTTGCCAGGCACTGGCGGATTACCTCACGCTTCAGGAGCGCTTTGGCAATCCGAAGCAGATTACACTCGCCTACGTTGGTGATGGCAACAATGTGGCGCATTCGCTGCTTCTGACTTGTGCGTGCCTGGGATCATCGATTCGTATCGCTACACCGAAAGGCTACTCGTGCAATGCGCAAATCGTTGCCGAGGCGAAGAAGATTGCCAAGCAGACTGGCGCAAAAGTCGAATTTCTCACGGACCCTCATGCTGCGGTCGCAGGCGTCGATGCCGTCTATACCGACGCCTGGGCCAGCATGGGGCAAGAGAGTGAATCGGTGAAGCGGGCTGAAATCTTTCCGCCATACCAGGTGAATCGCGGCCTGATGGCCGAAGCCGCATCCCACGCGGTATTCATGCATTGCTTGCCGGCGCATCGTGGACAGGAAGTGACGGACGAGGTGATGGATTGCGAACAGTCCGTCATCTTTGAGCAGGCGGAAAACCGGCTGCATGTACAGAAATCCATTCTTTATTTATTGCTGGGCGGCGCCGTGCGTCTGCCCGTAAGGAGCGCTCATGCCTGAAAAAGTAGTTCTTGCCTATTCCGGTGGCCTTGATACTTCCATCATCATTCCGTGGCTGAAGGAAAATTACTCGTACGACGTGATCGCCATGGTAGGCGACGTCGGACAGGGAGACGACATCGAAGCCGTCGTCGAGAAGGCCTATAAAACCGGCGCGAGTAAGGTAATCGTTGAGGACCTGCGCGAAGAATTTTTGACAGGCTACGTCTTCCCCGCCCTGAAAGCGGGGGCGGTGTACGAATACAAGTACTTACTTGGAACCTCACTCGCACGGCCAGTGATTGCGAAACATCAGGTTGAAGTTGCATTGCGGGAAGGCGCGACGGCGGTCGCTCATGGCTGTACCGGGAAGGGGAACGATCAGGTGCGCTTCGAGTTGACTTACCAGGCGCTCGCCCCTGAGCTGAAGATTATTGCGCCGTGGCGCGAATGGACGCTCAAGTCTCGCGAAGATTGCTTGGACTATGCCGAGGCGCATGGAATCCCTGTGGCAGCGAGTCGGGAAAAAATTCACAGCCGCGATAGGAATTTGTGGCACATCAGCCATGAAGGCGGCGAACTCGAGGATGCAGGAAATGCTCCCCTTCCAACGACCTGGCAGATTACCCGCTCTCCGCAGGAGGCGCCTGATCAGGAAGAACAAGTCAGCATCGGGTTCGATAAGGGAGTTCCGGTATCGGTCAACGGCATGGATCTGGATCCTGTTTCACTGGTTGAATTGCTGAACGAGATTGGCGCTCGGAATGCCGTCGGTCGGATCGATCTGGTGGAGAATCGCTTTGTCGGAATCAAGTCTCGTGGGTGCTACGAAACGCCGGGCGGGACGCTGCTGATCACTGCACATCGCGAACTCGAGGCTCTCTGCCTGGAGCGCGATGTTGCGCATTTTAAACAGCACATTGGTCTGAAGTATGCCGAACTCGTGTACTTCGGGCTGTGGTTCACTCCGCTGCGCGAAGCGCTTGACGCTTTTGTCGAGAATACTCAGGCCAACATGACGGGCACGGTCACGCTGTCTCTCTACAAGGGGAACGTTACTGTCGTCAGCCGCGAGTCTGAGTACTCTTTGTATCGTACGGATCTGTCGTCGTTCACGATGGGAGCCGAGTACGATCAGAAGGATGCCGAGGGATTCATCCGCATTCTCGGCCTGCCATCGCGGTCGCGCGCGCGTGTCCACGTCGAGGTTGCACGATGAAGATGTGGTCTGGCAGGTTCCGGCAACCGCTGGATCCTGAATTCGAACGGTGGCAGCGGTCGTTTGATTTCGACCGTCGCCTGCTTCGCTACGAACTTGCCGCTAGCGGGGCGCATGCACGTGCGCTGAAGAATGCGGGCGTTCTCTCCGCAGACGAACTGATCAGCATCTTGCAGGGACTCGAGCAGATCGGGGAGAAGGCAGCAACCACGCCGTTGTTCCTCGAAGATCCTGAAGCGGAAGATGTGCATCATTTTGTCGAGAAGCAACTGGTTGTGCTTATCGGAGACGTTGGGTACAAGTTGCACAGCGGACGTAGCCGAAACGAGCAGATTGCCACCGATTTGCGATTGTACGTTCGCGCAGCGATTGATCAGTTACGCGAGGAACTGGGTGAACTCTGCGGCGCGATTGTGGATCGGGCGGAGCAGGCGGGCGAGGCAGCAATGCCCGCTTACACCCATTTGCAGAGAGCGGAGCCGGTTCTCGTAGGGCATTGGCTGCTTGCCTACGTTGAAATGTTTCTGCGTGATGCGGACCGGCTGGCGGACTGCCGTAAGCGGCTGAATGTTTGCCCGCTGGGATCAGGCGCAGTAGCGGGGGCAACTCTCGCATTGGATCGCCCGCTCATGGCCAACGCGCTCGGCTTTGATGCTCCTACTGCGAACAGCATCGATGCCACGAGCGACCGGGATTTCGTTCTTGAGTTTGTAAACTCGCTTTCCCTGCTTGGGCTGCATTTGAGCCGATGGGCGGAGGAGATGATTCTTTTCTCCAGTCAGGAGTATGGATTTGTTGGCTTGCCTGAGGCTTACTCGACCGGCAGCAGTGCGATGCCGCAGAAGAAGAATCCCGACCTGCTGGAATTAGTCCGAGGCAAGAGCGGACGCGTTCTGGGCAACGCAAATGCTCTGATGATTGCGGTGAAGGGATTGCCGCTCGCCTACAACAAGGATCTGCAGGAGACGCAAGAACCGCTGTTCGATGCGGCAGACACTCTTCTGCAAATGCTGCCGCTGGTGACGGGATGGATGAAAGCCGTGGAATTTCATCAGGACATCATGCAGCAGGCAGCTCAGTCGGGATTCATGAACGCCTGGGCAGCGGCGACTTACCTTGTAGCGCGCGGAGTTCCGTCGCGTCTGGCGCACGAACGAATCGGTAAGGCTGTTCAGCTTTGTCTGGAACGGAACTGCGAACTGCACGAACTGCCTCTGCCGGATCTGCAGGCTCTCAGTCCAGCGTTCGGTTCAGACTTTTACGAGTGTCTGACGCTTTCTTCCGTGCTCGCTGTTCACGATGTGCCCGGCGGTACAGCGCCGGCTCGCGTAAGACAAGCCATCAACCTAGCAAGAAACAAAGTCCACACTCTTCGCGAGGAGGCCCATGCGCACGCGTAAAGCAATCTTGCCTGATGCACAGGCCATTCATCACCTGATCTGCGCTTATTCGGGAGATGGCACACTACTACCTCGAACTCTGCCGGAGATCTGCGAGAACATCAGAGACTTCGTGGTTCTCGAGGAAGACGATGGGAAGATCATCGGCTGCGGAGCGCTGCATCTTTACGGCACGCATTTGGCCGAGATTCGTTCGATCACGGTTGCTCCGGGAGAACAAGGAAGGGGCGGCGGAAGCCGCCTTGTGAAGGCTTTGATGGCGGAAGCCAAACGGCATCAAGTGGACTGCATCTGCCTATTCACCCGCAAGCCCGACTTTTTCGCTGGACAGGGATTCACCGTGGCACAGCGCGAGGATCTTCCGGACAAGATCTATAAGGATTGCCACGTCTGCCCGCGGCTGCATTGTTGCGATGAAGTGGCGATGGTACGGGGGGACCTGCCGAAGTTTGCAATCTTGCCCGAGCCGGCGAATTTATTGGTCAAGTTGCAAGGATGGTCGGCCAACGCTGGGGATGGCGCTTAGGCGTTCGGCGTCTGGCTCGTTCCATTGCCCGTAGTTTTCATTCCGAGTGTGCGCAGAGTTCGTACCCATGCAGTTGTTTTTGCGGTAGGATGCTTCGACTGCGCCGGAGTTCCGCTTCGCCGCACTCCGGCTCCGCTCAGCAAGACAGTGTTAAGCGCTTACTCTTTTGCTTCTCCGGTGGATTCGAAACGAACTCCAGCCACGGGCTTTCCTGAAGCCAACCTCTCACGAATCGCTCCACGATTCGAGCCTGCCTCCGAAACGGTATCTAAAACAAGGTTTAGCGCTTGCTGAAGGGAAGTTCCCTGAGGCAGGCGGAAAATCCATGGAATGTTTGTGGATGTGAGCGAGTGGTCGGACGAGATCGCAATTACCGGAACAAAGGCCTTGACGCCGATCTGCTCGGCAAGGTGGCTGGAATTGCGATCGAGGGCAATCACTGCGAGAACGTTATCCTGATAGACAGAATTCACCAGATCGCTGGATGCCTTGCCCCATTGGGCGTCTGAAGACACGGGGATCAGCGACGCATGGGCCGTTCCTTTCCACGTCTCTAACGCCTTCAAAACCTCTGGTGATTTCACGACCTCATTCGCACCTGGGCCAAAGATGGCTATGGTTGCGGTCGCACCACTTGAGTCCGAAATCTGAGGTCCGGAGTATTGCACGCCATTTTCTCCGACGCGGGCGTAGGGTTTCTCCATTGTGATACGGCGATAGTCGATCTTTCCGTCGTGTACGCGGCCCAGAAAGAGAGGCGCAATGTTCTTGCAATTGGGATCGAACACCATGTCTCCTGTTACGCCTCTGTAGCCGGTCAATCCCGTCAGCGCGTCGCGGATGCGGCCTCTGTTTAAGCCGGCACGACAGATAGCATCGAGCAAGATGCGCATCTGGTCATAAGCCAGGGCGGCAAAGTGATCGGGCTTTTCGTGATAGCGCGCTTCGTAACGAGCCACGAAGTCTTGCCACAACGGGTCGTTACGATTGGGATCGTAAGGGTAAACGGCTTCGAATCCTTCGGCAGCCGGGCCAGCTAGCTTGATCAGTTCCTCTCCGATTGTGCGGTGACTGCCGAAGACGCGCTGCTTCATTCCCAGTTCCTGCATTTGCTGGAGAATCCCTGCTGTTGGCCCAATATCGTTCCACAAGACAATTGCGTCGACACGTGAATCTTGAATGACCTGGAGCTGATGGCGAAAGTCAGTGTCGGCCGGCATGAATTTCTGCTCGATGACTACTGGATGGCCGAGGCGGCGGGATGCATCTTTGAACTTTCCGACTCCGAAGCGGCCGTAGCGGTCATTGACCCGAAGTAGCGCGACCCGTTTCAGGCCGAGTTCGGTGTAGATATGTCGTGCCAGCGTGTAGCCTTGCACGCGGTCGTCCTGCAGGTCGGTGAAATACCAGGGGATGATTGTTTCCGGAATCGTCGGATCGGTGGATGCGCTGTTCACCAGCGGAGTCTCGGCCTTCAAGGTGAGGCGAAGTGCGATGTGCGTGGACTCAGAGCTGATCGATCCGAACATGGCCCAGACTTTGTCGTCGTAGATCATGCGCACTGCGTCGTTGGAAGCGGATCCCCAAATGGCGGAGTCCTTGGAGACACCCGTTCCAGCGGAACTAATCTGCCAGTTATCGTAATCGTTGTGCGTGATCAGCCGGAATGGCTTCCCACCGTAGCCACCGTTCGCATTGGCCTCATCGATCGCCATGTTGGCGCCATTGAGCATGCGATTGCCGAGGACTTGGTCCGGGTGATCGTAGAGCGGAGCCAGGAGTCCTATGCGAATCTCAGTGAGATCCTTGAGATCTGGATCAGGGATATCTCGCGCTGCGCCGTTGTATTCGATCAGATCCTGATAGTACTCATGATAGGGAGTCGTAAATTTTGAGAACGGCCGCAGATCTTCGGGCGCGCCCGCGTACGGCTTCAGAGAACGGGTGGGCGGCGGCCCCGGGGGGTTCTTGCCGCATGCACATGGTGTAAACGTCTGCGCCCAACTGGCGCAGGCGAGCATGAAAACCAGAACGGTGATGGATGCGGGACGCATGTGCTTCTCCCTATCTGTTGACCCTACTCGTCCGACTCCCGCCGGAACATGGCGATCGCCTCAATCTCGATCAGAAGATCGGGCCGGCAAAGAATTGCCTGAATCCCGGTCGACGCGGGCAAGGGATCCAGTTTCTGTTCTCTGTAAAAAGCAGTCCGCTCTTCGTTAAAAGCCTGATAGTCGCGCTCGATATCGCGCAGATAGCAGGTGGTGCGCACGATGTCGTGCCAGGTTGCGCCTTCGGTTTCGAGTAACTTCGTGATGTTTTCGTAGGTGCGACGAAGCTGTGCGCGCAGATCACCGACATGCACGGTGCGTCCGCGCTCGTCGATGCTGGCGGTTCCCGAGATCAGAAGAATGGTGAGCCCATTCAGATCGATGCGCATGCCGCGTGAGAAAGCACTTCCGTAGTCATACGCCTCGTTCAAGGCGTCGTGATTGGTGATCGCACGTTTCACAACCGGTGCCGTCGCCACTTCTGCCAGAAGTTCTTGAACATTCATAAGAATGACTCCCGTGTCATTTATTTCTTACTTGCGTTGGCGCTACTAATGCTTGCTGCTGCAACAGAATTCGTTTGACGAATGCCGTGACTCAGGCCTTCGGCAGTCGCAACCCAGATGTCATCGCCCTGAAAATCAACGCCTAGAATGTAGTTGTGTACCGGAGCGCTCTGGACGCTGACCTTCCTCACCTCGCCTGCGGCATCGCGCACCAGCATTTCGGGCTTATGCGTGTCGAGCGCGGGGCGATACACGGCCCAGTTGGTGCCGTCGAAGTACGCGAGCCCTTTATCCGTGGAGAACCAGGCCCGGTTGGCATCGACTCCCTTGATCTGACTCAGGAAGTTGCTGGGGAGTCCGCTGTCTTTGTTGAGGAAGTTGTGCCAATAGCGGCCATCATAGCGGCTTGCGCCGAAGTAGGTAGCGACCCAGAGTATCTTGTCGACGTAGCTGACCGAGGTCGTGATCTCGTGGATCAGGCCCTGATCTTTCATCACGACCATTTCTGTTTCGCCATCAGGATCGTTGTAGTCCTTCCAGCGCTCGGTTTTCTGGTCGTACTCGAGGATTCCTCCACCCCAGACTGCGTAATAGACTTTGTCTTCGGCGGGGCTCACGGCGTAAGTCCAAATCTCGTACATCGGTGTGTTGCGCGAGTTAAATAAGGACCATTGCCCTGTACGCGTATTTAGGCGGCTGGCGCCAGCGGCCGTTGCTGTCCATACGTTGTCTCCTAGAACGCCGACTCCGTAGACGATGTCGTTACTTAGCCCCGAGTTCAGTTGGGTGAATGTGTCGATGCGCCCGGCCGAGATGCGACTGAGGCCTCCCATGGTTCCGGCCCAGACGTCGCCGCTGCGTTTGTCGAGAGCGAGAGAGAGCACGGCTTGGTGCGCCAGACTTTGCTCTTTGGCTGCCGGATCGGGACGAAAGATTTTCCAGGTGCCGTTTTCGTAGAGGCCTAAGCCGTTATCGGTTCCAGCCCAGATTCGATTGCCATCGACGAGGACGCAGAAGACGTGGTTGTTAGGCAGGCCGTTGGCGGTGGTGAAATTTTCCCAGTGGAACATGGGCACGTCCTGGGCAGAGGCGGAGAACGCGAGAATAAGAAGTGAGAGAAGAAGTGTTATGACGCTACTCGCGAGATCCTTCGCTCCGCCGCGCTGCGCGCGCCCTCGGCTCAAAGCCGAGGGTCTACCAAGACAGCTGCGCTCAGGATGACGCCTTTGTTTACTTAGAGGCCTTGTCATTCCGAGCGAAGCGAGGAATCTGCTCTTTGCCGGCGTCATATCCGCTGCCGGCGACAGCAGATTCCTCAACGGCTTTGCCGTTTCGGAATGACAAGGAGCGTTGGGGTGCGAAGTCGAATTCGTCTTCATAACGTTTTCAGGTACTCGACTAAGTCGTTGAGTTCGTCTTTCGTTAAGTCGTTGGTCACGCCGTGTGTGTCCTTCGGATTGAAGACAGTCCAGATTTCTTCCAGCGAGCGAGCCGAGCCGTCATGCAAATACGGCGCGGAGTAGGCCACGTTTGGCAACTGGGGCACATCGACTACTGGCGAACGATCGCTTGGCTTGCCCGATCCGACATCGATCTGTTTTTGGTTCGTGTATTTCGGGCCGTTGTGACAGTAGGAGCACTGATTCGTCTCGGGAATCGCATGTCCGTTCTTGGCCTTCGCTCGCTCAAAAATCGCTTTACCGCGCTCTTGTGCGGGGCTCAGTTCGCTATTCGCGAGACGGTAGCGGTTTGGGCGATACGGGAGCGAGTAAACGAAGGTGACAAGATCGGTGAGTTGCTGTTGGGTGAAGCTCTGAGAGCGGAAGAAAAACTTTTCCGTACGCGGGCCGCATTCCGTCGGCATGTCGGGATTGCCGCCGTTCCACTTGAATGGCTCGGTGCCCGCAAGATTTTCCAGTGAACGGTTATCGACGATGTCCTTGCCAAAACCGTCGGGTTCCAGGTCCCATTGCAGGCCGTCGATGGTGGCGTCGATATGGCAGTTTGAGCAGCCGAATTGGCCCTGGAATGCGAAATCGGCAGTATAGAAGAGGCGCTCTCCGCGGCGGAGAGCATCGACGTTTTTAGGACCACCAAGATCGATCGCTGAATCGACCTTGTCCGATTTTGTATCGATCACCGAAATCGTGTCATCGAGCCGATTCGCCACGTAGAGCTG
>DATFQQ010000144.1:0-3605 GCA_035264195.1 Candidatus Sulfotelmatobacter sp. | reverse complement strand
GCTCGACGCCCTCAATGAGGACCTTATCAATCGGGGCGAGCCTCCCGTTGCCTTTGAGCACGACTGCCGAGAGGGGATCTGCGGCTCGTGCGGGTTTCTGATCAACGGTGTGGCCCATGGAGGCCAGCGTGGGACTACCGTCTGCCAACTCTCGATGCGCCACTTCAAGAATCACGATGGCGAGACCCTTACGCTCGAGCCCTGGCGCGCCCGTGCCTTCCCGATTGTACGCGATCTGATCGTGAATCGGTCAGCCTTCGATCGGATCATTCAAGCTGGAGGCTTCATCAGCGCGCCGACGGGTAGCGCTCCCGATGCTAACGCAATCCTGGTTCCAAAGGAGGCCGCAGATACTGCGTTTGATGCGGCTGCGTGCATCGGCTGTGGGGCGTGCGTCGCGGCCTGTCCTAATGCAGCGGCGATGCTCTTCACTTCTGCAAAGCTTACCCATCTAAATTCGCTGCCGCAGGGTCAGCCCCAGCGCGACGAGCGGACTCTCAGCATGGTGGTCGCAATGACGAATGAAGGGTTTGGCAGCTGCACGAACCATGGCGAATGTGAAGCAGTATGCCCCAAGCAGATACCCCTCGAGTTCATCGGTAAAATGAACCGCGATCTGGTGCGAGCGCTATGGCGCCGCCACCGGGAGCCATTGGTTATTCCCGCCGTGGTGCAGGAACCACTTGAAGAGCATGTCGGGCCCGACGCCGAGGAATCCTTAACACTGGGAGCGAGCGAGAAAAAATCAGATCAGTTGCACGTCAACGGGCACGCTTTAGCGAACGGGGGCCGTAAAGAAAGTGGGGTTGACCACCTCCAGCCTTAATGGTGTCAAATCCGAAAACAAACGATGGCACCTCGTCATCGTTGGCGGCGGGTTTGGTGGCCTCCGTGCGGCGCAGGCGCTCAAATCAGCCGTCTGCCACGAACGTTGCGCCAAGGATATTTTGCAGTAGGATCAAGCATTCCTAAACGGCCGGCCACGTCCTGACTGGCAAGAAACCAGAGGTGTCACCGCGGCGAGAGGAAACGCTCAGCGGGCGCGGCGACGAGATCATCTGGCAAGAACCAATCTGTTTCATAACTCGCCGCAAACTGATATTCCTTTGCGACACAAAAGGCCATGCACAATGATCGAAACGCCTGGGGACACTGCCCGGCAAATGAAGAGGTGGATCGTGGAAAAGCAAAAACTCCTCGTAGCCCTGGATGAACATTCGATCTCAACTGAACTCGTCAAATACCTCGGAAAAATCATTTCCGGGAAACAAGATCTGGAGGTTTGCCTGCTTCATATGCTTCCTCCGCCACCGCCCCAACTGCGGGAGTTCCGGGGTTCGGAGGACCCCGGAGTGGAGGAACAGCTCAACCGGGAGATGGATGTCGCCTACCAACGTTGGACCCGGGAGGCTGAGAATGCGGCGCGGCCGATGTTTGAGAACGCAACCTCTATTCTCACGCGCGCAGGAGTCCCGCCGAACTCGATCCGACGCATTACTGGCCAATTGGTGAATCACGAAGACCTCACCGACGATATCCTCAAAGTCGCCGAAGAAAACGCATGCCAAACGATCGTCGTGGGCAGGTCGTCGTTCCCATGGTTCAAAGAAATGTTTCATCGTCATCTAGCCGACAACCTCGTGACAAAAGCCATCGGAGTCACGATTTGGGTGGTAGAACAACCTTCCGTTCGATGATGAGCAACACGACCGGCAAAGCCTCCACATAGCAGTCCGTCGAAGGAGTAGCGACGGATTTCGACTTCAATAAAGAGATGGCGCGCGAAGAGAGCGAAGACATTGCGAAAGCCGCCGGATCTCATGTAGAACAATCTTTGAAACGCCAGAGTGTGTGAAGATTTCGTCATGCTTTCCTTCGCCGAAGCTCAGGACAGGCTACCTCAGCATGAACCGTTTGTGCAGTCAGCAATCAACTCTTTTAACCGTTCGCCCTGAGCTTAGCCTGTCCTAGCAAAGTAGAAAGGTCGAAGGGCTCCGAACGAGTTTTCACAAACTCTGAACAAAGCCTTGGTCATGACATACATCATCGCTGTTCTCGGTTTCGTGCTGTTGTCAGTGGCGCTGTGGGACGCATTCGAGACAATCATCTCGCCTCGGCGCGTCACGCGTCCCTTTCGCCTCGCACGGGGCTTCTATCGATCCAGCTGGTGGCTGTGGTCCGCAGTTGCCCGATCGATCGCTGACAAGAACCAGCGTGAGACTTATCTGGCAGCCTTTGGCCCGCTCTCTTTGGTCATGCTGCTGGGGGTGTGGGCAACGGCGATCGTCGCTGGTTTCGCCATGATGCACTGGGGCCTCGAAACCCAGCTCAACGTCGCGCCGGGTATCGCGCCGTTCAGCACCTACGTCTACATGAGCGGCACAACATTTTTCACCCTCGGACTGGGCGACGTCACGCCGCTGGGAGCGCCGGGACGGGCGCTGGTCGTGGTCGAAGCTGGGATGGGTTTTGGCTTCCTTGCGGCCGTCATCTCGTACCTGCCGGCAATCCTATACCAGGCCTTTTCACGCCGCGAGGTGAGCATTTCACTCCTCGATGCGCGTGCCGGGTCACCTCCGACTGCCGGGGAGCTATTGCGGCGGCACGGGAGCGACATGCGGGAACTCGGGCAGTTGCTCTATGATTGGGAACGCTGGTCAGCAGAACTGCTCGAAAGCCATCTCTCCTACCCGGTTCTGGCCTACTTCCGCTCGCAGCACACGAACCAGTCGTGGTTGGCGGCGCTGACCGCGATCCTGGATACGTGTGCCCTGATCATGGCTGGCATCAACGACGGCCCCACACGTCAGGCGCAGCTGACGTTTGCGATGGCTCGTCATGCCGTCGGCGACCTGGCGCAAATTTTTGCAAGATCGCGGCAGCCGGTGGCGCCTGATCGCCTGCCGCCGTCCAGTTTAAGTGCTTTGCGGGATATGTTGGCGAAAGCCGGTATCATAGTGCAGGATGGTACGGCTGAGCAGAAGCTACAGGAGTTGCGTAAGATGTATGAACCGCACGTCCAGCGCTTGAGCGAATATTTATTGATGAGTCTGCCACCATGGTTCCCTCTAACCGGCACACCGGACACCTGGCAGATCACGGCTTGGGAAAGGTCATTACAGCAACCCCGATCCACTCGATGGAAGAGACTAATGGATACTTTTAGTTGGGCAGTTCGCCGGCGCCCATCGGCGTGAACGCCTCATGTTCCGAGTTCCGGGTTCCGAGTTCAAGGTTTAAGATGGAGAGTGGGGACAGTTTCGCCCTGTAAGGTTCACCGGGATCACACCGCTGAAAGCGACTCGTGGCAGCCGTGAAGCCCTAAAAGAGGCAATATGAATCCATGGCATGATGTGGATTTGGGCAATGGCGTGCCGGAGATTTTCCCAGTCATTGTCGAAGTGCCCATGGGCTCAAAGAATAAGTATGAACTCGATAAGGCTACCGGCCTTATTCGCGTTGATCGTGTGCTCTTCAGCGCAGTACATTATCCGGCGAACTACGGTTTCATCCCGCAGACCTACGCCGAAGATCACGACCCTCTAGATGTGCTGGTGCTTGGTCAGCAGCCCGTCGTGCCGCTGGCGATCCTGACGGCCAGGGCA
>DATFQQ010000143.1:0-3222 GCA_035264195.1 Candidatus Sulfotelmatobacter sp. | reverse complement strand
GGTTCGCCGTCGCTCGGCCCGGCCATGGGATTTGGAGGCGGCAGCTGCTCATAGAGCGCCTTCTCGCCATTGGCGGAAATGCGGAAGCCCCCGATGTTGTCGAGCAGTTTCTCGACTTTGCGTGTGCAGACGTCGAACTTGTGCACCTGATGTCCAAAGGAAGAGAAATCCATAACCGCGGGCGATTCGAGCAGATAGAGAGTGTGCGTCTTTCCCGCAAGAATGTAATCGTAATTTCGCGCAGGAACCGGCAGAGCCAAAACGCGCTGGCTGATGTTCTCGAAGTCGATTTTGACTTCAGTTGCTTCCTTTTCCTTAGCAGATTTTTCGTCTTTCTTGTCCTTCTTGTCCGCGACTTTGTCGCCTTCCTTGACGGGCTTCTCCGCCGCGGCTTCGCCAGACTTGCCTTCGCCTTCAGGCTTGCAGTCGTCGGCTTCCGCAGGAGCCTTCGTAGCCGCAGATTTGTCGGTCTTGACCCTTTCTTCATCGCTCTGTGGGGCGAGCGGCGATTTCAGGTCCTTCGAGAGAACGACAACGTAGGTACTGGCAGTGACTGGCACCTTGTAGGAACCCATGCTGCTGGCAATCGCAGGGCCATCATCGGTGCTGGCAATGAAGTAGAGATACTTGCCGTTACGGTCGAACGCGGGAGAGGAGGCGTCGCTCAAGCCATCTGTCACTTGATGGGTCGCTTTGCCCACGGTGTCGTAAATGAAGACCGCGCGGAGCGAACTATCGAGCTGGCGCGCGTAGGTAATCCAGCGACTGTCGCCCGACCAGACCGGCGCAGCGATTGGACCGGAGTCATATGGGTTCGTGTCGATAAGGACAGGCTTACCGCCATCGACTTCGAGATACCAAAGATTGAGACGCTTGTCGCAGTAGGCGATTTTCTTGCTGTCGGGCGACCAGGTCGGAGAGTAGTAAAAGGTGGGTGGTGTGCCTAGGTCGATCTTCCGCACTTCGCCCAGGCCGTCCTGCGCAGCGAGATACAGCTGGTACTCGCCGGAAACGTCAGAGAAATAGGCGATCCACTTTCCATCGGGCGACCAGGAAGGATCACGCTCGGCCGCGCCGGTGGTGTTGGTCAGATTGCGGATGTCGCCGTGCTCGATAGGCACGGTTAGAATCTCGCCGTGGGCTTCAAAGACGGCGCGCGCGCCACCTGGAGAGATGTTGGCATTCTCTATCTTGTCGCCGACGTTTGCGTAATGCGGGCGCGTTGCCGGGAAATCGCCAACGGCATGAATGTTGATAGCATTTTCTTTGCCCGTCGCGGGATCGAAAACATGAATAGAGCCAAACTGCTCGAAAACGATCGCGTCAGGCCCAGCCGAAGCGGACTTTATATCCATGCCGTTGCTCGGCGTGGCACGACTGACATTGTTTGTGTCGGTATCGTAGACGTAGAGGCTTACCGGCCCATCACGATCAGAGAGGAAATAGACTTTGTTGCCGATCCACATCGGCGAAGAATCGTTAGAATTCGTACGCGGAACTTTAATGATGCTTGAATCAGACAGTTTGGCAATCCAGATGGGCGAGGCGGTGCCGCCGCGGTAATGCTTCAAGCCGCGCTGAAACTGCGAAGACTCGTTGAAGTTGGTAAAGGGAACGTATGCGATGTGCGAACCGTCGGGCGAATACGAGCCGTCGTACGCCATCGGAAGCGGCAGCACTTCAGGAAGACCGCCGTTCACGCCAACGCTATAGAGTTGCTGAAATCCGGCGTAGCTGAGTCGGGATGAACGAAAGAGGATACGCTGGCCATCACGCGTCCAGCCGACCACCTGATCCGAGCCAGGATGCGTGGTGAGCCGTTTAGGCACGCCACCTGCCGCGGGAATAACGTAAACATCTTCGTTGCCGTCGTATTCACCGGTGAACGCGATCATCGTACCGTCTGGAGAAAAGATTGGATCGATCTCGATGCCAATATCGCTGGTTAGCCGGCGCGCTTCGCCGCCATTACGATCGATAATCCAGAGGTCGCCGCCGTAGCTAAACGCGATCTGCGTTTTGCTGATAGTCGGCTTGCGGAATAACGCGGATTGGTTGCTCAACTGTGCAACGACGGGCAACGCTGCGAAGAAAGAAGTGAGGACGGCAATGGCCGCCATTACCGACCAAGTGGAAATCGACGTGCGAATTTTGTTCGGCATCAGCAACCTCCGATCAAAAGTGATAGCAAATCGCAGCATCTGTGTGTAGCGCTCGTCTGGGCCAGTCTGGTCAGATTACTGCGAAGATTGGAACTCAAGGTAACCTTCCTTGGGGATCCAGTAAAGGATTACAACTTCTCTAGTGTGCACCAACTTGTGCACCAAGCTGATTACACGTCTTGTTCCATCGGTCGTTTCCTTTATGGAAGAAATATGTCGTGGTAGCCACTCAAAGTCGCTCGTATGCGCAACCATGGTTTTCCGGAACTTTTCGGAATCGGAACAACATCAGCAAGTACTGCATAGATATCGCAGCACTGCGTCGAGCACCTTCTCGGCACTGTCTTTAATAGTTTCCACGTCTGTGTCGCACCTCACATCCGGCCTATTTCGTCATTTTTATCAGGTGGATGCTACCTCACAAGATGCGGTGCCGCTAGGTTGAGGAACTCGCGAGAGGTCACGATCTTCGTGTTTTTCCAGAACTTTGGAAAGTGCCGCACGTTCCCGGTCACAAGGTAGTCGGCTCGGGCAGCATCGGCGCATTCGATGAATTTATTGTCCTCCGGATCGTTCGCCACTTGAATTCGCCGTACGGGATTTATGAAGTACGCCCGTTTTTTAAGCAAGTCGAGGAGCTGCTGCCGAAGGCCCTTTCGAATTTGCGATTCGGGACGCGACAATACAGTCTGATATTCAGTGAGAATGGCATTGGAGACATAGAGTCGCGCCGGCTTGGTGATTGCGAGCAGAAGAACGGTACGTTGCAGCCCATCCGGCTTAAGCGCCGCGGACACTACAATGTTGGTGTCGACGACGAGTCGGAGCGGAATCATCTGCGCTTCGTCTTAGCGTCACGCGCAGTCTTAATGATGTTGTCAATCTGGTGCGAATTGAGAGCATCTGTCCCTTTCGCTTTCGATTCTTCGCCGATGATCGTGAGAACCTCGGGCTCTGGAGTAGCAAGCCGTACGTAATCGCGGATGCTAAGCAGGATTGCTCGGGGCGCCCCGCGCTTCTCGATCACTAGTGAGCGACGCTCAACCTCGACTCGTTGCAG
>DATFQQ010000142.1:0-2754 GCA_035264195.1 Candidatus Sulfotelmatobacter sp. | reverse complement strand
TTACTACGTTCTATTTTTCATTCACCTGGAGAGCCGGAGGGTCTCCCTCGCGGGCATCACGGATCATCCGGATGCATGCTGGATGCGTCAGGTAGCTTGCAACGCGACATTTGAAGGGATGGGACATCTGAACGGCTGTCGCTACGTTTTGCACGATCGCGATGCCAAATTCTGCGCGGAATTCCGCGAGAGCCTGGCAGCAGGGGGTGTGAAGTGTCTGCGACTTCCTCCACGCAGTCCGAACTTGAACGCTTTTGCGGAACGCTGGGTGCGATCGGTTACAGAGGAATGCCTGTCCCATCTGATCCTGTTCGGAGAACGTTCGTTGAGGAAAGCGCTCACCCAGTTCCAAGAGCATTATCACGAAGAACGCAATCACCAAGGCAAGAACAACGTTCTGCTCTTCCCTGCCGCGGCCCCGCTTGAGCCCGGCCGCCGACGTGGCATCCGTTGTCGAGAACGCCTCGGCGGCTTACTCCGGTACTACAGCCGCGCCGCATGAGTATTTTGACCAAAGTGCGTCCAGCGAAAAGCTGGCATGTTCAGTGGGAGAAAGTCCCACCGGGGAAAGAGTCAGGACCCCGTAGCTTGGGTTGCATTCGTGGAGGAAACGAAGCGAATGAAGCCAACTGACAAAGCCATCCTCGGGATGGTGAGCGAGTCACCGGGCCGTAACGCGAGTGAACCTAGAAGTGGCCTCGACAAAATATAATCCGAAGGCCGAGCCCTCTTTGGTCGGGCGAAGGCAGCATGACATGGCGCAGACTGACCGAAGCGGCATGTCACTTCGGCGGGGTGGTAGGGACAGCACGGTGGCAAGGACATGTCGAGCAACTGGAGAAACCGTCCTCGTCCCATCGAGAAATCGGTGGAGCAAGGTAGGTCGTATAACCGGCAAAACCGGGAAAGCGACCGAAGGCGAGACGGTGGCGGCCGGGCCCGTAGTAGCGAAGAAGCGGGGTAATGCCCGTGGAGCCAAGGGGCCTTGCTGCACAGGCAGTCTTTATCAAGAAGGGAGGCAGGGGTGAGATGACAAAGACACCCATCAGTCTGCAGGACCTGAGACGAAGGCTATACGTCAAGGCGAAGGCTGAACCGACTTGGCGCTTTTGGGGTTTGTATGTTCACGTTTGTAAGCGGGAGACCCTCCGGGAAGCCTATCTGTTAGCTAAGGCCAACGACGGAGCTCCGGGAATAGACGGGGTGACGTTTGCGGCAGTGGAAGCAGGCGGATCGGAGAAGTTTCTTGATCAGCTTCGCGAGGAGTTGGTACAACAGACGTATCGACCCCAGCGGGCACGAAAGGTGGAAATACCGAAAGGTGGAGGCAAGATGCGCCAGCTTTCAATTCCATCCATCCGGGACCGGGTGGTCCAGGGGGCGTTAAAGCTGATCCTGGAACCGATCTTCGAGGCGGACTTTCAACCGGGGTCGTTTGGCTACCGGCCGAAGAAGTCAGCGCACGCTGCCATCCAGCGCGTGTCCAAGGCAATTCTGGAGGGTAAGACCTACGTGATCGATTTTGATCTGCGATCCTACTTCGACACGGTGCGGCATCATATCGTGTTGGAGAAGGTGGCGCGACGAGTGGATGACGAAGCGGTTTTGTGGCTCTTGAAGTTGCTGCTAGACGCAACGGGGAAGCAGGGAGTTCCGCAAGGCGGGGTGATTTCGCCGCTGCTCAGCAATCTGTACCTCAATGAGGTAGACAAGATGCTGGAACGGGCGAAAGAAGTGACCCGGTACGAGCGGTGGACGGCAGTCGAATACGCGAGATTCGCCGATGATCTGGTGATTCTGGTGGATTCGCAGCCGCGCCAGCAATGGCTACGGCAGGCGGTGGAGAAACGGCTACGAGAGGAGTTGGCCAAACTGCAAGTGGAGGTAAATGAGGAAAAGAGCCGCAAGGTGGATCTACAGCAAGGCGAGGGTTTCGGATTTCTTGGATTTGAGTTCCGTCGTGTCCGAAGTCGTCGGGGACGATGGATGCCGCTGCTATTGCCGAAGGGCAAGAAACGGACGGCCTTGCTCGACAAGCTCAAAAAGATCTTCGGGGCCTCTCAGTCCCAACCGGTAGTCGGGGTGATTGAAAAGATCAATCCGATTCTGCGCGGGTGGGTGAAATACTTTGCCATAGGCCACTCGAGTCGGTGTTTCTCATACATCCGATACTGGGTAGAAAAGAAGATTCGGCGCCATCTGGCCAGGGCGTGCCAGCGTCAAGGTTTCGGCTGGAAGCGGTGGAGCAGGGAATGGCTGTACGGGACGCTCGGGCTCTTCGCGGAGTACCGCGTTTCCTATGGGCAGTCGATCTCGGCAGTCGCTCCGGTCTGATAGGTCTCATAACTCTTGATGTGAACTGTGCAGGAGCGCGTAGTGCGGGAAATCCGCTCGCTACGTGCGATGTGGCGGGGGCTGGAAACCCGCTCACGGTTCGGATAGTGAGGCACTCCCAACGGAAACGGGGAGCAACGGATAGGCCGAACCTACGGAGCAAGGGCGCCAGTCCTCGACCCTACCGCGTTTGGTGCATGACAAGTCCTTAGAGCGCCTCTCGTCGGCGCAGCAGTTCGCGGTTGATCTCGCAGATCGCCTCCAGGATCTCACGGGCTCGGCGGTAGTTGGCCAGGAACTCTGCGGTTTGCGCGTAAGACTCCTGCGGCACATAATCCATTTGCGGCCGCCGGCCGGGGTAGCTGACCGACAAATAGTACTTGGGTCCGTGGCCGGGGCTGTCGGCGCATTTGCATCCCG
>DATFQQ010000141.1:0-63950 GCA_035264195.1 Candidatus Sulfotelmatobacter sp. | reverse complement strand
CCTGAGGCTCGAGCGCATGCGCTGCCTCTTGGCATTCCCGCCGATCTGGCGTTGCAGTCGGGAGTCACCACTATCGTGGATGCGGGTACCGCAGGCGCCGAGACATTCCTCGAGGAAAAGGAAGAAGTCATCGACCGCGCCAAAGTACGAGTCCTTGCCTTCTTGAATATCGTGGCCAATGGCATGGGCGGTGGTCTTGAAGGAAGTCTGGACCAGATGGACTCGAGACTTTGTGCTGCCACAATCAGCCGATATCGAGACATCATCGTCGGTGTAAAGACCGCCCATTACTGGACGAAAGAACCTTGGGATGCGGAGCATGTACCGTGGGCCGCTGTCGACAGAGCGATCGAATGCGCAACTCTGGCGAATGTTCCCGTGATGTACGACTTCTGGCCTCGTCCGGACAGAACGTATGAAGACCTGCTGAAGAAAATGCGGCCAGGCGACATTCACACTCACGTTTTTGCTCAGCAATTCCCAATCCTTCTTGCCGACGGCAAAATAAACCCCGCGTTGGCGGAGGCCCGGGCGCGCGGTGTGATTTTTGACGTGGGACACGGGCAGGGCAGTTTCTGGTTTCGCAGCGCAGTACCAGCGTTCAAACTGGGATTCATCCCCGACTCGATCTCCACCGATTTGCACACCGGCAACTATAACGTGGTCAGCATGGACAACGTAATGTCAAAATTCCTTGCCATGGGCGTGCCCCTTGACGATGTGATTCGTCGCTCGACCGTCAACCCGGCAGCCGAGATTCGCAGGCCCGAGTTAGGGACATTATCAGTAGGCAAGGACGCCGACATAGCGGTGCTGGACCTGATGAAGGGTCATTTCAGCTACATCGATTGCGGTGTTGCGAAAATGGACGCGAGTGTTAGGTTGGTCGGGCGCATGACGATTCGGGCCGGTCGCATTTTGTACGATCCGTCTGGCCTCAGCATGGTGGATTGGGAGAAAGCTCGACCGCAATATTTCTCCAGCCCACAACTAGGTGATTCGTTGCCCGCTCGAGCCGACGATTATCCGCGAGATTGAACGTCGAAGAAGTCGAACAGAATCTGGGAGGTTTATCCGTGACACGAATCACTCGACGGAAGCTCTTACGCAAGGGAGCACAAACCTTGGTCGCTGGGAGTGCTCTCAGTGCTTTGCCAACTTTGCCGACACGCGCCTTTGGTAAGGAATCCACTGCAGTCACGGACTACTACCAGAAGCTCGGAGTGACTCCGCTCATCAACGCCGCCGGCACATACACGGTGCTTTCGGCATCCACCATGCCGGAAGAAGTACAGGCAGCGGTCGCTCTGGCGGCAAAGAGGCCGGTAAATCTGAACGAATTACTTGAGGCCTCAGGTGCGTATCTGGCGAAACAGTTACGCTGCGAAGCTGCTCTCGTCACCTCCGGTGCTGCGGCGGCGCTCGCCGTTGGAACCGCCGCTTGCATCACAATGGGAAACGATAAAGCCATTTTGGATATTCCCACTGACACAACCAGCCTTAAGAACGAAGTCATTGTTCAGAAGTCGCATCGTTACGGCTACGATCATGCGTTACGCAATTGCGGTATTCGCTTTGTCGAGGTAGAGACGATTGACCAGTACGAGCAGGCATTCAACGATCGTACGGTGATGGCCCACTACTTTAATGCGGCACTGGGCAATATCAGCCGGGAAGATTGGGTCCGCGTGGCCCATCAGCATGGGGTCCCTTGCTTCAACGATGCTGCCGCCGATGTCCCACCCATTTCTAATTTGTGGAAGTACACGCAAATGGGGTTCGATCTTGTGACGTTTTCAGGAGGCAAAGGACTTCGCGGGCCGCAATGCTCCGGTTTGCTGCTGGGACGGAAAGACCTGATCGAAGCGGCAAAGAAGAACAACTCGCCGAATTCAAACACGGTTGGGCGCGGCATGAAAGTCGCCAAAGAAGAAATCATTGGCCTGGTAGCAGCCGTGGACTGGTTTTTAAAGCAGGATGACGCCGCGATGGAAGCGGAGTACCGGCGCCGCGCAGAGGTGATCGCGAAGCAACTGACCTCGATTCCGACGCTGCAAACGCGGATCTTTGTTCCGGAGGTTGCCAATCACGTTCCCCACCTGCTAATCACCTACGACCAGAACCGAGTGAAGACTACGGGCGCCGAAGTGATGAAAAAAATGCGGGAAGGTAATCCGCGCATCGAGCTCAATCCGTCCACCGGAGGCCCTCCAGCCAGCGCGGGATTGCCTGGCGGACCAAATACGATTGTGGTCGGAGTTTGGATGCTGCAGCCTGGAGAAGAAAATGTGGTCGGGAAGCGTTTAGGCGAGGTTCTCAAGGCTGCGACAGTTTAGCTTCGCGGGCTTCGAATCTGGCACCATTTGAGGGCTTACCCGTCGAAAAAAGTACTGCATTCTTAACGCGTCTTTCCTTCTTCAACGCTGCGGAAATTCATTCACCCTTTTGTCCTGCTTCACGAGTTCAAGAATCCCAAACTGCTCAGGAACATGAAAGCTGTCGGTCATTGGAGGCCGCCAGGCGAGATACTTTCGGGCTGACGAAGGACCCTGGCAGCGAAATAGATTGATGCGCAGAGTATTGCCCTCGGCTGCCGGGCGAGTATCGACCGCGGCATACGGAATTCGCATTGCCCCGTACCACACGTGTGCGGCCTTATCGATTCGGGCTGAAACTTCCATGCCCGAGTTCCATATCCATCCATCCTCATGATGCGGTCGGTCGAGATCGATATCCAGATCGACCCACTCACCCTGCGGAGACAACTCAAATTCTTTATAGCGACGGATATTCTTGAAATCTGCACCGATGAAGGCTTCTGCGACATCCCAGTTCCAGAGCTCGTTCGTCTCAGCTGACGTGTTGGGATTCGGCTTAAGGTTCAGTTTTTCGTAGGGACAAATGAAAAGAATATAGAGATTCCGCTTCGTCCAGCGCGTTCGGAGTTCCGTTCGATATTTTGGCTCCGACGTGCCCCGCGCATCTGTCTCCATGTAGTTGACTGCAGAGCCACGCCAAAACGAAGATGTCGGATCGGTATCAAGTGGCGGATCGGATGCGGCCCACACGCTATGGATGACCCCATCAGCCGCGAAGGCACAGGCACAACAAGAGATCACCAGAACCAGCAGTCGAAGAATATCTTTCATGCGAGATCTTTCAGCTCTGATTCGCTGAGACTAAAGACTGCCGTCCGATAAGGCAAGCCGCGTCAGATGATACGTCATCAGCAGATCAGGCGACAGCAAGGCTTCCCGAAACTCTTTATCTGCCTGTCGAGAATTTCCGAGAACCGCATCGAGCACAGCGGCGTTGTAGAGCCACCTGCCACCAGGTGAAGTAAGGTCACCAGAGCTTTTCGCCCGCTCGAGAACATTCTGCAACTTCAGCTTAGCTGCAGCAGGGTCGAAATTGGGAAGCTCTTGCGACGCCTTCCATGCCCAAACTGCATCCTCGAAATTCGCTCTCCCAGCCGCGCGCTTGAAATTAGCCTGGGCCTTCTCAGGCAAGTTGCAAGTCTTATATACGTTACCCAGTAAATAGCTCATCCTGGCAGATCGAAGAAACGGCTCCAGCCCATCATGCGTGAAAACCAAGTCCGGCACAGGCTGCCCTAGTTGGTCAACAAGCTTAACCGATTCTGAGCACTGTCCTTGCTGCGCCAGTGCCAAAGCGTGACGGATCTGTACCTCGAGCCACACCTGCCGCACGTTGGTGCCACCTTCTTCTCTCTGAAAGAACCGATTGTGAAACAACGCACTCGCTTTTTCGAAGTTTCCGGCTTCGGCGAGGTTCAGAATCAGCTCGTAGACAAGAGAAGTGGGCATGTTGGCCTGATCACCATACTGCTGCAGTGCTGAAACACGCTCCTGTGGTGGATGCCGCAAGATGCTCAACGCCTGGTCAATTCCGGTGTAAAGCACAATATTCTCCGGATCCGTGCGCAAACCTTCCTGAAACACTTGCAATGCCTGTTCCGGGTCGTGCTTGACATGAAGCAGAGCCCGCCCAAGACTGGCATGGAGGACCGGAATTCGCGGATTCAACTTGCGAGCCTGATCCCACTCGGCAACCGCCTGGTCGGTCACACCTTTCGAAAAGTAGAGCGTTCCGAGTAGGTAACGTGCACCAGCATCCTGTGGATTCGCCTTCAAAGCCGCCGTCAGTACCTGCATGTCGTCCGCACGGCTGGGGAACACATATGCAGTCGACAACTTCGCGCCCGCGCTGTAGTCTTCGGAGCCCGACTGCCCCATCTTCTCGCGGCAATATCCCCGATAGTAGGCGACCAACGGATGCTTGTTGGGATGCAACTGGCCGGGTTCGCTTTCATCGGCAACCGATGCAGGATAGCTGCGTGAGAGCACGTTGAGAGCTTGCGAATACATACCGAGCCGCATGTACTCGGAGGCAATGTTTAAAACTCGATCGGCATCGTTTGCGAGATGATGCAGGTCCGGTCGCCCGACCTGTTCGAGTAGGAAATAGTTCTGCGGAAATCGTGCCAGCCATTCCTCTCCAAGCTTCTGCGCCTTTTCCTTCTGACCTTCCGCTCCCAGAACCGCAATCAACTCTTCAGCGGCCCGAACATCATCCGACGCAGCACCCGTTGCGAGCCGAAGATTAACCTCCGCCTTTTGTAGATTTCCCTCTCGCGCCAAGAGTTCGGCTAGCTTCAACGCACCGGCGGCTTGGAACTCCGGCATCCGTGCGGCGGATTCGTAAGACTCGCGCGCCTCCCGATTCTCGCTGAGACCGTCATACGTGATTCCCAGGTAATACGCGAGTTCAGGATCCGATGTATCGCGCGCATACACTGGCTCCAGCAATCGCTTTGCTTCATCGAACCGAAGCAAACCGGCAGAAAGCCGCCCTGCGGTTTTCCGCAGTTCGAAACTCTCGGGATATTTCTCTAACGCATCTTGATACGTCTGCATTGCAGCCAATACATTGCCGTCAAGCTCCTGCTGATTCCCCAATTGCAACCAATCGTCTTCCTTGCGACGCTCGGGATTCGGTATCGAATACTGGGGTTGCGGTCCGACGTGAACTTGTTCCACGGGCGTCCAATCGTATTGCCCTTCCGTCTGTCGAATGAGAACAGCGCCATTTTTGTCTCGAAGTTCAAACGTGTACTTCTGCTGCGGATCCGCATTCGCCACTTCGCGCTTCCATGTACGCTGAGGAGTAAGATCGGATTTCTCCTGGAAGACGGTATGATCTCCGAGCGAAACGCGCAGCGTCGCGCCAGAAACAACCTCATTCACATTCAGCCCGACCACGAGCGCATTCTCTTGCCGGCTGAGATGCACTGCACCGGCCAGGTTCGCGCGTGAAATTCCGCCGATGTCGCGTACCGGCATCCAGAACTCGGAGAAGCTGATCGTCTGCCGAGGCTCAAGAAAGGCATACGTCTCCTGATTGCGGAAGAGCCCTGCCTGAATCTCGACGTAAGCGCTGTTGTTGTCGGAGAGCGTTTTGCGCCAGTCCAGTCCGTCCGGATCGGTTCCCCACGACCATATTTTTTTGGCCGGAAGCGCAGCGTAATCGGCAAAGTGCGCCGTTCCCGCGTTTGTGTGAGGATGCCAAACACCCATAAACGGTTCTCGGCTTCCATGCACAAATACAGAGACTGGCCCCTTAGTCTCATTCTTGATCACACTAAGATCGGTTCCATCCGCCTCGATCGGCCAGGGTGCGACCTCTCGAAAACCGTGGCTTGCCGTAAAGCGCATCGGATACTGGATTCGCGAATCGTCCCACACTTCGACTCCAGCGTTATTCCACCAGTAAAAGCGGTGCCGAACATCGCTGCGATTGTTCAGCGTCACTCGCTGTTCCAGAACGGTGGAGTGCGGACGCAACACGAGTTCCACCGACCACTGCATTCCATAAACGCGATCCACATTGCCCACGATGACGAACGCGCTGCCATCATCCCTTTGCCCGAATGCGAAATCCACCGGCGACAGACTGACCCAGTTGTGTGAAACGGGAAAGTTGAATTCAATTCCAAAAGCAGCCCAGGCCCCACGATACGAAATGGCCGCTTTCTTGATCGATGGGTTGGCGTAAAACATCGGCTGGCCGCTGATCTTGTCCGTGCAAGTGTAAAGATGACCTCCCAGATCGGGCAGCACTGAGCACTTCAGATATTCGTTTTCCATGAATACGGTGCGCCACGCGTGATCCGTACGCCGGTCGGTCAAATTGTTGCGAAGCGTGTAGGGATAGTTGAACCGGCTGTTGGCATACTGATCGAAGGCAGGGTTGGGATCTGGTGCTCCCTCTTCATACGTGGGCAATGTTAGGGTGCCTTGCCAGATGCGAACCTGAGCTGTGGTCATGAACGAAAATAACGGCAACAGGAAGAGAGTTGCGACAATTCTGAGGGCCATGATCTCCAATTGACACGCTGAAGCAAGCTCCCATTATCCATACCCGCCAAGATCACCGCCAGCACCACTCACAGAAAATAAACGCACGCTTAAGTAGGCGAGATGTTTCTAGACGGTCGTACGGTTTAACAAAGGGCAGGGGCCGGCTGCGTTTATTCCGCGCTAGACAAGGTTTCTTTCCAGCGGAAGCTTCCAGTCCCGCGCTGACACTCGTCCCGCATAGACCCAGGCTATCCGAGTGACCAGAGATCCGACCACGGCTGACCACGATGCCCATTTTCGAAAATGCTGCGACCGTTTGTTGCTGGCGAACAAACTCGCGACTCGCAAGAAGGTAGGAATCGGACCAGCGAGGACGCCGCCTGTACGCGTGATCCATCCACTAGCCCCACGTTTGAGCGGATCTAGGTACGCGCGATCACGCGATTCAATGCGGGCTCCCTCCAGTGTTTCGAAGATTGCTGCGCCCAAACCAAGAGCCTGAAGCGCGCGGCTCTTTCGATGTCCGAGCAACTCGAGAATTCCGACCGCTGCACCCAGACCTGAGGCGCCAAAGTGAATTGGCAGGTTTTCCACGTTGCGATTCCACACCGGTACAGCCGTAGCGCCAATCAATACTCCGGTGTAGTTTGAGAACGGTAAGCCAAAGGCGAGCGAGGCTGCTTGCCCGGCATTTTCGATTACACGCAGCGGCAGGGATGGTCCGTAACGATCGCGCAGGTGCCCAGCAAATGCCGTTGCAATCGCCCCAGTCGAAAATCCGACGAGCGTCCAGACTCCAACCGACATAGGGCTCTGCGGTTTAAATACGCGCAACATCGCTAGAAATCGCTCGGGGCGGCCAAGATCGGAAACCAGCAATGCTGGAGAAATGACGGAACCGGCAGCCGCAATCCAGCGGGCATCACGCACCAGTTCGCGATCCGCACCAGTGTAGTTCGCAATTGCGCCAATGACGGCGGCAGCGCCTGCCGCTCCGCCGACAAAGAAGTACAGCGGAATCTCCCAGGTCCAGGGAGCTTCCTTCAGCAGAGGGATGCGGTAATAGCCATTTTCAGCCGACGCCTGCGGAAAGGGCGCGCCAGCCGGTCGGTCACCGACAATCTCCAACCGTCCTTCCCGCTCAACCTGACGACGAATTTCGTTGAGACGGTCCTCTCGGCTAAGCTTGCCGGTTGGATTTGGTACTGGTAAGGAATCGCTCATCTTTACTCCCTCGCTGTCCCATCTTCAATACTTGGCATGGTCGCGGTTACCGTCAGAAATGAAAGCGGCCAAAGTGCCGCAAAGAAGGAGGGCGGCCGCAAATGCAGACGATGTCCAGGCCTTTCTCTGGTAGACAGTAGGCACTTCCGGAGCGGGCGGTAAGTTGTAGCTTCGTGGGTCGCCGCGGACGATAAACATTGCGTGAGTGCCGCCAACGCTCGTGTCACGCGGATCATAGACATTTGCATCGTCGATGCCTCTCCGATGCAACTCTTCCAACCTATGATTGGCTTCCGCTCGCAATTCCTCGATCTCTCCGAACTTGATCGACTCCGTCGGGCAGACCTTCGCGCATGCCGGTTGCAGGCCAGCTTTCTGACGGTCATAGCAAAACGTACACTTGAAAGCGCGTCCGTCTTTGGGATTGCGTTCAACCACTCCAAACGGACATGAGGTAACGCAATATCCGCAGCCATTGCATATGTCGGGTTGTATAAATACTCCGCCGAACTCTGTCCGCACGATCGAACCTGTGGGACAGACTTCCAGACATCCCGCTTCTTCACAGTGCTTGCAGACATCCGAAGAGAATGTCCATGACGTTTGTTCTCCGGCATTTCCCCCAAAACCTGGGACTGGAGCCTGCTCGACAAATTTCACGTGCCGCCAGGTGGACGCGCCCACCGCTCCGGTGTTGTCGTAAGAGAATCCGCTCCAGTGCAAGCCGTCATCGTCGATGCCGTTCCATTCTTTGCACGCAACCTCGCAAGCCTTACATCCAATGCACAAGGTCGAATCGGTCAGAAATGCCGTTACACTCATGCCGTTTGTCCTATCTCTGACGCTAGCTGCGCCAGGACCTTCCGCCCCTGTGCGCGACGGCCCGGAACGACATTGCACGTGAGCGCCTTAGTCTCCATAATCCGGACATTTGGTTCTTCGCTAATCACGAGCAGATCGTTGACGACGTCGCCCGTCACGCGACCCTGATATCCCCAGTGATACGGAAGCCCGACCTGATGAACATCTCGCCCGTCGATGCGCAATGGCCGCATGCGCGGGGTTACCAGCACGCGCGCTTCGATCAAGGCGCGGGCGGTAACAATCGTTGCCCACTGGCCGTGCTTCAACCCTAGATCGGCTGCCAGTTCGGGCGAGACCTCGGTGAACAACTCTGGCTGCAATTCGCTCAGATGCGAAAGATAGCGGGTCATGCCGCCGGCTGTGTGATGTTCGGTCAATCGATAGGTAGTGAGGATGTAGGGAAACCGCGCGTCGTGAGGCGCGGCGTAAGGATTGTCCGGACGCTTTTTTCGATCAGCGGCAGGATTGGTTTGTTGCTCGTAGAGCGGATTTTCAATCAGCGATTCCAGCGGCTCGTAATGCGTCGGAAGCGGGCCGTCTTTAAGACCGCTCGCCACGTACAACCAGCCCACACCGTCCAGGTGCAGAGTAAAGGGCTTCGCTCCCCCGAGTGCCTTGACCCCATGTCCCTTGTGGAGATCGGCAGGAGCTTGAGGAGGAGTCTTCTTGTCGTAATCGGGATTGTCGAGCCCGGTCCACTCCTGTTTTGATTCGTCCCACCACACCAGTTTCTTGCGCTCGCTCCAAGGCTTTCCGTCCGGACGTGCAGATGCGCGGTTGTAGATAATGCGGCAGTCGTTCGGCCAAGAGAATCCCCAACCATGCCCAAGCAGATCTTTCGGATCCCGTTCATTGGCGCGATTCCGATTCTCCTCAGGAAACACTCCGCAATAGATCCAGGCTCCGCAGGCGGTGGAACCATCCTTTTTCAGGCTCTTGATGTGCCCCAGTTGCTTGTGGTCAGGTAGCGACCAGCCGTTGATTTCACGCAACACTTCGTCGATTCGTGGTTCTGCCTCCGCACCTTCTGTCGTGTAATTCCACGTCAACGCCCGAAGAGCCTCGTCACGCGAATCCTGGTTTTGTTGCGCCATCGCCTTCAAGCGTCGCCCAAGGTGAACCATGAACCAGGTCTCGCTACGGGCATCGCCGGGCGGATCGACAGCTTTCTCGCGATGTTGCAGCAGTCGTTGTGTATTGGTGAAAGTTCCTTCCTTTTCCGCCGTGCCGGCAGCCGGGAATAAGAACACCTCAGTCGCAATCGACTCCGGCCAAAGCTCGCCTCGTTCTACTTCCGGTGAGGCGTACCAGAAGGATGCAGTCTCCGTTTCCACCATGTCGCGCACCACGAGCCATTTGAGCTTCGCCAGCGCCTTGCGCTCAAGACGGCCATTCGAAGCGCCGACCGCCGGATTCTGTCCCATGACGAACAAGCCATCCAGCTTGCCGTCGGCCATATCCAACCAATAACCGAAATGCGAATGATCTCCAGTAATGCGCGGCAGCCAGTGAAATCCCCACTCGTTTTCCTGAGTCGCGGAGTCGCCGTAGTACGCCCTCATCAGGCTGATAAAGTATTTATCGAACCCTGACCAAAGCCCCGTGCGCGCGCCGTGTTTCTTTACGTATGCGTCCAGCGTGCGAGAATCTTCGCCGAAAAAGGGCATCGGCAGATAGCCGGGCAAGATATCGTAGAGCGTCGGGATGTCTGTCGATCCCTGAATCGACGCATGGCCACGCAAGGCGAGAATTCCCCCGCCGGGACGCCCGATGTTTCCGAGAAGCAATTGAAGAATTGAGGCCGTTCGGATGATTTGCACTCCCTTGGAGTGCTGCGTCCAGCCGACGGCATAGCAGATGGCCGCCGTTTTATCGGGTCCGGAAGCGGAAGAGAAAATCTCCGCTACTCTAAGAAAAATGTCTTGTGGAACCCCGCAGAAGCGTTCCACCATTTCGGGCGTGTACCGGGAAAAGTGGCACTTCAACACCTGAAATACGCAGCGCGGATGTTCAAGAGTAGGGTCCGATTCGAACTTGCCCGCATCTTGACCTTCCCCTCCGCGATCTTTTCCATGCCCGCCGCCAGCCTCAGAGTGTCCTGGTACGCCACCCACCTCTTTTTTTCGAGGCGCACCAGCGTAGAGCCATGACTCGGGATCGTATTTTTTATTCTCCTCATCCCAACCCGAGAAGAACCCGTCGAGATCTTCCGTATCTCGAAAATCCTCACGCAGAATTGTTGGCGCATTGGTGTAATGGACTACATAGTCACGAAATTCTTTGCCTTTTTCCAGAACGTAACGAACCAGAGCGCCCAGAAAAATGATGTCGCTCCCGGCACGCAACGGAACCCAGACATCCGCCATCGCCGACGTGCGTGTATAGCGCGGATCCACATGGATGACCTTCGCGCCCTTTTCGCGCGCTTCCATCACCCATTGGAAGCCGACGGGGTGGTTCTCGGCCATGGACGAGCCCATGATGAGGATAGCGTCAGAGTTGCTCAGGTCCTGTTGTGCGGTCGTAGCTCCGCCACGGCCAAAGGATGTGCCCAGACCGGGCACCGTTGAGCTGTGTCATATTCGTGCCTGATTGCTCAGGCACACCATTCCCAGACCTGCAGTGAATAGCTTCTTGATGAGATAGTTTTCTTCGATATCGAGAGTCGCGCCGCCGAGGTGGGCAATCGCGGTCGTTTGCATCAACGACTGGCCGTCACGGGACTCTTCAAACTTTGCTGCGCGAGTGCCCCAAACGCGCTTGGCGACCATATCCATCGCCTCTTCGAGAGAAAGCTCTCGCCAATGGCGCGAATAGGGTGCGCGATATCTGACCGTTTTCAGCCTTCCGGGGTGTGTATGCAATTCAAATGTGTCGGCGCCCTTGGGACAAAGACGTCCGCGGGAGATTGGCGATTCCGGGTCGCCTTCGATGGAGATCAGCTTTCCTTCCTTGTGGTACACGAGCTGGCCGCATCCGACCCCACAATACGGACAGATAGAACGGGCAACTTCCGCCC
This sequence comes from Candidatus Sulfotelmatobacter sp., assembly GCA_035264195.1. Taxonomy (GTDB): domain Bacteria; phylum Acidobacteriota; class Terriglobia; order Terriglobales; family Acidobacteriaceae; genus Sulfotelmatobacter. The sequence goes on along the minus strand of DATFQQ010000141.1, from coordinate 52,463 downwards.
CGCTTGTTTTAGGACGCAGTTTTATGGTGCGATCGGACATCGCCTCGATGCCCGTTCCATCGGTGCCGTTTCGAAGTTGCTGAATGAGCGGCCAGCGGGAGAGCAGTTTTCCGAACATGAAATTACCTTCTGTATCGGTAATAAGGGCAGTGACATGTCACCGGACTTTTACCGCTTTCGCTATCAACCCCCGGAAGAACCGTTAATGCGATCTTGCGGAAAATACAAGCGTGGGTCTATACAGCAGTTGGTGTAGCCGGCGGCTTCGTGAGTTGCTGTACCGGGGAGAAAAATGCCGCCCTTGCCCCGGTTATTCGTGCCAGCACAAAAAATCAGCAATACCGAGGCTCGTCGCCTGCCGAGAGTTCAAGCTTCTAATGGGGTCTGAATCGGGCGTCTTGATCCGGGCATCCAAGTCGATATGCCAAGGGTCGATGGTGTTGATCCCCAGAGGACCTCGTTCTTGATGCGACAAGTTTTCAAGAAAGTCCGCAAGATGTTGGGCCGTGATTTAACTCCACAAAAAATCGCAGCTCGTGTGCCACGCGTCTTCTGGGTCGGTGCGCTCGCAGAGTGGCTGTTGGGTCAGAAAGCGGCGGTGCCGCAAAGACAACGGATGCTTCTCACGCTTCGGACCGCGGTGCGGGTTGGTTGTCCCTTTTGAATTGACGCGAATTCTGCCGGAGGCAGAATGTACGGATTGAGCGATGACGAAATTGCGGCAATTCGCGAAGGACGATTCGACGCATTTGCACCCGCTGAAGCCGCTTTGCTCTACATGGCGGATGCGATGGCCGACACTCCATCAAATGTGAGCGATGAGCTGTACGCAAATCTGCGCCAGCATTTTTCTGAGGAGCAACTGATTGAACTCGCTGCGACCGCCGCTCTCGAAAACTTTCGCGCGCGAAATAACCGCGTTTTCAATGTAGGCAGCGACGGATTGTACCGCAAGGGACTGCGCTTCAAAGAAAAGTGACTCACCTCTCCGGATGTAGGCAGATCGCCGCAAGTGGCTTCGTCCAGTGTCGAATCACCTCGGCACTCGTGAGATGCACGCGCCCTCATTCGGCAACACAATCAGACACTCTTCGTTGGGGACCACCTGTCCAACTCTGACACGCGTGCCGGAACCAACCTAAATCACGGACTACTGCTGAAGCTCTTCCCGCAGAATGACCAGATACAAGAGCGCATCATTAATTGCCGCTCTCTCACCTTCTGTGTCGCGATTCGCAGGAATCTCCCTGCTCAGTTGCAGTTTCCGTTTGAACATTGCGGTCTCGGCGTCGAGGATTCTCTGCGGCATCTTGGAGCGGTTTGTCTCCAACAATGCTGATTGGTAGAGCATTGCCCAGTCCGCATATTTCCCAGGGGCGTCTACATCAACCTTTGCCATATCCATTTCCTTACGCAATCGGTCTAACCCACAATCGCACAAAGAACCGACGATGGAGCGGCAGCGGCGATCGAAGTGTGTAACGAATTGGGCCGGCTAAACGTATCAGATTTCGCATCCGCCCTGATGCGCCAATACGCGCCAACGCTCGCTTACGCTGAAACCGAATAAACACACAGGAAAGATGCAGGAAAGGACCCGCGCCAGCCGGACAACGACTACTGCAAGTCGGCTTTATCGGGGTTGTAGTAGAAGCGGAAACGTAACGCCAGGTAAGGTCCTGTAAAGTCGCTGGGCAGCGGAGGGAACGGATTCGAAGCGGTAATGCTGCCCCACGCTGGACGATCGAGTGAAACATCGCCGGACGAAGCGACCAACCGCATATCGGCAACCTGTCCGTCCTTGGTGATCGCGAATTCAATCGCCAATTTGCCCTTCTTCATCTCGGCAGATTCCGGAATCAGGTGATACCAATTCTCTCGCACGTTTTGAAGGATGCGCTGCAAGTATGGCCCGAAATCGACGCCCTGCGTATCGCTCAAGATGTCTAGCGCGCCAAGCTGACGTCCATGCGCGCCAGTTCCCAACCCGAAGTCGCCTTCCTGCCCACCTCCGCCGCCACGCCGCGCCGCTGCCGCCTGCGCAGCCTGCTGAATGGCCGAGCCTGCGCTCATGCCTGCAGCGTATTTGTTGAACGGATTTGCGTTCGGCTTGGCAGGAACTTGCAGCTGAGCAGTCTGATTCGTGTCGAATTGCGGTCGCTGGGTCGACTGCATTCCCTGCTGAGGCTGCTGCGTTGGGCTCTGGGTCACTGCCGGGGACTGTGGCGCAGGTTGCTCTGCCCGCGGCCCACTTGGACCCGGCGCACCTGGAGGCGGAGTCGCCAGTATCTTGCGCAGTTCCTTCGGATCCAACTCCGGATGCCGCGACGTCGCGATACGGTCTTTATCAGACAAGACGTTTGTGTTCGGTTTGCGCGGTACCTTCTGCAAGTCCGGCGGCAATGCCAGGAAGGTGGTGTTGTCCTTGCTCGCGTTCAGCGGCACCACGACCGCCGTGTGGAGCGGGATGAATTTCTCGATGAACTTGAAGTTCCAGAGAAGGATCGCCAGCACTAGGTGGAAGATGATCGAGATCCAGACGGCTTCGCGCTTGCGCGAGCGCGCCAGATCGTCCTGCAGTTGAACCAACAGGTGGGGAACTCGCGCATCCAGTTCCCGGTAAGCTGTTTCCCAGTCCTGCGTATCGTAGAGCCCAAGTTGTTCAGGCTGAGATTTTTCAGGCGGGGCTACCGGATCCTGAAATGGTATTTGAGTAATCGCCATGCGCTGATTTCGACTAGCCCCTAGCTGGGTCCCGCCTGTCGTTAGACACCGAAATACACGCGCGGCGTTGCTTCCCGGTTCTCATGGAGAACTGCAGACGGCGCGCGACGCTCTACAAATCGGGTTATTGTCTATTTTCGCATCTTTCGCCGGATTCCGCTGCCTACATTTGTGCGCCGACTTCGGTGTGTAAACATATGTAAATCCTGACGGTTGCGGGACCGAACAGCGACTGTGTCTGTTAACAGATCAGGAAGGATTTATGAAGTAGTACCTGCTCGTTTCTAGGGCCCCCATTTCGAGGTTAGACGCGAGCGATTCCGGCGAGATTGACCTTGGTTCCGTGCTCGCGAATGGCGGTAAGGATTTCCAACGCCAGTTCCAGGGCGCGCCGCCCATCTTCGAGGGATACAACCGGCGTCGAACGTTCCCGGACGGATTTTAGAAACGACTTCAGCTCAGCATGGAGGGGTTCCTCGGACGCCACAGCCGGCTTGCTGACCCCGATCTGTGGGTTGACGCTGGGTGCACCCGCAGCACCGTCCCCGCCCACCGTGAAGACCAGTACTTCCTGGCGGCCGTAGTCGAGCGAGATGTACTGCCTCGGTTGGAAGAAGCGCAGCTTGCGCACTCGCTCGGTGGAAACTCGGCTCGCGGTAAAGTTGGCGATGCATCCGGATTCGAACTCCAACCGGACGTTAGCGATGTCCACTTTGCCCGAAAGAATCGGCAGGCCCACAGCGCGGACTTCTTTGACTGGAGACTTGGCGAAGGCCAGCACAATATCCAGGTCGTGAATCATCAGGTCGAGCACGACGTCGACATCGAGTGACCGCGGAGTGAACACGCTCAAGCGGTGGACTTCAAAGAACATCGGCTGGGTCAGGATCGGCAGCGTTGCCCGCACTGCAGGGTTGAATCTCTCCAGATGACCGACTTGCGCCACTCGCCTGCGTGCTCCTGCCACCGAGACTAACTCATCCGCCTCGGCAAGACTGGACGCCAAAGGCTTCTCGATCAGCACATCGACGCCGGCTTCCATCAATTCACGGGCTACGGGTAGGTGATGCACCGTCGGAACCGCCACCGACGCAGCCTGAACTTCGCTGTGGGTCGTGACCAGTTGCATCACGGACCCGAACGCCTTACAACCGAACTCCCGCGCAACAGTATCAGCCCGATTCACATCAGGGTCCACCACTCCCAAGAGGCGAACCGGCTCTCCTTGTTGTTCGAGTTCTTTGTAAACGCGGGCATGGTTGCGTCCAAAAACCCCCACGCCGACGACGGCGACAGAAATCGGATTTTGGGTTGGCAGGTGTCGTTCTCAGTGGCCGGTTGCCGGAAAGAAATTGTAAACGCAATCCGAAGAAAGATCACCAAGCGCCGCCTCCGGCACCATACCCTTCACAACTCTTCATAAAATTTGTCATTCCGAAACGGCGTTTAGCCGTTGAGGAATCTGCTTTCTGCCGGCAGGGCATACCCAGCCAGCCAACAGCAGATTCGTCAACAGGAATGTGTCATCCGGCGGAGCTAGCCAGAAGCTGGACTGGCGGAAATGCTCTCTGCTTCGGGTTTTTCGCCGCGAAATACGCGGGAAATCCCGCGCACGATGCGACGCATTGGCAATTCGCCCTTGCCATCCGCAAAGAAGATTTCTCCCAGGCGGCTGCCGCGGTAATACCAGCGTTTCAGCAGCGCCAAATGCTCCATCGTCTCGACAGCAGATTTTGCAGCGGTCGCCGGAAGTGCCAGCAACGTTTCTTGCACTCTGGCCTCCATCGACTGCGACTTTGCATGTTCTGACGGTTGAATATTGAATGTGCAAGGCCCGGAGATTCGGCCTGAATCGATCCGAAAGAAAGTAACGCAGTTTTCCAGGTAGCTGCGCTGAATCATCAGCGCAGAGAGTTGGTCCAGCCGGTGAACGATTTCCGGCACTCCGCTCAAAATCGGCTTCAACTTTTCCACCCGGGCATGAATCGCTGCCGCTTCCTCAAAGGCGAGGCTGGCCGAGGCGGCTTCGCGCTGCTCGCTGAATTCGCGAACCAGAGACTCTCCGCCTGAATCGAAGAAGTCTTGCACACGCCTCACCTCTTTCGAATATTCGTCGTCCGTGCAGCCTTTGAAGCACGGCGCCAGGCACATCTTCATCTCGGAATAAATGCAGCCGGGAAACTTGGGATCGGGATTCAGGTCTTCGATGCAGCGCCGCATCTTGAAGAAATCCAGCGAGTCGTTCATGAACTTCTCCGCGGCGATCCGCGAGACAAACGGCCCGTAATACAAATTTCGTCCGCCAGCTTTGCTGATCCGCGTAGTGATTGACGCTCGCGGATACTCGTTGTCGAAATGAAGCTTCACGAACGGGGCAAATCGAAGACGTAGCCGTTTCTGATAAGTCCTCGGAAATGCCGCGCGCAAGACGCGGTAAAGCAAGAACCCTGATTCGAAGTCGGAACCGGTCGCCGAATACTCGATCGTTCGAACCCGATCTCGCAAGTTGAGCTTCTTGGTCCGTTCTTCAACGGGACCCAACAAGCGTTGCAACCGGCGTCGCAGATTCGCTGTCTTGCTGACATACGGCTCCGCTTGCCTATCCTCGCCCCGCAGTAGAAATACAGCTGGGGTCGCGGGTACACCGGCCAGGAGTTCATCGTCCCGTTCAGGCGCGAATTCAGTGTGCTCGTTCAGCACCATTCAATTCTAGAGGAATTCCCCGCGAGGACAGGTGGAATCGCCCGCTGATCAACGGAAGCTGGCGCTGCGAAATTTCTGCCGGAAGTCGGTGCCATCGAGGGTGATGACGCGGCACATCTCATGCAACCGAGAACGCATGCGCTCTCCGATCCGGTCTCCGAGAGTTTCGCCCCGCGTGGCCGCTCTTGCGGGCGAGAGAGAACCGGAAACAGCCGCTGCCGGTTGATCTTCAAAGTTCGTGGTAATGATGGTCGTCCGGTTGTCGTTGTAGCGCGTGTTGAGGATCAGGCTGACGGTGTCCCACACCCATTCCGTCGGCTTCACGGCGCCGAGTTCGTCCAGGACCAGAACATCGGTTTCGAATACAGGCCGAAGCACATCCAACTCGGTGGTTTGGACCGTCGAATTGTAGGAATTCTGAATCTCCTTCAAAAGCTCGCGATAATCGTAAAAAAGGCAGGAAATACCACGGTCCAAAATGAGCTCTTTAATGATCCCTACCGCGAGATGTGTCTTCCCCGTACCGATCTTGCCAATGATCAACAATCCCTTATCACCGCGTGGATCGCACTTCTTAGCGAAATTCGAAGCGAGAAAATGGGCCTCTGCCAACGACGGATGCGCCCCCGGGAAGTCCGTGTCGTAGTTCCCCAGCTCGCAATGTTCATACCGCCGGGGAATCCGAGCCGCTGTCAGCACCGACTGGGCTCGCGCACGCAGCTGGCAGTCGCAGCGTGTAACCCGCCGATCGTTGATGCTGCGAGCCGTGCTGGCAACCGCTGGTACCGTCTTCCATCCGCTACCTTCACAAAACGGGCAAACTTCTATTGGGGCCTTAATCACCTGATGAATCCTCACTTCACAAAGACGCGACACACTACGCTCGCTTCGCGAGGCGAACGAAACACGCCCGCCTCTACACAACCTGCTTCGACTTTGCACCCTGAGGCTGTTTCCATGCAAGTCGGAACGGCTGTCGAGCTGTGTACATCCTGTGAAGGATGCGGTCCTTCTGTGGAGAGTGGAGGAAAACCACGCAAAGCCGCCCCCAAAGGCCCATTTCGGGCCAGCGGGTTGCAAAACAGGCTTCCGGCGCGGATTTTCACAGTTGACATTCCCCGTAGAGGGAGCAAAATACGAGCGGTCAGGTTTTCCCAACTCAGCCCTAGCCAGATTCCTTCCCGGTATAAGCTGGGTATGAATGAAACCTGCGAGGAGAAACTATGAACAAAGCCGATCTGGTTGACAAGATCGCAGGCGCATGCGAGATCAGCAAAGCGCAGGCTACGACCGCCATTGATACCGCTGTCGACAGTGTTACCGCCGCTCTCCGCAAGGGAGACCGCGTGGCCTTGATTGGTTTCGGCACCTTCTCTGTGTCACAACGGAAGGCGCGGAATGGCCGCAACCCGCAAACCGGCGCCACCATCAAAATTGCCGCCCGCAAAGTCGCGAAGTTCACACCCGGGGCGGAACTCAAAAAGGCCGTCAACAAGAAGTAAGACAAGAACGCAAGTTTTCAAAAACGGCAGGGGGTCGGCCCTGCCGTTTCTGTTTGTCCGGGAGTCATTGGCGCGAAGGCGGTATATGTTCACTGGCACTCATAAACGGATTGGCGCTGTCACGCTCTTGATCGGAGCCTTGTTTGCGCAATCACACCAGCCGGGACCGTTCGCGGACCTGCGACGATTTTCGGATGCCCCCGTCATCTCGCCACGCGGGGAGGGTTGGGAATCAGCCGGCACTTTCAATCCTGCTGTGGTAGAGCGCGGAGAGAAAATCGTGATGCTCTACCGCGCTCAAGACAAACAAGGCACCTCTCGCCTGGGATACGCAGAAAGCGCAGACGGCATTCATTTCACAAGAAAAAATAAGCCTGCGCTGAGTCCTGAAGCGCCGTACGAAAAAGATGGAGGCGTAGAGGATCCTCGGCTCGTGAAATTCGGCGATACCTACTATCTAACCTACACCGGCTACAACAAAAAAGACGCTCAGCTTTGTCTCGCAACGTCAAAGGACCTCATTCACTGGAATCGCAAGGGCGTCATCATTCCGGCGAACAAGGGGAATTGGAATGTGAAGTGGACCAAGTCCGGCGCCATCGTTCCGCAGAAGATCAATGGCATGTACTGGATGTATTTTCTAGGGACAAGCGCTGATGGCAAAGATCAGGGAGGATTGGCGTCATCGCGAGACCTATTGCATTGGACGGAAGAAACGAAAACGCCGGTACTACCCGTGCGCCCGGGTCGCTTTGATTCGCGGGTAGCCGAACCCGGACCGGCACCGCTTGTTACCACTGGGGGCATCATTCTCATTTACAACGGAGCCGACGATAACCTGGTCTATCGCACGGGAGTTGCAGAATTTGATTTGAAAGATCCGAGCAAACTGATCTGGCGGAGTGACGAGCCGATCTTTTCTCCTGAGAAAAACTGGGAGAAAGTAGGACAGGTGCCCAACGTAGTCTTCGTGGAAGGCATGATCCGCAGAGGCAACAGCTGGCTCTTTTATTACGGCGGTGCCGACAAATACATCGGCGTAGCCAAAGTAAAGGCTGCCGATCTTCACTAACTCCTTTGCGGCTCAATCCTGTGTAGGGGCGGACGCATTAGTCCGCCCCACCGATGCGAAGCGAGGCGTGCCGGCCGCCGACGCCAAGTCGAAGCCCGAAGCCAGCACATTGCCTGCGACCGCCGTTGCCGAAGCGCCTACTCTGTCACTTATCTGCGTCGTGCGACTCTCCCTACAATCTCTCAGGGAGACATTCCAATGACCATCTTCGATCCAACCAGAACGAGAGTAGTGGACGCCGGCGGCGGCCATGGGGGCGCGCTTCTGCGTCTGATCGGAATCGGAGTCGCAGCCTTCATCCTGGTAATCGCACTTTTCAACTGCGTCACCCGCGTCGGCACCGGCCACGTCGGGGTGCTAACGCTGTTCGGCCGAGTCACCGGCGAGACGCTTGGCGAAGGCATCCACGTTATCAATCCCCTGAAAACAAATAACGAAATGTCGATCCAGACCCAGACCCTCAAAGAATCGGCCAGCGTGCCATCGAGCGAGGGGCTGATGATGAGCCTCGATACTTCGCTGATCTACCACTTGAATCCTGATCGTGCTTCCGAGGTCTTCCAAAAAATCGGCGCCGATTACGAGGAAAAGGTGGTCGAACCCACTTTACGTTCGGCAATTCGCGAATCAACCGCCTCGCATACCGCGAACGCTCTTTATACCGGCGAGCGCGAAATGGTTGCCAAGCAGATCTTCGATCAAGTCAACGAACAGTTGAGCAAACGCGGCCTCGCCGTCGAAAACGTCTTGCTCCGCGACATCCAGTTGCCCGCCACGTTGAAAGCTTCGATCGAAGCCAAGCAGCAAGCCGAACAGGAAGCGCTCGCCATGAACTTCCGCCTGCAGAAGGAAACGCAGGAAGCCCAGCGCAAACGCATCGAAGCTGCCGGTGTCCGCGACTTCCAGCAGATCGTCGCCCAAGGCATCACGCCATCGCTACTCGAATGGAAAGGCATCGAGGCAACAGAAAACCTGGCGAAGAGTCCCAACACAAAGGTGGTCGTGGTCGGAAACAACAAGAACGGACTGCCGCTGATTCTGGGACAGTAGTCGCCCGTAAGGGCGACTGCGGCGACAAACTTGTACAAGCGCGGCGCTTCCAGCGCCGCGTTTAGACCTCAGATTCAAACAACGGGCTTCAGCCCCTGCAGCTGCCTGCTACCATACCCGCGTGCCCCCACTGCTCGAAGTGCGCAACCTGAACATTGCTTTCCCCACACAGCGTCAGGCCTCGGCTGTCCCCACACCTTCCCTACAAGCCGTCCGTGATCTTTCACTCTCCATCGCTCCGGGCGAAGTGCTCGGCCTGGTGGGCGAATCCGGCTCCGGCAAATCCATCACCTCACTCGCCATCATGCGTTTGCTGCCGGCCCAAGCCCGCGTCTCGGGAGAAATCCTCTTCTCCGAAAACGGCAGCGGAGCCAAAAGCCTCACCACGCTCGACGACGAATCCATGCGCCAGCTGCGCGGATCGGGTATCGCGATGATCTTCCAGGAACCAATGACCGCGCTCAACCCAGTCATGCGCGTCGGCGATCAGATCGCCGAAGCCGTCCTCGCACATCAGGCCGTCTCGAAGCAAGAAGCCTGGCAGCTGGCCGTCGATGCCATGAACGATGTCGCGATCCCCGACGTCGCCCGCCGCGCGCGCGATTATCCCCATCAACTCTCGGGAGGCATGCGGCAGCGCATCATGATTGCTATGGCGATCGTGAATCGTCCGCAACTGCTCATCGCCGACGAGCCCACCACAGCACTTGATGTCACCATCCAGGCGCAGATCCTCGAACTGCTCGCCGATCTAAGAAAAAAGTTCGGACTCGCCATGCTCTTCATCTCGCACGATCTCGCAGTCGTATCCGAGGTCGCCGACCGCGTCGCCGTCATGTATGCCGGTTGCCTGGTGGAGTTAGGTACGAAGCGCGACATCTTCCAGAGCGCCGCGCATCCTTACACGCGGGGGCTCTTGCGCGCAGTGCCCGATCTGAAGACGGACCGCAATCGCCCGCTCGAAACCATCGAAGGAACGGTACCCGCCCTGCAGAACCTGCCCGCTGGATGCGCCTTCGAACCACGCTGCGACGCTCGCATCGCCGAATGTGCGCGATCCGTTCCCCCGCTGATAGAAGTCGCGACCGGACACTGGGCTCGCTGTCCGGTGATCAATGCACAAGACACCTAGACATCTGTCATCCTGAGCGAAGCACGACGGCGAGCAACGCGAGCAATCGTGCGCAGTCGAAGGATCCCTACCCGCTCAAAAATCTCGACGCTGAGTGAGGGGATTCTAACGGTACACGGCCTTACAAAAGACGAGAACCGTGTACGAGAGAATCGATTACAAAACTGCTAATGGAATAGGCGGCCTTTGAGGCCGCCTATTGCTGATTACAAAACGGCTCTATAAACCCTGCTTAATTCGCGGTGATCGCCCCAAACACGCCAGTCAGATAATTCCCTCCCGCGGTGTAGTAAAGCGTGGTCGTTGGGCCCGACTCCACATTGCCGTTTCCGAACTCAATGCCCCACAGCCCGGGTAGCGAGATGGTGTGGCCTGTCGAATCGTGCAAGACCCCTTTGAACGCTCCGTTTGTCGTACTGAAGGCAGCGACCGTGCCCGTGGTCGTATTCCCCACCAGCAGCGTGTTGCTGAAGGCCCCAAATTTTGCTGGAGCTAGTGTGATCCCCCAGGGCTGGCTGAACCAGGCGCCGTGCGCGAGACGCCCTTTCAGATTCCCATTCGTGTCGAAAGCGTCCACATATCCGCCCGAGACGTCGTTATAGAACGTCACCACGATGAACGTGCTGACAGCCTGTATCCCGTACGGCCGGTAGCCCGCTGGAAGCTTCGGATCGGTGAACGTTCCCGACAGCGCTACCTTTTGGAATGTAGCCGCATCGTACGCCTCGACCCCGCCGTTGTGGTTCGCCGCGTAATACAACGCTTCTTTCGTCGTCGTGTTCGTCGCGAAGGTCAAACCGGTGTACGAAGCTCCGGTAGAGTTATGGTTGACGAAAGTCGTCGTGGTATTCGCGTGGCAGCGATAACATCCACCACCGCCATTGCCTGGCGACCCTGAATTCCAGTTTGCGATGAGCCCGTCGAGCGTGGCAAAGGTAAAGTTCTCTGCCGACGGCCCCGGGCCAACTCCTGGGTTGAACGCCGTGCCAGTTGGGCTACCTACGCCGGTTCCGCTCGCCGAAGGAATCGAAATCACTAGCGGCGCCAGCGATTGGCTGCCTTTTTGATTGGCGTAATAAAGCGTCGTGAAACCTGTCATTTCGTCGGAAACCCACCACTCATTCTCCCCGACTGACGAACTTATCGGCCGCGAGATACCCCACGGATTAATCAAATACGAATCCTGCGTGTTGTTCACGATTGGAGTTACGGTATAGCTGTTCGTCTGGGCAATTCCGGCGACACACAACCACAACAAAAGACCTGCTACTCCAGCGATTTTCATCATTGTCTCCGATTGAATTGAGTTTGGGGAGCGAACAGGGCCAAAAACACGAGTGTACAAGGTACATCGCTGTGTCCGGAGAATTGCCATCCAGTTGTAAAAACATTGTCAAAGCAGATGACCTGACCGATGGGCGACCAGAATTATTTTCGGACCAGCCAGGAAAGGTCAAGCGGAAGCGCGGCGCTTTTGTCCGCGGAGCAGTAACCTCGCAGAGTAGCGGACTTCGGCCAGCTAATCAGCGCTGATCCCACGGCACAGTCTATAATCGGCAGTCTGTCCGGTGATTCGTGCGAATACTGCTGCTCAGCGATATCCATGCCAACCTGGAAGCCCTGGATGCCTGCCTCGCGGCAGCTCCTTCCTTCGACTTGATCGTCAATCTTGGCGACATCGTCGGCTATGGTGCCAGCCCGAACGAGGTCGCGGAGCGTTCGCGCGAAATCGGCAAAATTTTTGTCCGCGGCAATCACGACAAAGCTGCCACAGGACTCATGAGCCTCGACGACTTCAATCCCATGGCCTCGGCCGCGGCGATCTGGACCCAGGAACAGTTAACCCAAGAGAACCTTGAATGGTTGCGAGCGTTACCCCAAGGACCTGTCTCGCTCCCAGATTTCCCCGACGTACAGATGGTCCACGGTTCGCCACATGACGAAGACGAATATGTCGTGTCGCTCGGCGACGCTCTGGCGCCCCTTATCAGTTTCAGCATACCGCTGACGTTCTTCGGGCACACGCACCTGCAAGGAGGATTCTTAGCCAACGGGTCTTCAGCCGATGGCTTTCGTCCGGAATACCGGACGGTGGGCCAAGCTGAATCGGTTCCACTGCAACTGAAGCACGAGGCGCGCTACCTGATCAATCCGGGGTCTGTCGGTCAACCCCGCGACGGCGACTGGCGCGCCGCGTTTGCCCTGTATGATACCGATGCTAAAGTGGTCGACTTCTGGCGCACGCCTTACAACCTGAAGGACGCGCAAGACCGAATCTTTGCTGCAAAGCTGCCTTCGCGCCTGGCGACGCGACTCGCCGCTGGCCGTTAGAACTCCTCTGGAAGGGCATCTTCCGAATTGAAGGAAGGTGGGCATAGCCCGCGGACGAATGCCTCGGGGTTACACTACCTCTTCACACGTACTTGCACGCGCGTCCCGTCGGGCAAACTTCCACCGGTCAATTCAATTCTCCCGCCACGCACCACTCCCTCGAGCTCCTGCGAAGGGATCGCCTGCGCCACGGGCGCGGACTTGACCACGCTTCGTCCCATGCCGCGGTCCATCGCTTCATTCGCCAAGCGGTCGGCTTCCTGGTTATGCTCGCGGAATGCGTGGCCGATCGAGAACCATTCGAGCTGCGAGATTAATTGCTTCGCGCGCCCGTGCAGATCCTGCAAGGTCAGGTTTTTTACCTTGTAGATGCCTTTGATCTGTTTGACCAGCAACTCGGAGTCGCTGATCACCTTCAGCGCTTTCGGTCCATGCTCGATAGCGTACTCGAGCGCCGCAATCAGTCCCTGGTATTCGGCGAAGTTGTTGGTCTGATGGCCGAGGTACTCGCTGAGTCCGGCGACCTTGCGTCCAGACTCGTCCTTGACGACAACGCCATAGCCCGCCGGCCCGGGATTGCCGCGCGCTCCGCCATCGGTGAAGGCGATCAAGTAGTGGCTTGGCGGATTTTCTCGCAACTCGAAAAGATGTTTCGTCGCAGGATGACTGGAAGATTCAGAAGGCATGCCCGAGTGTACAACGCGGTGGGATCTCATTCGCCTTAGCGAGCGTCTTCAACTGAAGCAGCGCCTCAAGGCGACGATGATTCCTCAGGTCAATCGCACCGTTGAAGCGGCGCGCTGATACGGCCCTATGAGTCTGTGGAAATCATCGGAAATAAATTTCCGGCGATTTCTCTGAGCTGAAAGTGCGAGACCCATTGGCAGCTCAGAAGGCTGGATTTGGGTTTCACATTTTTTCTTCAGATGGACCGAAAGCCTTGACTGGCGCGGGTTCTCTAAAATTGACCTTTGCAAAATCTTGAGCCGCAATGAGTTAAATCCAAAATCTTGATTTCAAAGACCTTACCGCGTCCCTTTTGGGGCGCTTCCTACTTCGTTTGGCGCGACAATGATCTGCTTCTCTTGTGCCGAGCTGCAAGGTCAGATGTCACACGGCAAGGCTTCGGGCTGTGGAAAACTACCGCTGCGCTCGGGGGCAAGGGCAAAGCTGCGCTCGCTGGCAGACGCAACAGCAGATTCCTCGTCGCGCACAAGTCGCGCGACTTCGGAATGACAACGGTGTGAGATGAACCCGCGCCCTGATGGATCATCATGGCAACGGTTTGAGATGAATCCGTGCCTCGTCGATCATCATGGGCAGCGTTCACGTCAGTCCGCCGCTGATGTGTGGTCGTGGATGATTTTCCATCCGTTGGAGAACTTGCGGAAGACCAGGGTAAAGCGCCCGTGGGGAGTTTTGCCGTCGGACATGGTGAGCTGCCAGACGCCACGAACGAAGGCCGACTCCGGGCCGAGCGGCTCGATGCGCAGTTCTGAAAACTCCAGGTGGCCCATCTCTTTCCCCGCGCTCGTGTACGTTGCGCGATAGCGATCGATCGTGGCCTGCCATCCCTTGGACTCTTTTGCTCCGGAGAAGAAGGTCAGGTCAGGAGAATTCCAATAGCCGGTCATGAAGGCGTCGAGATCGTGACGATTCCAGGCGTCTTGCTGCGTGTGAAGGACTTGCTCAATGGCGGATTTGGGATCAGCCGTTTGTGAGAACACATGGAGAGCCGCGGCGAGAAGAATTGCGAAGGCGACCGATCTGCGTAGGAGTGTTCGGATCATAGGTGCTCGTCATGATAACGCGTGCGGGGCCAACCTGGATGGCAGCGTTCGTTTCGCTTTCGACTTTCGCGGGCAGGAGTGCCCGCGCCACACTGCACTTCAGTGTGACTCTTCTGCGGCGGGCGCTGTGTCGGAGGTGTCCAGCTTTTGCGGCGCGTGCGGTTGAATGGGGCTCGGTTGGAAGTCACCGACATCTGTGCCAGCCATGGCAGCGGTCATAAAGTTCATCCAGATCGGCAGAGCGGCGTGGGCGCCCGTTTCCTTCGCGCCCAGGGATTTCTTTTCGTCGTAGCCAACCCAGACGCCGCACGTCATCGTCGGTGAAAATCCGACAAACCAGGCATCGGTGAAGTCATTCGTGGTCCCGGTCTTGCCTGCGACGGGGAACGGCAGCTTCGCCGCGGCGATTCCGGTGCCGTGCAGCACGACTTCCCGTAGCATCGATGTCATGATGCGCGCGGTGCGCTCGCTGACAACGTCCTTCACTTCGGGATAGTCCTCTTCCAGCACACGCCCCGCATAATCCGTAACTCGCGTGATGTAGTGCGGCGTGACGCGTACGCCATCATTAGGAAACACGCTGTATGCGGCGGTCTGCTCAAGCAGCGTAATCTCGGCCGAGCCAAGGGCCACCGGCAGAAATGGGGGAAGCTTCGACGTGATGCCGAAGCGGCCGGCATAATCGATCACGCTCTTGATGCCGACCTTGTCTGCGAGCTTGAGCGCGGGAATGTTACGGGACTGTGCCAGCGCTCGACGCAGCGTGATGATGCCTTCAAACTTCTCGTCGTAGTTGTGCGGAATATAAGGACCGGAAGGTGTCTCGAAACTGACCGGCTCATCGAGAATTGTGTCATCAGGACTGGCTCCGCCATCGATCAGAGTGGTATAGACATACGGCTTGAACGAAGATCCAACTTGGCGCAATGCCTGTGTAGCGCGGTCAAACTTGGAGTCGTTGAAGTCGCGTCCGCCGACCATAGCTTTGATTCCACCAGTCGAGTTGTCAATGGCGAGCAGAGCGCCCTGCGCGCCCGAGTCCTGCTCGAAGCTGACCTTGGCAGCTCCATTCGCGCCCAGCGAAAGAATTTTGACGTAGCAGATGTCGCCGGGCTTCAGAATATTCGCCAGTTTCTGTTGCGTCCAGGCGACATCGGACTGGCCCAGAGCAGCCGTGTAATGGCCGAATTTCAGTGTGGCGATTCCTGTCCCCGACGAAGTGACCAGCGCGTGCATGTATCCATTGACTTCAGGCTCATCGTCCCAATCGGCATGGGAATACTTATCGAGCACGGCTCCTTCGGCAACGACGTTTTCCAGATGTCCTTTCCACCCGTGACGCCGTTCATAGGCTGCGAGGCCATCGAGCACTGCTTTGTTCGCGGCATTCTGCATTTCGACATCGAGCGAAGTGTAGACCTTCAGTCCGCCTTCGTGGACTTGATCGGTTCCATACTTGGCTTCGAGGTATCGGCGGATTTCTTCGAGGAAGTATGGCGCCAGCGAATTGGGATCACGTGCGAGATGGAGAACGAGGGGTTCGGAACGTCCAGCATCGGCTTGCGCAGCGGTGATTTTGCCGTCCTCGAGCATGGCGTTGATCACGAGATTACGCCGCTTCACCGCGCGATCAGGATGCATGATCGGCGAGTAGACCGCCGGGCCTTTAGGCAGGCCGGCCAGAAGCGCGGCCTCATCAAGGGTGAGATTCTTGGCGGGCTTGCTGAAGTAAAACTCCGATGCGGCTTCGAACCCGTAGACCCCGTGACCCAAAAAGATCTGATTCGCATATAGCGTGAAAATCTGCGGCTTGGTGAAGCGGCGCTCGATCTGAATCGCGAGCATCGCTTCCTTCACTTTGCGTTGCCAGTGACGGTCGGGGGAGAGAAAGAGATTGCGCGCGAGCTGCATGGTCAGCGTGGACGCGCCTTGCACTTTGCCTCCCGATTCGATATCGCGATAAGCCGCGCCGACAATGCGCCAGAAATTGATGCCGGAGTGGCGATAGAAATCTTTGTCTTCAATTGAGACCAGTGCATCGCGCAGCACGGGTGGGAAATCATCGTAGGTGGCAACGACGCGGCGCTGCAGAGCAAACGATCCGATTACCCGATTGTGATCGTCGTAGAGTTCGGTGATCGAGCTGGGGTGGTAGGCCTCAAGGGCGTCCACCTGCGGCAGGTCAGTGGTGTAGACGAGCAGAAGTCCGGCAGTCGCGCCGACGAGCGCAGAGATCAGAACCAGCAGGCCAAATAGCACGCGGCCAACGAGCTTGCGCCCGCCGATTTCGACTTCCGGCAAATTGTCGTAGAGAGCCTTCATCGCCCCGTCGAGGTCAGAATAGCACCTTGTGATTGCGGGAATGTTGCCCCGCATCACGAGAGTTCTACAGTGCGAAGATGTGGCCCGGCGTTTCTCCGAGACGTCTTCTCCGTCTCGCCTCTCCGTATCAAACCGTCCTGTGCTGGTTCTTCCTCGGAGCAACGGGATCGATTTTTGTCATCCTGATGGCGCCTTTGTTTGGCGCCGGAGGACCCATGCAACTCTGCCTGCAGTGCTCATGCGGCCAGGGAGTGCATAGGTCCTCCGGCCTGCAAAAAGCGCAGGCCATCAGGATGACACCACGGTGGATTACATCAAAAGCTAAAATGGTCTAAAAGACATCACACCAAAAGAAATCGCGCGCCTTTTCGGCGCGCGATAATGTCACAAAGTTAGCTTTAGCTGGCGCGGCTCTTCAGGACTTCGACGGCTTTGTTCAACTGATCGTCGACAGCAGGCTTGGCCTTCTCCTCGTTCTTTTCAGGAGCGGCGGAGTTGTCGTCGTCGTCCGGACTGATGCCATCGTCGAGCGAATCGGCAACAACCACGTTCGGCGTAATCGCCGTATCCTGGATCGCCTTTCCGCTCGGCGAGTAGTACTTTGCCACCGAGAGGATCAGGGCGCCGCCATCGGGTAAGTCAAGCGTCTTTTGGATCGAGCCATCGCCGAAAGTCTTGTCTCCGACAATGTCGCCGCGTGCGTTCTCAAGAAGGGCGGCAGCTACGATTTCAGACGGGCCAGAGGTCCCACGGTTGACCAGAACAGCAACCGGCAGGGTCGTGATTGCCTTCGACGGATCGGCATTGAAGGCCTGGCGCGGAAACTTCTGTCCTTGCAGGTAAGTGATGGTGCCATGATTCAGGAAGAGGTTCGCCGTGGCGATTCCTTCGCTTTCATCGCCCTCAGCGCAATAGCGGAGGTCGAGCAGAATCTTCTTGGCACCGGATTTTTCCAGCGACTTGATCTTGGAAGCGATTTCCTGCGACTTACCTTTTGTGAGTGCCTCTATCTTGATGTAGCCGATGCCGTCATCCATCATTTTTTCGGTGACTGGAGGAACCCCGACGACATCGCGGGTAATGGAAACTTTCTGCGGCTCAGCGCGGCGGGCGCGAACGACTTGAACGTTAAGGGTCGATCCGGGAGCTCCAGTGACCAGGTTGCGGATCTCCGGAAGGGACATGTCGCGAGTACTCTGACCTTCAATCGACTCAAAGATGTCAGTAGCTTCAATGCCGGCTTTCTCCGCAGGAGAACCGGGCAGAACAGCTACGACGGCCGCATATCCAAAGCGCTTCGAAATTACTGCGCCGATGTCGGCTTTGCCTTCAGCTTTATGCGCCTTGAATGCCTTGTAGGCTTCCGGAGAAAGGTAGCTGGAGTTGGAATCGAGAGACTCGAGCAGACCGTGTAGCGCCCCGTCGGTCACCTTAGGAATGTTGGGCTCTTCAACGTATTCGCTGCGCACGCGCGAGAGCACTTCGCTGTAAACCTGGAGCTGGCGGTAAGAGCCATCGTTCGTGGAGGCGTGGACGCCGCCCATCGATCCGACAACAACGAACAACAGTACGGCAAAGGAGGTGACGAGTATCGCTGCTTTGATTTTCATGGACATCTGTATAGTGATCTTCTTCCGGAAGGAACTACTTCCTGTGAGCTGAACCCATTATATCTCTAGATGCAAACGGTCAACATGCGGCTGCTCAAAGAGAGTCCCTTCGGTAACGTGGCCAAAGAGCGGCCGCTTATTAGAGAGACGGACAGAACTGTAATCAGTCAACGAAGGAAGCTTAAGAGCATGGCGGAGCTATACAAAACAGGAGACTTAGGCGAACGCCGCGCTACTGTCCGGGCTTGAACTTGACTGTGAGCAATGTTTGGACAGAGACAGGGCGCCCATTCATGATGTAGGGCTTGAACTTCCACTGACGGACGCCCTCGATGGCGGTGCGGGCAAAAGCCAGCGAGCCTTGCAAGAACTTGGCGTCCTGGACCACTCCATCGCGGCCGATCAGGACCTGCAGGATCACCGTGCCTTGTTGGCCCTTGGCAGTCGCGGGATAGCCGATTGGAGGCTGTTCAGTGAGCAGATTGCGCTCGGTCAATTCGGGAACTTCTACAGGTTCGATCGAGGGTAAGGCGGCGTCGACGGGCTTATTACCGCTGGCTTCGGGAACCATGACTGCCATGTGGGACTGCAGGCTCGACGGGACCTTCGTGGTAGTTGGTACATAAGGCGTCGGTTGGCGTCTTGGCGGCGGAGGCGTAGATGAAGCCGGAGAGAGATTGGGCGGAGCCATAAGGCTCCTCGGAGGATCAGTGTGCACCGGAGCAGTCGAAATGACAGCAGTGCCCGTCGAAGCTGGAGCAGGCACGACGGGTCCCGGACTTGCCGAGGGCGTCGCGGCTGGGGGGGCTGGCTGTACCGCTGGGTTCTCTGGGACTTGAACGGGCGCCGGTTGGCTGCCATCCGGAGAAGGAGCTGGAGTAGGCGTCGGGACGTCCTTCGGATCCGTGTTCACTTCGGGCACTGGAGCATCGCCGGTCGGTTTCTTCGCGGTGGGATCAACCACCGGGAGCACTTGAATCTGGGAAGGATCGGTACTGGCGTCGGGGATATTCTCGGCCACCGGCAACTTGTATTCATCGCCAGCGCGGGCGAAGTCTTCATGTGCGACTGGCGCTTGCGTGACGACCGTTGTGGCCGCTGGGTTCAACCAGGCATGCAGGGAGCGCTGTCCATGCGCCATCGCGAGTTTTAGTTGCGGATGCCAAGGCGCCTGCGGGGCGGCAATCACCGCGCATGCGGCCAAGGCAAGGGCTCCGATGATCGCGCTTTTCCCCAGCCTGAAGCGTGAGGGTGAAGACGGTTTTGACCCTGGCTTCTCCGGCTCTTCGATGTAGGAGGAGAAAAGGGCCGGTTCGTTCTGATGGCTCGCCTCCGAACTCTGTTTCTTGTCGGGCACAGAACTGTGTGAACGCGTCTGGTCATACCCAAGCAGTTCCGGTCCTGACTTCTGAGCGGACACAGGCGCCGGTGCCGGAGCAGCAGCACCGCCGCGATTAATGCCGTTTTTCTTCAGGTACCATTCGAGGCCCTTCGGCTCGTCGGGCTCGGGTAACGGCGGAGGAGCAGCGGCGACCGTCTCAAGTTCCCTGAGCGCATCGATCGGTTCGCCTGCGGGCCCGTCAGTAGAATCTGCGCTATCGGGCTCGGTCACATAACGTCCACCCGGATTCAAAGGAACAGATTGAAGAAATTCTGCGCCACGCAGAGGCTTCCCTGGCGCAACCTCCATGCTGGCGGGCAGACTAGCGGCAGATGCGACTGCAGCCGCCGCAGCCTGCGCGGGCTTGGTGGATTGTTGCCGGGAGCGAATCAGATCGCGGGCGGTGGTCAGCGTGTCCGTAACTTGGTTCGCGACCAGCGGCTTGCGCAGGATCGAATTGGCTCCGGCCTGCAATGCCTTGGGAACGCTCGGATCATCACTCACGATCGCGAGCGTGAGAGGGCGCTCGGCAGGCTTGCGCTCGCGGGCCGCGCCCAGAATCATGCCGGCCTCGGGCTGCTGCTCCCAATCGATGATTACAAGATCAAATGCTTCGTGAGCGACTCGCTCAACTGCGGTGGTAGCGGCGGGACAGGTTTCTCCCTCAACGTCGAGGCCCGTCAACACCTGGCGAATGACGTCAGACGCCCCCTCGTCTGAGGAAAACAGGAAGCAGCGCAGAGACATGCTACGTTCCAGACTATGAGGGTGCAGTAATGCAAACAAGATTACCGAGGACAGCCGAACGTGGGTATCGGCTTGCGCGAAGGGACATGTACTACTGGACGATCAGCGCGTTAGAATGCTCGGTCGCTTAAGGCACTCTGCGTTGCGGACGTAGAGACTCACACAAGGAAGGCCCCAAGACGGGAAGCTCATGCTCGAACAGAACTACTGGTTAACCACGGTACAGATGCCAACGGTGGACGGGACAGCACCTGTGCCGGAGATGGTGGATGTGGCGGTCATTGGAGCCGGATTCACCGGCTTGTCGGCGGCCCGCACTTTGGCCAAAAAGGGAGCAAAGGTCGCGGTGCTGGAGTCGGAGACGATTGGCTGGGGCGCCAGCTCACGCAATGGCGGCATGGTCCTGACCGGGATGAAGCTGGGTGTGGGCAAGCTCAAGTCCATGTACGGGCAGGAGCTTACGAAGCGGATGTATGCGGCTTCGCTGGCCTCCATCGATTGTGTGGAGCAGATCGTGCGCGACGAAGGAATCGATTGCAACTTTTCGCGCTGCGGGCACCTTGAGGTGGCGTGTAAGCAAAGTCATTTCTCGGATTACACGCGGCAGGCCGAGATCATCGAGGTCGAGTTCAATCACAAGTTGCGCGTGGTGCAACGAAGTGAACTCGCGACGGAGATTGGCTCTTCGATTTACTTCGGTGGAATGGTTGATGAGGTGAGCGCGGGATGTAATCCTGCGCAGTATGTTGCCGGGTTGGCGCGGGCGGCGATAAAGGCCGGGGCGCAGATTGTGGAACACACACGCGTGAACAACTTTGAGCGCGACTCGCGGCAGGGAGAACTGGGATGGAAGATTTCGACGTCGCGAGGGCCGTTGTGGGCGCACGAAGTGTTCGTAGGCACGAGCGGATATACGAGCGCAGCGACTCCGGTTTTGCAGAAGAAGCTCATTCCGATTGGATCGTTCATCATTGCCACGGAAGTCTTACCGAGGGCTTTGGCGCATGAGTTGAGTCCGCGGAACCGGATGATTTATGACTCAAAGAACTATCTGTACTACTACCGACTGACGCCTGACGGGCGGATGCTGTTTGGCGGACGGGCGGCGTTCTTTCCCGAGAATGACCAGACGATTCGCCGGAGTGCAGGACTGCTGCGGCGCGGGATGATCGGCGTTTATCCACAATTGCGAGATGCTCGCGTCGAGTATGTGTGGGGCGGAACTTTGGATTTCGCCTTTGACATCATGCCGCACGCGGGGCAGATGGATGGCATGTACTACGCCGTCGGCTATGCGGGACACGGCGTTGCGATGGCGACGTTCCAGGGACAGAAGATTGCGGAGATGATGGCCGGAGATAAGCCGGAGAATCCGTTTGTGGGGATTCCGTTCCCTGGAGCGCCGTTGGGTTTGTATAACGGGAAGCCGTGGTTCTTGCCGCTGGCGGGGGCTTGGTACAAGGTGCTCGACTGGGTGAGCTAGTGATGATTCCCGCTGGCTATTTGGCAAAACGAACAGAAGTCCCGAAGGGGTTCGATGTTCCGTCCGTTCGGGACATCTGCTCCGTCAGCGGATGCGTGAGTCAAAACTTCGCTGATTACATCCAGTATTGGAAGCACAATGGCTATTGGCTTTTTGATTCTCCAGAATCGATTCGGCAACTCGCCGGGGAAGCATCGATTTCACTGGAAGGAACACAGCTGTTTTACTACGAAGTGTATGAATCGGAGTTTGACGGAACTAGGTGGAGCAAATTCGAAAGCGATGTCGCGGTCCCAACTAATGTCATGCAGCCTGCCGATAAGGATCTATACGGCTTCGATGTAGTGACCTTCTACGCCGGGAATGCGCCTGAGTGCTCGCCACTCTCCTGCAATAGCATGGCGAAAGAAATCCCGACCAATGAGCACTGTTTGCTCCGGACGTTCGACGAGGCCTACCGCAAGTTGTCCGATGGGGTTTTCAAACATGCGGAGCCGGGACCATACCGTATATTCGCGGTGTATTCGGTCGGTTGGAGTTGATGCTCAAGGTCATTTAAATGGATTTCGAATCACTAGCTTGTTATCGATGAGTTGCCCATCCTGAAGGTCTTCCGAGTAGATAGTCTTGCACTTTGCCTGGATGGCCGCTGCGAGAACGAGCGCATCGTAGATGCTGTATCGATAGCGCTCGGCGAGACCAACCGCTAACTGGTGTGTCGCGAGAGTGATTGGAACCGGATCCGGACAAAGAACCAAAATCGCGTCTAAGGCTTCCCGCACTTCTGTCCAAGACAGTCCGATCTTTCTACGGGCGACGGACACAAATTCGTTTAGTCCTTGCACCCCTACGATTCCACCTGCTTCCAGAAGTGCCTCTGCCCGCGCGCTGCAAGGGTCGTCTTCAGCGATCGAATAAAGCAGAACATTCGTGTCGAAGAAGACGTCAGCGGACATTCGCGTCGGAACGATCGAAGACGAATCCTGGAGGCAAGGGGCGGCGAAGTTTGCGCAGGCGCGCGATCGCGCGCTCACGACGCTGATCGCGGCTCACCTCAAACACTCTCCCTCCGGCGACGCGGATCTCGATGTGGTCGCCCTCCTTGAGGTCAAGCGCATCCACAACGGCGGCGGGTAAGCGGATTGCCAGGCTGTTTCCCCATTTTGAGATCTGCATAATCGCCTTGGATATACATCTGCATTGTATATCCTAGCTCGATGGCCTACAAGCAATAAGTGGGGAACCTCAGCGGCTCAAAGCCGAAGGATCTCAAGACCTTGTAGCATCGCTGGAAGCGATGCCCTTTCAAGCAAAACGCGGATCTGTGTTCGGCGATGCCTTTCAAAGTGGGTAACCGGTCAGGATTTAACGGATCGATTCATTGGCAGGAGCAGATACACCACGGGCCCAACCACGATCGCGACTGCGCCGCCAATCATGCCGAAGCGGTCGCTGCCTAGCAACGCTACTAAGGCCATCACAATCGGGGCGCCCACCACGTAGAACAATCCCGCTTTGCCACCCGGGATCGTGAACGAGCGCTTGAGTTCGGCGTGCGAGCGGCGCAGTTTCCAGCCCGAGAGAACGGTCAAGATGGTTGTAGCCGAGCGCAGCCAGATGTAGACCGAGATCAGCTGAGTCAGACTCTGCCAGGCGAGCAACGCGTAGATCAGCGCTGAGACAAGAATCGCCAGCCACGGTGTGCCATAACGTGGGTGCTTGCGCGTGAGAACATCCGGCAAGTAACCATCTTCGGCCATGGCGAAGGGCATGCGCGTGGTGGTGAGGATCGTACTGTTGAGCAATGCGATGTTGCCGACCATGGCGGCGAGAGTCATCCACGTGCCGAGCCAAGGACCACCGATCATTGCGGCAGCGTCGGAGAAAAACCCGGTATGCCATTTCTCCCAATTGCCCGCCGAGGCAAGTCCGGTGACTGCCGGCAGAAAATATGCAGCCATCGATAAGGGCACGACTAACGCTAATGCGCGCGGATAAGATCGTTGTGGATTTTCGACTTCTTCAGCAACCGTCGAAAGCTGCTCATAGCCGGAGTAAAGCCAGAGCCCCAACGCGAGTCCCACGCCGAAAATCTTGTATGTGGCTTGATGCGGGACGAGCCACGGTGTGAACGGATTGAAGTGCCAGCGGGTCAGCGCCAGCACGACCATCGTCAGCACCGGAATGAAAATGAAGACTTCCAGGCCGGTCGCGACTTGTCCGACCATTTGAATGCCACGAATGTTGACCCACGTTAAGACTGCAATCAGCGCGACCGACACAAGGTAGTGCTCCCACCAGTTCATCTTCGGCAGGTAGTAGACGAGGTAATCAGTAAACAGAACTGCGTAGACTCCGCCCAAGAGAAACGAAGCGGACCAATTCCACCACCCGGCGAGGAATCCCCAGAAGTCGCCGAAGGCGGCGCGCGTCCAGCGATAGAAGCCGCCTTCAACCGGCATGATGGTCGTCAGTTCAGCCGACACCAGCGAGACCGGGATACACCAGAAAAACGGAATGATAAGAAGGTAAAGAAGCGTGATGCCCGGGCCCGAGGTGGTGACCATGTCCTCGAGGCCGAAAGGGCCGCCGGTTGTGTAAGAGAACATCACGAAGACGAGGTAGAAGAGCCCCGCCTTGCGGAGAGCGGATGATTTGGGTTCCGTTGTCAACGACGCGTCTGGGACGGCAATTGCTGATTGATGACTGCTGATTGAGAATCCTAACGGGCCTAATCAACAATCAGCAATCAAAAATCCGCAATAAGTCTCAACCTACGCAGCAAGAGAAGCGGTCAGCGCGCCCTCGAGTTCGAGCAGTTTGCGTTTGATGTCCAGTCCACCACCATAACCGCAGAGACTGCCATCAGAGGCGATCACGCGATGGCACGGAACAACAATGGCGATCGGATTTCGATTGTTGGCCATACCGACAGCACGGAATCCCTGGGGACGGCCGACAGCGCGGGCGATGTCGGCGTAACTGCGGGTTTCACCATACGGAATGGCAAGTAACGCATGCCAGCAGGCGAGCTGAAAGTCGGTTCCCCGCAGGTCGAGCGGAAACGAGAACTCGCGGCGCTGGCCGCCGAAGTACTGGTGGAGCTCGTTGCTATACCGGGATAGGCTCGTCGAGGACTCGGCGAACGTGATCCTGTTGCTCTCGGCGCGTAAGTCGCGCGGATTGGGACGGATGGTCTGCTGTCCGGGCAAGCGAGCGTCGAACTCCAGCGCAACAAGGCCCTTATCGGACGCGGCCAGAAACAGCGGGCCGATCGTTGACGCGAAGGTCGTTGCATGCAGGATTTCCGGCGTTTTCCTTGAGGCACCCGTAGTCATAACGCCTTAAACATACCACGCGAAAGAGCCTCGTCTGGTCGTTTGCGGACTTCACCGGGGGACTGTTTTCTCCCCAGATTGCCGTATCTTCAATGCTAGCCCCCACCCAAAGTACCGACCCTGTCTGAAAAGCGGATTGACAGAATGCGGGCGATGCCGCAAAGTAAGGGGCGAAAAGGCGTGCCTCGGGAAAGCAAGCTTTGAAAAAGGCCCTTCTTATAACTGCAGTGGTGCTCGCCCCGGTACTTGCAGTGAGCCTCCTATTGGCGGCCGGAGACTGGCGCGCGATTGGGCAGACCGAAGCCGGCGACAAGGTCTCGGTGAGCGCGGTGCGGGTTCTCAAGAATAATCAGAGAACGGCCCTGGTGCGCGTGGAATACAAAGAACCTACCCAGTTGCCTCAAGGGGGACCGTTTGTCGAAATGCGCGCCCGAGTCCGGTTTAACTGCAGCAACGGGCTAGCCGCTCCCAGCACCGTGTGGTTCTATAGCCGCGACCACAGTGGACGCTTCGTGGTAAGCAAGAAGGCGACCCACGACGATCAATTTGGCAAAGCGCCCGAAGGCGGCTTCGTCGATTTGGTCAGCAAGAGTGTTTGCAGCGAAACGAAGTAATCCTTCCGAACCACTCTCCGAAGAGATCGCGAAGTGCGGAATTTCCTTCTGTAGAGATTTTCACAGCCACTAGCACCTCGGTAACCGCAGACCCACTTCCACCTGCTGCGCTTTGCGCATATCCTGATAGAGGAGTCGGCGGTCCAGGGCCGATTTCGACCTGCCTTTTCGTATGGATTCGCTTCGACTTTATGGACTAGTGGCAACCGGCGGCGTAGTGTTGCTTGGCGTGTACGCGCTGCTGCGGCGAAAGCCCAAGACTCCGGAAGACCTTGAACGCGAACGCCGGGCGTGGCTGGAAGTCACTGGCCGAATCACGGACGGAACCGTGATTGATGTTCAGGAGCTGGCGGCGGCGAACGGTCATCATGCCGCTGTGATGCTCATCTACAAGTATGACGTCGCGGGTGTCTCCTATGAGTGCTCGCAAGATGTTACCTACCTGCGGCATTGGATCAACCTGCACTCCTGTCGACTGGGGCTGCACACCTCGGTGAAATATGACCCGCAGAATCCCGGCAATTCGCTGGTGGTTTCAGAAAACTGGATGGGGCTGAGACAGTAGGTCTTGCACTTATTCGACGCGAGTTGCTGTCGTCTAAAAGGGGAAAGGGCGTAGAAGGTGGCGTTGCAGACCTGATTACGAGCCAGCCAGTTCATCCCTAAACACCCAGTTTGCAGGAGGCCACCCCGGAGCCGTCTTTTCCTCAATTTGAAGAGCATGGACAGTTCCTCCAGCGAGTTCTGCAGCCTTTCTCAGCAACCTTGGCGGTCAGGAGAAATACTTCACCGCCGAGAACGCGGAGAAAGCCGCTGAGATCGCGAAGAACCAGGGAAAATCACTTGGTAGTGAGTATGTTTAAAGTTACTGCCAGTCCAGGTGCATAGCGGAGTTGTGGCGGTCGAAGGAAACCTGCAGCTCCTTGGTGTCGCCGCCAACAAATTCCGCCGAGAGAGACTTAGAGAGATCGATAGTGTGATCAGACGATGCGGCCCGGAAGCGGAGAAGGTGCTTACCCGCGGGAACTTTCAGCGTCTTTGATTCCACTCCGCGAATTCCATTAAAGACAACCAACTTCTTTTGTGGTGCTCCGTGCAGCGGAAGCTTCAACGTCAGCTTGTCATCCACCCAAACAAACAACGTGGCGTCTTTGAACTGATGCTGGACTGCCAGGTCGATGGTGGAAGTAGGTACGACAATCTGCCGACGTACTTGATTCGTCTTTAGCGACGCCTTCTTGGGAGCAGCACCTGCAGCGGACTGCGTAGGCTGGGCTTGTATGGGATGAGCGGAGACTAGTCCGTCTGCTGTGGCGGCAGGACTGGTCGGAGCCGATCTAGAACCGCTCGTTCCAATGCGCGGAAAGGCGACGAAGAGCTTCGACTGTCCGGCGACGATCACCAGGAGGATCAACACCAGAGCGCCAAGGATCAAATCTCGAGTGCGTGCTGAAGAAAAGAAGTGGTGCACGGCACCACCGGCTGCAGCCACATCAGCTGCCGGCGTGCGAGCAGTGGTTCCGGTTCGCATCATCGTTGACGTGAGGGCCGACCTGGTTCCGGTCGTCGAAACCGTTCTCAGCGAAGACGTGGTCGAACCCTGCTTGTAGTGTTGCTGCAGGATGCGGAGGTCTTCGGCGAGATCTGAGCCGCGCTGATAGCGCTCGTTTGGGTCCTTTGCCATGGCGCGAGAGATAACGGCGTCCAGTTGTGGAGGCAGGTTCATATCGAGCGCACTGGCCGCGATCGGCTCGCGATTGGCAACCTTGAAGCACACTGTGGTGGCGCTGTTTCCCTGAAACGGAGAATGGCCCGTCACCATCGCATAAAGGATTACGCCCAACGAAAACACGTCCGAGCGGCCATCACAGCCCTCTCCGCTCAGTTGCTCGGGGGCCATGTAAGCAGGAGTACCGAGAACTTTTCCCGGCAGTGTGAAATGCGCCAGGTTCAATTTCGCGATGCCGAAATCGGCAATTTTCGCGTGCCCCTCCTGCGTAACCAGAATGTTGGCAGGCTTAATATCACGATGAATGACGCCCTGGGCATGGGCGTAATCGAGTGCGTCGGCGATTTCCTCTGCGAGCTTCAATGCCCGGCCGAGCTCGAGCTTCTTTTCGCGATGCAGAATGCGATTGAGGGATTCGCCGTCAACGCACTCGAGCACGATGTAGGGGTCTTTCGTCTCGGGATGCTCGCCAACATCGAAAACTGCAACGATGCCAGGATGGTGGAGTCGGCCGGCAGCCTGGGCCTCGTTCGTGAAGCGCAGGCGAAACTCCTGCTCCTCCTCGGGCTCTTGTCCCCACATCGAGACGGTCTTTACGGCGACCATGCGGTCGATCTGTGGGTCGCGGGCCTTATAGACAACGCCCATAGCGCCGCGGCCCAACTCTCCTACAATCTCGTATCGGCCGAATTCCTTCGTCTCGGGCCTTTCCATGGACGTTCCTTTGCAAACCTGCTGCAGAAGCTGGGGAGGGATTCTCACTATGTTAGTCTCCCGGACGCGGTGATTCGGCATTCACTTCGAGTGCTTCCATTACTCCGGTAACGAGCAAGATTAGTTAGATAGGGCACGTGGTTGGGATTGTTTTCGGGGGACATGCGGCAATCACTCACTGCTGTGACCCCAGGCACTTCCTGAAGTAACCGCAGTTTGTAGGATTTTTGGGGGCGTCTGTCCCGTGTTCATCGAGCAAGTTGCACCAGGCCAGTCCATCTCCCATTATCGGCTGCTTGAGCGGCTTGGCAGTGGCGGTATGGGGATCGTCTATAAAGCCGAGGATATAGAACTCGGACGTCACGTCGCTCTGAAGTTCCTTTCTGACGACCTTGCCCGCGATCCTCGCGCGTATGAGCGTTTTTATCGCGAAGCGCGAGCGGCATCGGCCCTGAATCATCCGAACATCTGCACGATTTACGAAGTGGGCGAGCAGCAAGGGAGCTTGTTTATCGCCATGGAGTGTCTGGAAGGGCACTCGCTGCGGGAGATGCTCCACGGCGCGCCGATTAATTTTGATCAACTCCTCGAACTGGCTATGGAGATCTCCGATGCGCTCGATGCCGCGCATAGTCGCGGCATCATTCACCGGGATATTAAGCCAGGGAACATCTTCGTCACCGAACGAGGACATGCCAAACTGCTCGATTTCGGACTTGCCAAGCTGAACCTTGACCTCTCGCTGGGAGCCACAACGGCCAGCGCAAGCACCCTCACAAGCGCGGGTACCACACTGGGAACGGTTGCTTATATGTCGCCCGAACAGGCGCTTGGAGAGGAACTGGACAGCCGCAGCGACCTTTTCTCGTTTGGAGTCGTGCTTTACGAGATGGCAACCGGCGCACTGCCCTTCTCCGGCAATACGTCAGCTGCGATCTTCGACTCGATTCTGCATAAAGTTCCTGTTCCACCGGGACATCTGAATCCGGCGCTGCCGCCGGAATGCGAGCGGATTATCAACACCGCATTGGAGAAGTCCGCAGACGTGCGCTACCAGAGCGCCTCAGAACTTCGGGCCGACCTAAAACGGCTGAAGCGGGATACCGATTCGGACAAACTTCTCAAGGCGGACAGCCACAG
Organism: Candidatus Sulfotelmatobacter sp.; assembly: GCA_035264195.1. Classification (GTDB taxonomy): domain Bacteria; phylum Acidobacteriota; class Terriglobia; order Terriglobales; family Acidobacteriaceae; genus Sulfotelmatobacter. Next base: position 23,081 of record DATFQQ010000141.1, on the reverse strand, counting down.
TGCCAGAAGTGGGACCAGATTGCGTGCGAAGAACTCGAAACGCCTGGCGTCGCTGGTTGTCGGCATTCTATTCGCCATGGTGTCAGGCATCGTTTGGCTGCTGACCCCATCTGCACCGATCCGGGTCACAGGAGTAAAACAGATCACGAGGGACGGCCGCTTCAAGAAGATGCTGGTCACGGATGGCTCACGAATTTACTTTTCGCAGTTCGCGGGTGAGCACTTGGAGTTAGGGCAAGTTTCAACTGCCGGAGGGCAGACCTTGGGGTTTAGCACTCCATTTCAGAATGTGAATCTGTACGGGGTCAGCCCGGACCATTCGGCGCTGCTCGTGGGCGAGTACAACGGCACCGCGGCCTCACAGTTCTGGTCTTTACCAGTACCGACCGGCTCGCCACGGCGCCTAGCTGAGGTCAACGGATCGGAGGCGACGTGGTCCCCAGACGGCCACCAACTCGTTTTTGTGAAGGGGACTGACCTCTATCTGGCGGACGGAGATGGAGGACATGCGAGCAGGCTGAAGAGTTTGTCAGGCATGCCCAGCCGAGTCCGATTCTCACCCGACGGGAAACGACTGCGATTCACATTCGTTCCTAACGGGCAGAACCTTTCCTCGCTTTGGGAGATGAAACTTGATGGCTCGGGTCTGCACCAGCTGTTTCCTGGCTGGAAAACCGATGCCTTTCTTTGCTGTGGTGACTGGAGCCCTGACGGCCGTTACTACGTGTTTGAGGTTCAATCGGCTATCACTACAAGGGATCTGTGGCTCGTTCGGGAAGCTCCTTGGCCTGTGCTGGGAAGAGAAAAACCCATTCAATTGACCTCAGGACCCCTGTTGTACACAGACGCCGTGTTTCCGCCGGGCGGCAAGCGCGTCTTCGCAAACGGCATTCTGCTTCAAGGCGAACTGGTTCGCTACAACGCGGCGTCGGGTCAGTTTTCCTCTTACATTTCAGGAGTCTCGGCGGGAGAGGCAGACTTCTCCCCCGACGGTCAATGGGTGGTTTATGTGAGCTATCCGGATTTGACTCTATGGCGGGCACGCCTCGACGGCACCGAAAAGACGCAACTGACCTTCTGGCCGCTATACGCAAGTTTGCCGCGCTGGTCGCCAGACGGGAAGGAGATCGCGTTTATTGGGACCCAGACTGGAAAAGCATGGAAGATCTATCTGGTGTCACCACAGGGGGGCACGCCGCAGGAAGTTCGGCCCGAGGATCGCGAGGAGAATGACCCGTCGTGGTCTCCTGACAGCAACCGAATTGCGTACGGGCGACGCTCCTATGGGCTCGATCTGGGCGGACTGGATATCGAGATATTCGATCGAACGACTCATCAGACTTATGTCATCCCTGGTTCGCATGGCCTGTTTAGTCCCCGGTGGTCGCCGGATGGACGGCACCTGGCAGCGCTATCAACAGACTCACGAAGCTTGATGCTCTACGATTTCGATACCAGTCAATGGTCCGTGTGGCTGCAGACCGAAGACGGGACAATCGGCTATCCCGTGTGGGCGAAGGATGGAAGATCGATTTATGTTGAGCGCTTTCTATCCGCCGAACCCTCGATGCATCAACTGAAGTTGGGAGAATCCCAGTCGAAACGCTTCCTTTCCTGGGGTGGGTTGCAACGCCTCAGCGGCGTTTGGGGATCGTGGTCTGGTGTCGCTCCTGATGGGAGCGTGCTCGCCGTGCGAGACACCAGTTCGCATGAGGTCTACGCGCTGGATCTGAAGTAGCCAGAACTCCTGCCTGGCAAATTCGAAGATCGTCGAGCTTAATGTGATTTCCGCAGATGTAGCCGCGGCAGTCGTTCCGGGGTAGGGATGCTTCGACTCCGCCGGGGTTCCGCTTTGCTCCACTCCGGCTCCGCTCAGCACGAAATTGGTCTCAGTGAGACCGGATAGTTCTCACAATATTTCCCGACATCGGGACCGCAGGATTATTGAGGCAATCGATCGAGGAGAGTTCTAGCTGCCTGTGGCGAATCCGCCGCTGTGGGCAACTGTCAAGCGGAGGTACTTGTAAGGATTGACTGGGGTGTCGTTGATTCGAACTTCGTAGTGAAGGTGGGGACCGGTGGAGCGTCCGCTCTCACCGACATATCCGATCACATCGCCGCGCTGCACTCGCTGACCGACGGTTACGGCAAATCCGGAAAGATGGCCGAAACGAGTGCTGATGCCATTGCCGTGGTCGATCATGATGGTCTTGCCATATCCGCCCAGGCTCTCGACCAAGCTGACCACGCCGTCAGCCGGAGCAATGATCTTCGCGCCAAAACTGCTTCCAATATCGACGCCGCTGTGGAAAGCGCCTTCACCGTTGAACGGGTCGATGCGCTCACCGAAGCTGCCTGTGACTTGGCCTTCGACAGGCCACAGATTCGGGGCGGAGTTGGCTTTGATCCAGTCAGCGGTGGTGACATTACGGGTTAGACCCATGGTGAGTCCGACCATTGTCGCGCCGGTGAGAGCGGAAGTCCGGAGGGCGTGCAACTGATCTAGCGAGGAACTCACGTCCGCGTCATGGATCTGCTCACTCGTCGCCGTGACCAGAGTCGGAGCGGCTTTCAATCCGTAGAGCGCCGACACTTCGCCGGCAATGGACCCGAGCGATGCTACCTGCAGATCGCGCTCTTTCGCGACTTGTTCGAGACGCGAGTAGTTGTTCTTGAGCTGATCTTTTTCGGTCCGGAGCTGGTTGAACTGAGAAACCTTGAGCAGCATCCGGGTATAAGAGCTGGCAATTCCGGTCAGGCTGAGGAACCCAATGGCGGCACCGATGACGAAAACGTAGAGGTAATGGACAGGAATGGAGATTTTGCGCAACTGCCCGTCTTCTCCACGGGCCACGAAAAGGATGTAGAAGCGCTTCTGCAAAATCGCGTTCCTCTAGTTTTGAAGCATCAGGTCCGGAATTTCAGGCTCAGTTTCTTAACGACCAGAACGCCTGTTCGGACCACCTGACTCTACTGGGGCTGCGTTTCCAACTTGGGAATGGAAACTTGCTTTGAGCCCGTACCTACCAGAACTACAAGCCAGAATCTAAAGTAAAGTTAGTCTGCATGGTGAAGCACTAGCAGAAGTTACAGATCCGGCCAAAGGTTTTGTTGAATGACTGGTTAACGGTAACAAACTGGGTTCCCTGTGTCAACGACGCATAAGGACAGATTCGAGTTACCGAAGGCGGGTAATCGGAGGTCACCCCGGGACAGGTGACCCAAGTGTACCGGGGAAACCCCGTTGCTATGGACGAACATTCTTGTCAAGAAAGCTGAACACGTCGGGTTCCCACTCAGAAATAGCTTTGTAGACCAGGTTATGCCCGTCGTCAGAAGTCTTGCCGACAGCCGGGTAGATTTTCAGGACATGCGTCTTGTGTAGTCGCTGCAATTCCGCGGCGAGTTCATTGCCGGGAGCTGTGTCGTAATCATTTGCGGCATGGATAAGCATGAGTGGGAAGGTTAGGCCATCGACAGCGGTCAGAAGTCGGTTTCGCAGTTCTGGTGATTTCGCCCAAGAGTTCGCGGCGGCACCGAATGTCACGGCGGCGCGCAGGTTTTTGTCACGCTCGGCAGCGAGAAGGGTTAACTGTCCGCCGAAGGAGTGCCCGACCAAGGCGATTCGGCGAGAGTCTATGTCGCCCATCGTTTTCAAGAAGGACAATGCCGCCAACGTGTCGTCTAATTGTGGTCCCGTCATCAAGGCCAGCTGCAATTTCTGTCGGCCATGCGGACCCCTGGCAGCTTCTTCCTCGTTTAGGACGTCCCCCATAAATCTTCCCTGATCGGCGGAGAGCCCTTGACCTCGGCGGCAAGGAAACAGAAAAGCGTAGCCATGCTTCACGAATGCGGGGCCAAGCTTTCCGGCTGCGTCGGCCATCGTCATACCGGAGGTGTGCCAACCGTCCGGACCGCCAGAGCCATGGCTGAACAAAACCGCGGGGAACGGTCCGTGGCCAGCTGGCTTCCATAAATAGCCTTTGAGTTGCAGTTTCCCACTGGGAAATTCGACGATTGTCGGAGAGCCAATCTCGACGCTCTGGGCAAGCGTTACCGGAGTTCCAAGCAGCAGGATGGCGGCGAGCAATCGCACCGGGCCAGTCTAGACCCATTTTACGTTTGATGTAATCCATCGCGGCGTCATCCTGATGGCCTGCGCTTTTTGTAGTTGAAGGACCTATGCCATCCCCAGCCGCATAAGCACTGCCGGCAGAATTGGATAGGTCCTCCGGCGCCAAAAAACGGCGCCATCAGGATGACAAAGGGAATGGTATACGGCAATTCCTGAATGGATCTAGCGGATGCGCCTTTCCGGCGCGAATTTCCAGGCCTTCGCGGACTGGGTGTAGTGTGTTTGTCGTGCCTGTACCAGAAAGAGCATTGATCGCGGAAATTCGTCGGTTCGTGAATTCCAGACAAGTCCGCCACAAACGTCATATCTCTGCGGGAATTGGAGATGACTGCGCCGTACTGCGACTGGACCCGAAGTCGGAAATTCTGGTCACGACTGATTTCACGCTGGAAGGGGTTCACTTCCGGCGAGAATGGCACTCGCCGGAGTCGGTTGGCCATCGGTGTCTGGCTCGAGGCCTGAGTGACATTGCGGCAATGGGAGGAAAGCCAGTAACTGCTTTTCTCTCGTTGGCTGTTCCGAGTGATCTGGCGCAATCCTGGGTGCGGAGTTTCCTGCGTGGGCTTATGAAACTGGCCGCGCGGTCCGGGGTGACTCTGGCCGGGGGTGACACGGCGCAGTCTCCTGAGGGAATTCTGGCTGACATCATTGTTGTCGGAACTGTGCCCCGAGGGCAGGCAATCCTGCGATCGGGTGCCCGTGCGGGAGACCGGATATATGTGACCGGAGAGTTGGGTGGCTCAGCGGCCGCCGTTCGTCAGATGGAAAAGGCAAAAATCAGCCCTCGGGACTATCCGCGACATTTCTATCCGGAACCGCGGGTCGAAATTGGCCGAGCGCTTCGCGAAAAGAAACTGGCTACCGCGATGATCGACACAAGCGATGGACTCTCGACCGATCTGTCTCACATCTGTGAAGAGAGTGGCGTTGGAGCAGAGATCGAAGCATCGGCAATTCCTCGATCTCAGGTAGGAAGGCCTTCGCATTTCGTGGATCTCGGCCTTGCGCTTCATGGCGGGGAGGATTACGAACTGTTGTTCACAGCGCCGGCAGGGAAGAAGTTTCCCGGCAAGATCGCCGGAGTAGCTGTAACCCAGATCGGTCGGATCACCCGCGCCAAGGAAATCATCCTTTGTTCCACTGAGGGAACGCGCCAGAAGCTCCAACCTCACGGCTGGGAGCACTTCCACAAGCCTAAAAGCCTTTAACCGCAGAGGACGCCGATATCGCGGGAGGTGTGCTTACAGCGAACTGTTACCTCCGTTACTAGCATGTATCTACCCGCGAATGTGAATCGGGACTAGAGTAAGCTCATGTCGTGTCGAAAACTTCTCATCCCAGTGCTCTTGCTCGTGACTGTAGCAGCGGCGCAGAAGAAAGAACCGCCTCCGCCACCCGCGCGCGCGAAACACCCTTCGCCCGCGGTTAGTGACGACCTCATTCACAAACAATTTGGCGATAATTGCTCTCTGCTGCAGGGGCCAGAGCAGTTCGTAGCCGACCTGGATGGGGATGGGATTGACGATCTGGTGGTTGCCGCGAAGTGCAAGGCCCCAATGGCCGACAAAGATGAGTACAGTTTTCAGGTGGCTGATCCGTATGACACTTTTCTCGGCTTTGGCGACGTGAGGGTGACATCGACATTTGCTACGGATCTGCCCGAGCGGCGTGGCGTCGCTCTCATGATCATTCATGGTGCAGAGAAAGATGCGTGGCAGGCCGAGAAGCCGAAAGCGAAGTTCCTGCTGCTCAATATTCCGTTCAAGAACTTGACGGTGAAGCGGCTGGCATTGAAAAAGAAAACGATACTCGGTATCTACATGGAAGAGGCCGGCGAGGGCGAGGACACTTCTTCTGTTGTTTTCTGGGATGGGAAGAAGTACCGGTATGCGCCACTGGGGTCGGCACTGGACTAATAGAGATTGCAGAAGTCAGATTTCGGAGTGCAAATTGCCCCGTCGCTCTGTTGGCGGTTTGAAAATTGCAGCCCGGGGCTTCTCGCTTGCATTTGTCATTCTTCGCGAAGCAAGGAATCCTTACGCAGCAGCAGTTGTACTAGGGTAGGGATGCTTCGACTCCGCCGGAGTTCCGCTTCGCTGCACTCCGCCTCCGCTCAGCATGACACTGTTCTTGGTGCGCAGAAGGGGCGGCTTCCCACTACTTCCAACGATTCCTGATTCACCGGTCCTGGCTCGACCTTCCTCTTGAGAACGGGAATTCCGCAGTTCCTGCCTTGCTGACGTTGGCCTCCGCGAATACGCAGACCCGATCGAGCGTGGTTTGCAGTTCATCGCTATAGCGGGCGAGGTCTTGGTCGCTTGCGTCCTGCGGAACTGTGATCAGCCTGCCCACGCGCACCAGCACACGCGAGAAGGGCTTGGGGATCATCATGCGATCCCAGCTGTTGATCACCCAGGCTTTGTCGACTGCCGCATGGAACGCAGTCATAGGCTGTCCCGACGATCGCGCCAGTCCCGCTGGCCCGGGCTTAACCTTGCGTCGTGGGCCACGGGGACCGTCGAGTGTGAAGGCAACCGTCCATCCTTGGTCGAGAGCGCGGCGGAGTCCTAACAGCGATTTGATGGGATTGCGGCTGCTCGACCCTTTCACTGCGACGAATCCGAACTTGCGGATGATGCGGCCCATGTATTCGCCGTCATAGCTGTAACTGCTCATGACGCGGATGCCCATGCCGCGAAAGAGATAGGTCGCGGGGATCATGCATTCGTGCCAGAAAGAGGCAACGCGCGGGCGCTCGTCCAACGTCTTTTGAGCGCCGTCCTCGTAGGAGACACTAATGCGTAATGTCGGTCCAAGCAGGCGGATGAATGAGTACCCGGCCGCCACGATCATGCTCAGAACAATCCGCTGGCGGAGACTCCAGCGGCGCGGGCCAGACTCAGGCTGCACTGAGGTCGCGAGTTCGCGGGTGCTGGCTTCGGGCACGAAACTATTGTAAAGGTCGGAGAGAGGGGGCCATCCCGATTCATCTCGGAACGAGATTACTCAGCGCTCTCTGCGGCCTTTCTCGGGGAAACTCAGCGGTAATAGCATAACCGCCGAGATCGCCAAGGAAGGCCGCAGAGGGCGCTGAGAAAACCTCTGGGGGACAACGGCGCATGAAGATACACCTGCTGCGCTCAGTTTTCCAGGTACGAGTCGATCCAGGTCTTGAGCTTCAGGCGGCGCTGGTCGTTTGGATCGAAGCGCACGCCCAGCGATTTGGGCTTGTTCCAGCTCACGACTCCACGGAGGTTGACACGTGGCAGAGTCATAAGCGCGAAAGAGATCTCGACGGTTGCGCCGGGCGAGAAGGCTTCCACGCTCTTGAGCGACATGCCGCCTGAGCTCATCTCGACACTGGTTGCCGTCGAACGTCGGCCTTCGCCGATAATCGAAACTTCTGTGATAACTGGGATGCGAACGTAGCGGCGGAACTCGTGCAGGACAAGCAGCCGCGTCGCGCGAACCAGCTTTAACATCGCCGGACGCTCCAGCGGCTCGTGGAACATGGCATTGACGCCGTACTTCGAATAGCGCATCGCATCTTGCGCGCTGCCGCCTACGCCGTAGATCACGCACCGGCTGTTGGAGCGCGAGCCGCGGGCAGCTTCCATCACAGCCTCAGCCTCGTCGCCTTTAGTCAGTCCGAGAACGCAGGCTTCGAACTTCTCCTTGCGCAAACGGTCGGCAGCGTCTTCATATATGGCTATCGCTGCGATTCCGAATTGGCGGAAGCAATCCGACAGCAAGGTTTGGTGTGGTTCATGAAAGCCGACTAATGCGGCGCGGGCTGAGGCTTTCCGAGGTATGGGGGAGGGCGCGAAGGTCGTGGTGAAAGCTTTATCCATAGATGAGGGAAGACTCCACTTTCGTCACTGTCGCAAATGATTGTGCGTCCAGTTGGGCAGGGAGGAAACGTTCCAAAGGACCAACACGAAATTGGAGTCCCGGACGTGTACGTTTTCCGCATGCCGCGAAAAAGTACATTACGGTCGCAAAGTCGCGCCAAATAAGGGATCCGCCGGGTGCGATTACGCGTACGACCCGCGAGGTACGGTGTTTTAAGGCGACGGCAGAGCGACCTTTAGTCGTTAAGACTCGCTCATATTTGCAGGAAATTGCGCGACTCGTAGACTAACCGTTCCAGCGGCGGAACAGAAGTGCTCCGTTCGTCCCACCGAACCCGAAGGAATTCGACATTGCGTATTCGAGTTCCGCTTTGCGGGCGTGATTGGGGACCAGATCCATTCCTGCTGTGTCGGGGTCAGGATTCTCAAGATTGATCGTGGGCGGAATCATCTGATCACGCAGTGCCAGGACAGTGACTCCTGCTTCCAGCCCGCCAGCTCCGCCGAGCAAGTGACCGGTCATCGACTTGGTAGAGCTTACGGCGACTTTGTGATTCCCGAAGAAGTTCCGGATGGCGTGGGCCTCAAGCGTGTCACCGATCGGAGTCGAGGTGCCGTGAGCGTTGACGTATCCGACGGCTTCGGGAGTGACCTTGGCATCGCGAACAGCGTTGCGCATGACCCGGAATCCGCCTTCATGCTCAGGAGCGGGTTGGGTGATGTGATACGCGTCCGCCGACATGCCATAGCCAACGACTTCGGCGAGAATCGGTGCTCCGCGCCGGCGGGCGTGCTCAAGTTCCTCGAGAATCAGGATGCCCGCGCCCTCGCCGATCACAAAACCGTCGCGCCCCTGATCCCAGGGGCGGCTGGCTTTTTCGGGTTCGTCATTGCGCGTGGATAGAGCGCGCATGGCAGCGAATCCGCCGACTCCCATACCGGTGATGGCGGCCTCAGCTCCTCCGGCAATCATGACGTCGGCGTCGCCATACTGGATGATTCGGAAAGAATCTCCGACGGAGTGTGCGCTGGTAGTGCATGCGGTAGCCGTCGCCTCGTTCGGTCCCTTGGCGCCGTGACGCATCGAAACCTGTCCCGCTGCGAGATTGATGATTGCCGATGGAATGAAGAAGGGGGATATCTTTCGCGGGCCGCCCTCGACAAGCGCGGAATGTTCGCGCTCAATGATGTCGAATCCGCCGATGCCTGAGCCGATGTGGACACCGACGCGCTCTTCGTTTTCAGGGGTGATCTTGAGGCCGGAGGTCTTGAGCGCTTCATCCGACGCGGCAACCGCCAGATGGATGAAGCGCGCCATCTTCTTAACTTCTTTTTTTTCGATGTAATTCAGCGGGTCGAAGTTCTTGACCTCGGCGGCGATCCGGCAGGCAAAATTGCTGGCGTCGAACCCCGTGATGGGGCCGACACCGCTCTTGCCTGCAAGCAGGGCCTTCCACACTTCTTCCGTGGAATTCCCCACAGCGCAGATCAATCCAAGACCAGTAACGACGACCCTGCGCGCCAACTATTTCCCCGCTTTCGCGTGCTTACCGATGTAGTCGACGGCGTCTTGCACGGTGCGAATCTTTTCGGCGTCCTCATCGGGGATCTCGATATCAAAGGCTTCTTCGAAGGCCATGACCAGTTCCACGGTGTCGAGCGAGTCGGCGCCGAGGTCGTCGACAAATGATGCGCTCGCGGTCACTTCGCCCTCATCCACGCCTAACTGCTCTACGATAATCTGCTTTACTTTCTCGTCTACGGCTGCCATTGGTCTCCTCGCTTGCCTCTAGTTAGATTTGAATTTCGCTTCCTTGGTCGCGCTATCGCGGATTATTTCCAGTTCGCGCGAGCCTTCGATTCCTGCATAACTTACGCACTGCGGTACGAAAACGGCGAACGTGTAGTGTAATTGTCCCGGTGAATTAGTGTAAAGGAATGGCGCTGCCTTTGCAGGCAAAGCCTCTGTTATCTTTGGATTGCACTCTTGAATCCTAATAGTTGGCCGTGATCCGGGTCAACGGCAGTGGGGTTCGTCAAATGGTGCTGTCACTGCGGGCCCGAATCGCTGTTTGAACAAATCTATGCGTGCTATCGTGCAACGCGTAAGCCGTGCCAAGGTGACCGTCAACGACTGGACTGCCGGGGAAATCGGCCTGGGACTGTTAGTTTTGCTAGGCGTGGGTCAAACCGATAGTGAGGCCGATGCCACTTACCTCGCCGAGAAGATTGCTGGCCTCCGCATCTTTGAAGACGGCGACGGGAAAATGAATCTCAGCGTGCTGGACGTGGGTGGAAGCGTTCTTGCGGTCTCGCAGTTCACTCTTTATGGTGATGTCCGGCGGGGAAAGCGTCCCTCGTTTGACGGAGCGGCACCACCTGATCCTGCGAGACGCTTGTACGAGTTCTTTGTGGAACGTATGCGGGCGGCAGGTGTCCGGTGCGAAACCGGCCGATTTCAGGAAATGATGCAGGTAGAACTGGTGAACGAAGGGCCGGTGACCATTCTCTTAGATTCGAGCAAGACTTTCTGACCTACGAGCCCGTAGGTTTCTTGTACGACGCAGCCGTTGAACGAATCCCATCGGCGTACGGTGTTTCCGCGATGCCAAACGCGCGAGCGAATTTCGACGAGTCAAAGAGATACGGCGAATCGCTTTGATAGAGCATCTCGTAGGATTCACCAACGTCCGAATTGAACCACCCTACAATCTTGAGCATGGGCCTGCTGAGTACGCGGTATTTCGGAGGCACACCGAACTCCTGCGCAACCAGCGCGATGAACTGCTTTCCAGTAAGGGGATTTGAAGTGGTCGGGAGATGCCAAGTCTGATTCCATGCTGATGAACTCTCAGCCAGGGTCAGCAATGCTTTCGCAGCGTCTGGCGTGTAGGTGTAGGAGTGAGGAACGGAGTCATTCACCAGCCATGATGGGGTCTGTTTCTTGGCCATGGGCTCAAACACCAGAACGTTAGGCACACTGGTGTGCGTGTTGGGGCCATAGAAGTCCGCTGAGCGGGCGATCATCGCTGTGATGCGGCCGGCTTTCCATTCGTTGATCAAGGATGTTGCGATCCTCGCGCGAATCTCGCCTTTTTTACTTGAGGGGTCGAACGGTGTGTCTTCGGTCATGGTGCCGTTGACCTTTCCGTACATGTAAACGTTGTCGAAGAAGATCAGGCGGGCATTGGCGCGTTTGCAGGCCTCTATTGTGTTCGCCATGATGCGCGGCCAGGTTTCTGCCCAGATCTTGTGGTCATATTTCAGACCGACGAGCAAGAAAACGATGGACGATCCTGCGACTGCCTGGATCGTTTGCTCCTTGTCGGAAAGATCTGCGGAATGAATCTCTGCTGCCCCGGGAACCATACTTGGATTGCGCCCGACGAGTCGAAACGGCTGCTTGCGCTGGGCGAGCAGTTTTACGAGTTCATTCCCGATAGCGCCGCCAGCCCCCAAGATTGTGAGCATCTAAACCGACTCCTTTTTCGAATTATCCCGAACCCGCACCTTCGCGCCGTTTCGCTTAAATCCATCGCGGAACGACAGATGTGAGAGGTTTTGTTGAATGTATTTCTTGCTGTCGAATTTCGGTCCGGTGCTCTCGCCCGACATGTAGCGAATCTGCCCGAAAATCGGCCGCTCAAACCACGGACGGTCGAATTTCCCGACAATCGACCACGCGATCCCTGCATATCCGTTTGGGTCGCGTCCATCGAGCAAGTACTTGTCATTGAGCCAGACAGCAATTCGATGCGCCTCGGCAGGCGTTCGACTCCACTCCAGAATCTTCTTCGCCCAATACATGCGCATGTAGTTGTGCATCCAGCCTGTGTTTACCATCTGCATCTGGGCGGCGTTCCAGAGTTGGTCGTGAGTTTCGGCATTTTCCAGTTGCCGCTCCGTGTAGAGGGTTGGGCGATGATCTTTCGCATGTTTCGCCAGAGTTCGATGAGCCCAGGGTTCGGCGCATTCGAAGGTGTCGTAGTCTGGATTGAAGCGGACAAGGTTGATCGAGAGCTCGCGCCAAGTGATGATCTGGTCCAGAAGCGCTTCTTTGTCGGCCTTGGGCACCGCGGCTTTTTGAACAGCCAACGCAACCGTTACGGGACTGATGTGGCCGAAATGCAGGTACGGTGAGAGCCGGCTCGTGTGGTCAATCTCGGGCTTGTTGCGCTGGCTATTGTAGCCGCGCAGTTTGTGCCTGATGAACTCGTGCAAGAGACGGAGGCCTTCGCGCGTTCCGCCGCGCCAGTTAGATACCGGGTTGGCTGAGCGATCGAGCTTCCAGCCCTCTGTGATGTGGGTATCAGGACCGAGGAAGGCGAGGCCGGTCGGCTTTCTCCACGGCACGTGAGCATTCGGATTTCCGGATGGAACAAGAAATTCCTGCAGGTGTTTCTGCAGCCGAGGTCGAATGATGTGAGCGGCATACTGTGCTTTTTCCAGCAGCTTCGACGGGACAATCACATCGGCGTCGACTGTCCACAGAGGAACTTTGAGTTTCTTGGTCGCTGTCTGCCGCCAGCTCTCCGGTTCACGCATCGGATTCTCGTCGCCAATGACGAGAGCGGGGTGCACTTCCTCGCAGAACTTCAGCAGGCTATGGTCGGGATAGCGGCGCAGAACGAATCCGACATCTCTCTTGGCGAGAGCACTAGCGATGTCCGGGATGCCCTCGCTTAAAAACTGATAGTGCCGGAGGTTCGCATGTGGGTAGAAAGGGACTGGAGCGAGAAATACGACGACCGGTTTCCTGAGGACGTTGGCCGCTTGCACCGCCACGTCAAGGGCTGGATTGTCGATGCCGCGCTGGGCACGCTGCATCCAGTAGACGACACAGGTACCGTCAGCGTCGGGCGGCCCTGCGCGTCGGATGCTCGTCCTCGGGTCATGCGAGAGTTTGGCCAGGTCGTCCATGAGATCGGCATTTCGAAATATACGATCTATCAATCTGAGGCGGGTGACGTTCTTGCTGATTCAGAAAACTTGAATAAGCGGCGAGGAAGTCTGACCAGATGGAAAACTTGGAGCCATCAATTTTCTTCCCTGGGGAAACCGGCGCTTTAATGGGCAGCTAAGATCGCATCTGCGATGCGAGCAGTCTCAACCGAGGCTTTGACATCGTGTGTTCGTAGGATGTGGGCGCCTGCCAATATCAAGGCGACCTGCGTCGCTAACGTTCCGTAAAGGCGCTTTTCGGGCGGAGCATCTTCGCCTTCCACTGCCAGAGTTCTTCCAATGAAAGACTTCCTCGATGTGCCGACGAGTAGCGGAAATCCGGCGGCTTGCAGTTCGTTGAACCGGTGCATGAGCGGATAGTTCTGTTCGAAGTTCTTGCCGAACCCGAATCCCGGATCGAGGACGATTCTTTCTCTCCGGACTCCAGTCACGACGGCCTTTTCCGCCCAGTCCTTCAATTCGCGTTTGACCAGCAGAACGATGTCTCCGGGCGGCGGCAATGTGCGCCACTCCTCGGGACGGCCGCGCATATGCATGAGCACAGCTCCGCATTTGAGTTCGGCGACGGTCTTCGCCATTTGCGGATCCCAACGGAACCCGCTGACATCGTTGACGATCTCGGCGCCGGCGTTCACGGCTGCGCGAGCGACTGTTGTTTTGTAGGTATCTATCGAGATAAAAACACTCGGGCGTCTCTTTTTCAATTCCGTAATTACAGGAATCACGCGCCTGAGTTCTTCTTCGCTATCGACGGCCTGTACCGCTGACGCCACCTTGAGGTTGCCGCTCGGAGATTTCGGATCTGCCTGCGGCTTGCCCGTGTCAACGCGCGCGCCTGGGCGCGTGGATTCACCTCCGACATCGATGATATCGGCACCTTCTTCGAGCAGACGTTCCGCATGTTCGATGGCTTTGTCACGATCAAGGAAGGCGCCACCATCAGAGAACGAATCAGGCGTGACGTTGACCACGCCCATGATGACCGTGCGCTTCCCCAGTTCAAGGGCGCGAGAACCGACACTCCAGTGAAAGACCGACCTCATGGAACAAGATTTTAAATGGGAGTTTAGCGGCGACGCACCGCTGCTTCGCGCTTCCGCATGGCGTGGATCGCGCCGGGGCCAGTTCCCGTCGGAGGCTTGCGCTTGCCCTCCAGCAGTTCTTTGAGCACGACCGCGTTGTTGAGGTTCTCGTTCTTGGAGGCGAACAACAGAGTCAGCTGCTTCTGGTTGTGAGCTAGATCATAGAGCCGATGCAATGCTTCCTGTGGCTCAGGCTGGGTAAGTTCTTTGAGATACTTCTTTCGGAATGCTTCCCATTCGCCGGGGCGGGCGTGGTACCAACGGCGGAGTTCATTCGACGGGGCCAGATCGCGCAGCCACTCGTCGATCGCAGCCTTCGCTTTGGTCAATCCGCGCGGCCAGAGCCGGTCTACGAGGACACGTGCGCCGTCGCTGCGCTCTGCCGGTTCGTATACTCGTTTGATCGAGATCGTCATGAGTACGAAAACCTGCTATGCACTATCATTGTAAAACGGTTTGCAGCAAGGCGTTTGGCCGATTGGGCCATCGGGAGAAGATTGAGCAAGAGTGGACCTTTTGAAAATCCTTTATTGCAATTCTTCATTGAGGATCGTGATCTTAGTGGCCGCTCTGCTGTCGAGCGTTGCCTGTGACGTTGAACGCCGCAAGTCGGATGCCGAGCTGGGATTAAATCCGCAGCAAGCCGCTGGTCGGAAGATCTACGATGCGGAATGCGACCGCTGCCACGAGCCTTACTCGACTCGTGGCAAGAAGGGGCCAGCGCTCAAGGGAGTGTTCCAGCACAAATACCTGTCGTTGAGCGGCCTGCCGGCGAACGACGAGCGGGTGAGCAACATTATTCGCCTCGGCCGCAACGAGATGCCGGGCTACAGCCAGAAGCTGAGTGGGCAGGACATTCAGAATCTGCTTGCATACTTGCACACGTTATAGGCGACAATCGAGCGAAACGCGGGTGAAGACAGAAACGAAATCCGAATTGTTCCGGGCATTGCCATCCGTGGACGAACTGCTGCGCACACCGGTCATTTCCGGCCTGGCTGAGGCTCACGGAGCGACCGCGGTCACAGATGCCGTTCGCGCAGTCACGGCACGACTCAGGGAAGAAATCTCCAACGGCTTGTTGGATGCTTCGTCGCTGCAAATCGCTCTGGACGGACTGGCTCGCGCAGTCGAGGCTCAGCTTCGAAAATCCTTGAGTCACTCGTTGCGAGCCGTGATCAACGCAACCGGCGTCATACTGCATACGAACTTAGGGCGCGCACCGCTCGCACCAGCAGCGCTTGATCGCATCCGTGAAACTGCGAGCCAGTATTCGAATCTCGAATTCAATCTGGAGTCCGGTGAGCGCGGCAAACGTGATATCCACGTCGATCGACTATTTCGAAAACTGCTAGCCGATGGGAACAGCGACGTCTCTACGATTGTCGTCAACAACAACGCGGCCGCCGTTCTGCTCGCGTTGAACACTTTGGCCGACGGCGGTGAGGTCATCGTTTCACGCGGTGAACTGGTGGAGATCGGCGGATCTTTCCGGATTCCCGACGTCATGGCGAAGTCTGGCGCGAGACTGCGCGAGGTTGGCACTACGAACCGTACGCGCATCGCAGACTACGAGAACGCCATTAACGATCAAACCCGGCTGTTACTGCGCGTCCATCGCTCGAACTTCGAGATCAGCGGTTTTACTGAGCAGCCACCAATCTCGGAATTGGCCGAACTCGCGCGGCGCAGGAATTTGCCACTGATGGAGGATCTGGGGAGTGGTGCGCTGGTTGACCTGCGGAATTTCGGCCTTAGCGGTGAGCCAAACGTTCTTGACAGCCTACGCTCCGGAGTGGATGTCGTGACCTACAGTGGAGATAAACTCTTGGGAGGGCCGCAGGCGGGAATCCTCACTGGACACTCCGATCTGATTGCCCGCATGCGCAGCAATTCGCTCTTTCGTGCGCTGCGCGTAGACAAGCTAACCTACACAGCTCTGGAAACGACTCTGCTTGCATATGTGATACATGATTTCGATGCGATTCCAACACTGAAGATGATGAGCTTGAGCCAGTCGGAAATTGGCGAACGCGCGGCAGCGCTGGCAGAGAAACTGAAGTCCGGTACGCGAAAGATCCAGGTTGGAATTGTCGACGGTGAATCAATTGTGGGCGGTGGCGCGGCGCCGTCTTCCGTTTTACCCACACGCCTGCTCGCCTTAACGTGCGAGGGCCTGAGTGCGGACGAACTCTTGGCGAGGCTGCGAAACTCCGTTCCACCCATCATCGCCCGCGTTGAGGAAGGGCGCGTCCTGATTGATCCGCGAACCGTATTCCCCGAACAGGATCGCATAATCGCCAATGCTTTGAGCCGCATCGCTTAGCTGTTTTAGCTTTTTAGCGTAATCCACCGCGATTTCATCCTGATGGCCTGCGCTCTCTGTAGGCCGGAGGACCTATGCCGGCCGCATGAGCGCTGGCAGGCAGAGTTGCATAGGTCCTCCGGCGCCAAAAAAACGGCGCCATCCGGATGACAAAGCGGAATGGTATACAGCAATTCATAAATCGAGTTAGCCGTTTCCCGGCATCGAAGCTTCATTGGCTACTCTCTACACCATCGGACACTCGACTCGCTCATTCGATGAGTTGCTCGAAGCGCTCCGTGCACATCAAATCAAGACGCTGGTCGACATTCGAGCCTTCCCGATGTCGCGGCGCTTGCCACAGTTCAATCGTGAATCGCTCGAACAGTCGTTGCCTGCGGTCGGAATCCGCTATGCCTGGATGAAGGCGCTGGGCGGATATAGGAAAGCGATTCTCGATGAATCGCCCAACATCGCACTCCGCAACGACAGCTTCCGCAACTACGCCGACTACATGCTGACTCCGGAGTTCGAACGGGGCGTGACAGAACTAGTCACGCTTGCAGAACAGAGTCCGACGACTTATATGTGCGCCGAGCGCGTGTACTTCCGCTGTCATCGCATGCTCGTTTCCGATTGGCTGGTTGTGCATGGACATCAAGTTCTGCATATCGACGGCACAGGGTCTGTTAAGCCGCACAGTCTTACTACCGAAGCCCGCTTGATCAATGGCCAATTGCTCTATCGCGGAGATCGCTTGCTGTAAGATGCGAAGACATGATCGTCGGGACTGGAATTGACATTGCGGAAGTGCCCCGCATTCGGCAATCGATCGAGCGTTTCGGGTCGCGCTTTCTTGAACGAATCTTCACCGAAGCCGAGATGCGCTACTGCGATTCCAAGGCCAATCGCATCGAGCGCTATGCTGCGCGTTTCGCGGCAAAAGAGGCCGCGATGAAGGCGTTGGGCACAGGTTGGAACTATGGTGTGCGTTGGCGCGACTGTGAGGTCGTAAGGAAACCGGGAGGACGTCCGACGATGCAGTTTCACGGCAAGGCAGGTGAGTTTGCCGCAAAACTCGGAGTGAAGAATGTAGCGTTATCGATCTCGCACACCGAAGAACAGGCCATCGCGCAGGTCATTCTGGAAAGCTAGAGAGATTTTTTTCTGATAATTTGGACGGCGAGTTTGGGCGAGTTTCACGGTGGTAGTCGACAGCAGATTCCTCGCTACGCTTCGGAATGACAAGTGATTGAACCTGTTGCATGATTGTTGCGGCAGACGAACAGGATTGAGAATCTAGCGAAACATTTCTGGTAGCTTTTCAATCAGCGGTCAAGCATCAACAATCAGCAATTCGGCACAATGCCGGGCAAATCCCGGCTCTTCATCTGCTAGACTGTCGCCTCATTCAAAAATATGGCTGTGATCGTTGCTACTCCTTCTATTCCTGCGGACAAGACCGCAATTCCCGAAAGGACTTTATTAGCCGGGCTTGGCCTTACCAGTTTTGCAGCCCTGCTGCTCGAACTGGCGCTCACCCGTTTATTCTCTGTCGTTCTCTTCTATCACTTCGCATTTCTGGCGATTTCGATTGCGCTACTGGGCCTGGGAGCAGGCGGAGTGTTTGCATACTTGCTCAAAGACACGCTTTCAAAATACACAACGCGCTGGCTCGCCTCGCGGCTGTGCATGGCAAATGCACTCGTGATCGTCGTTGTGCTGGAGATCGTTCTGCACGCGCGCGTTTCTCTGAATGTCTCGGGAGCAAATTTCCTTAGACTCACGGCAATATATCTCGCAGCCGCTGTTCCGTTTTTCCTGACCGGATTGCTTTTTTCAGTGGTCTTCGCGCGAGAGACTCATCGAATTCCTCGGCTGTACGGCGCCGACCTTTGTGGCGGTGCGTTCGCTTGTCTCGCGGTAGTTCCCTTGCTGAACTGGCTTGGCGGTCCCAATGCAATTCTCGTAGCAGGTGTCGGCTTAGGCCTCGCGGCTATGATCTGGGCCGAGGGTCGCTCGGAACGCAGAAATGCAGGTATCGTTGGTTTGGCGTTGGTCGCGCTGATCGCAGTGAACTACTCAGGACGACTGATCGACATTGTTTACGCCAAGGGGATGTTCCGCGATCCGGCCTGGGTTGAGTTTGCGCGTTGGAATGCTTTATCTCGCGTGGAAGTCGACCGGCAGGGGCAGGCGAAGGCGATCGTGATCGATGCCGACGCCTCCACTTACATCATGAACGCGGAAGTATCCCGCTGGCATGAGACCGAGTGGGAGAAAGATCTGATGTCGGCGCCGCCGGCTCTGGCCAATGTTTTGCGGCCGCACGGACAGTTTGCCATTATCGGCCCGGGGGGCGGAGTCGACGTGCTGCGTGCGGTGGCGAACGGCAGCCCAAGCGTTACGGGGATTGAGATCAACCCGATCATTGCGACCACGGTCATGCGGGGACGCTACGCCGACTATGCTCAACATCTGTATGAGCGGCCAGAGGTGCACATCCACGTCACCGATGGTCGATCTTATCTGCGCGCCACGCCGGAGAAGTTCGACGTGGTTCAGATGACGCTGGTTGATACGTGGGCATCCACCGCGGCGGGCGCGTTTGCGCTGAGCGAAAATAATCTCTACACCGTCGAGGCCTTTGAGGAGTATTTCAATCATCTCAATCCCGACGGGATGATCGCCATCACCAGGTGGGAGTTCAAACATCCGCGTGAGGCCCTGCGGGTAGTCTCGGTGGCGATGGAAGCTTTGCACCGGCTGGGAGTTTCGAATCCCTCCCGCAATTTCATCGTCGCTTCGCTGGGGTCGCTGGATGAAGATGGAATTCCGGTTGTGGTACTTGCTAAGAAAACCCCATTCTCTTCATCAGAAGAGGACGCAGTCGCCGCCCATTGCGAGCGCTATTCCGAACTCGATCCCCTCTACTTGCCTACGGCACCCGGACAGAATCCTTTTTCAGAGCTGATCGCGAGCAATGATCCGCACGCATACGCACGGAGCTATGCATACAATGTCACGCCCGTCAGCGACAACGCACCCTTCTTCTTTTTCACGCTGAAGCCCGGCCAAATTCTCGGCGAGCAAGGCTTGCGTCATGGAATCGACTGGAAGGTCAACCTAGGAGTCGTTGTGCTGTTGCTGGTATTGGTCATCTCGGCCGTAGCAGTGATGGCCTTTCTGGTTCTGCCTCTCTTGCTGAAGAGTGGTGCTCGACGGCAATCGCCGATTCCTTTGCTCTATTTCATCGCGGTGGGTCTAGGGTACATTCTGGTTGAGATCGCCTTCATCCAACGATTCGTTCTTTTCCTGGGACATCCTACTTACGCGCTAACCGTAGTTATTTTTCTGCTAATGGTTTCGAGCGGTGCTGGAAGTCTGATGTCCCGCCGCTGGTTGCCTCGGGCCGAGATGGGATGGATTCCCCTTATCGCGATACTCGTGGCTCTGGTGGCTTATGTATTTGTTCTTCCGGGTCTTCTGCCGGCTTGGGTCGGATTGCCCCTGGGTTCACGCTTTGTGGTCAGCGGCGCCCTTCTGATCCCGTTGGGCTTTGTGATGGGCATGCCATTTCCAACCGGATTGCGGGCACTAGCTGGGAGGACCGCGGCGGGGTCCCGGGCTAGCCTGGAAGCGACCGACAATGCCGTAGAGTGGGCATGGGCTATGAATGCAGCGGCCAGCGTGCTCGGCTCTGTGTTGGCAATGGTGATCGCCATTCAATTTGGGTTGACCGTGACCTTGGTTTGCGGAGCATTAGCCTACTTGCTTGCTCTGGTTCTCACGCCCGTTTTGCGTGTGAAAGCTGCCTAATCAGCGTAACGATTTTGTTATCATTCTGCCGTGGGCGTGCAGTGTCGGGCGCACAACGATGTGAATCGTTGCCACGAGTGGAGCATCCCAACCAACTGGCATTTATGAGGAAATCGTTTGCCTAGCCAGAAGCAGCTTAAGTGGTCGCAACTGCGTGTTGGGATCACGGTTATCGTTGCCAGTCTGACACTCGGACTTCTCCTGCTGCTCATGTCCGGCACATCCGGATTTTTTACCCGCCGGATCGTCCTCAAATCATATTTCGACAATGCCTCAGGATTACGCATAGGCGCGCCGGTGCGGCTTGCCGGCGTAGATATTGGCAATGTAACGCATATCAGCATCATTCGAGATAAGGACAAGCAGCTCACTCCGGTTGAAGTGTTGATGAAGGTGACCACGAAGTATGAGTACAACCTGCGCCGGGACTCCGTGACTTCCCTTGAAACAGCCGGGGTGCTTGGCGAGACCTATATTGATATTGACAGTTCACAGGCAATCGGAGGTCCGGTGCAAAACGGCGATACGCTGCCGACCCAAGTGCACCCGGATTTCAACCAGGTGGTTCGCGCCAGCCAGAGCACCCTACAGAACATGGATGCATTGTTGAAGCGGGCCGACCGCATTCTGGCTTTTGCGGAAAGTGGCAAAGGATCTATCGGCAAACTGATCTACGATCCCACGCTGTACAACCGTCTCTCAGCCACAGTTGCAGACCTACAGAAGATGGTGGAACAGGTCAGCAACGGGCAGGGAAGCCTGGGACAACTGATCAGCCGGAACGACGCGTACGATAAATTCATGGCCACGCTCGACAAGATGAATGCCGTGGTTGACGATATTCAGCAGGGTAAAGGGACTGCGGGAAAATTCCTGAAGGATCCTTCCTTTTATAACAATGCCAACGATACCGTCGCAAACCTGCGGAAGATCACTGAGGACATTAACGCCGGGAAGGGCACCATCGGGAAACTGGCAAAAGACGATGAACTGGCCAAGAAACTTGATACCACGATTACCAAACTTTCGCAGCTGACGACACAACTGGAAGCAGGCCAGGGCACCATGGGGAAGCTGTTTAAAGACGAAACTCTCTATAACAACGCTACCGACATGCTGACCGAAACTAGAGAACTGGTGAAAGCCATTCGCCAAAATCCGAAAAAATACCTGAGCATTAAGCTGCACATATTCTGAGTTCACTCAGTGCTCGCCGATTCCAAACACGCCTCCGAGTAGCAGAATCACCAGCACGCCAAGTGAAATCCAGCCGTATCGGTAATCTTTCTCCCTAAAGAACAGGAAGCAAGCGACGATTACGCGGACCACCGGGGTGGCCAGCATGAGCAGGACTCCGGCGCGCTCAATTTCGAGCGGGACTCGTCCCGACATAAACAAGCCACCGATCAGTCCAGTCAGCATGATGAAGAAGCATCCGAATGCGCCGATGCGCAACACCAGAGCGACAGCTCGATCGAAGGCCGGTTCGCGAAGCTGGCTCATAGCACCTCGTGCAGGAGATGGATGGTGAGGTGCCCTGCCAGATAGAGCATGACCGCTACCAGCAGATACACGACGATTTTGGTATGAACACGGGGCGCGAGACGAGCGCCCAACAGAGATCCCAGAAAGACTCCCACGGCGAGCGGAGCGGCGATATCAGGCTGAATGTCTCCCCGGCGGTAGTACACGATGGCGCTCGCCCCGGCCGTCACACCAATCATGAAGTTCGAAGTTGCCGTGGCGACCATCAAAGGCACGTTCATAAAGAGAAACATGACCGGAACTTTGATCGGACCCCCGCCAATTCCCAGCAGGCCTGACAGCGCACCCGCCACTAAGGACGCTCCCAGACCGAGCGGATAGCGTTGCGGTTCGTAGGGCGGAAGCTCGCCGTTGCCATTCTTCAGTGCAGCTGCGTCTTCATCCGACTTAAGTTTGCCGCCGCTCCGTAGGATCGTGATCGAGCTATAAAGCAGAAAGGCAGCGAACAGTCCTTCCAGCACGCTTCGGTTGAAGTATCCGACCAGATAAGCCATCACGGCTGCGCCCAGAGACGTAGCCAGTTCCAGCGTCATACCGAGTCGAATGTCGGTGGTATGCCGCTGTAGGTGTACGGACGAACTTGCGGCCGACGTCGTGATGACTGCGACCAGGCTGGTGCCGATCGCTTGCCGAATGGGAATGCCAAAGTGCAGTGCGAGAATAGGGGTAAGGAGCACACCGCCGCCAATGCCGGTGAGGGCGCCGAGCAGTCCGGCGCAGAAGCCGAATGCAACCAGATAGGCGCTCAGCACGAGAAGCGACTCCCAATGCCGAGTTTTTCCATTGAGATACTATGTGAGTAGATCGTGATGGTTTGGGGACGGACGGGGAATCCCGTCCGGCGCAAGCTAGGTCACCACCCGTGTGGTTGCAGCGGCATCGGCGTGCTCATGTGCGTGATAACTGGAACGTACCATGGGTCCCGACTCAACATGGCGAAATCCAAAGCGGAGTGCTTCGTTCCGCAGATAAACAAACTCTTCCGGCGTATAGAAGCGCGCGATCGGAAGATGGTCTTTCGATGGGCGCAAATACTGGCCAACCGTGAGAATGTCCACGCCGCGCGTACCCAGATCGCGGAAGACGTCCACCAACTCGTCGGAGGATTCACCGAGGCCGACCATCACGCCGCTCTTGGTCACCATCCCTGGGGAAATTTTCTTCGCGTTTTCCAGTAGCGCCAAAGTCCGCTCGTAACGAGCTCCCGAGCGAACGGCACGATACAACCGTGGAACGGTCTCGGTATTGTGATTCAGAACATCCGGTTGGGCACCCAGCACAATGCAGAGTGACTCTTCCAATCCTTGGAAGTCGGGGATCAGCACTTCAACCCGGCAGTCGGGAGTCAATTCGCGAATCTGGCGAATGGTTTCGGCGAAGAT
>DATFQQ010000140.1:0-71646 GCA_035264195.1 Candidatus Sulfotelmatobacter sp. | reverse complement strand
CGCAGGTCACGATCCTCTACCTGATGGCGTTATTCCTTGCACGCAAGCGGGGCCGCATGACTTCGGAGGTGACGAGGAGAGACTTGCAGTGCCTGCTGCGACTTCCCGAACAGATTGAGCGAGCACTCTCGCAATGGGATGAACTGGCCGAAGAGTTCGGCCAGGTGCACTTCAAGGCGGAAAAGTTTTTGTATCTTGGACGCGGCGTTCACTACGCCATCGCCCGCGAAGGCGCGCTGAAGCTCAAGGAAATTTCCTACGCGCATGCGGAAGGTTATCCCGCAGGAGAGTTGAAGCACGGGCCGAACGCGTTGGTCGACGAAAAACTGCCCGTGGTTACGCTGGCAACTTTCGACGAACACGATCCTGACTCCGTATTGCGTTACCGCAAAACGCTCGAAGTGATGAAAGAAGTTCGATCGCGGCGAGGACACGTGGTAGCAGTGGCGACGGAAGGCGACATAGAGGTCAGTGCGATTGCCGAGCATGTCTTCTATGTTCCGTCGGCTCCAGAGCTCTTGCTGCCGATTGTCGAAGTCATTCCTCTGCAGTTGTTTGCATATCACGTCGCCACGAAGAAGGGATATGACGTGGATCACCCGAGAAACCTAGTGAAGGCGGTCGTTACCGAATAAACCGATTTAACGGACGAGAAACTGTCGTCGGTGGCGCGCGACTACTGGGGCTTTGACTTTGGCTTTGCAGGACTGACCGGATCGTCGTCGTGGCAGAAGAGGCCCAGGCAGGTCATAGCGCCAATACCCACTGCGCCTGCGCCAATTGCGTAGGGCGAGTTCAGGACGGCGCCAATTCCTGGTGCGCTTGGCGTCTGGTATGCTCCACCGCAGTTCTCTTCTCGCGACTTCTGCTCGCCTTCGTGTACAAGACTTCGATTGCGCTCCCGCTCGCGTTCATTCATCTGCTGTAGGCTTTTGGGATGAGCGTCAATGTAGACATCAGCTTTGAGAGCGGAAACGGTTATCTTACCGTTGACGTCGAGCACCTGGTAATTCGTCCATTGATTGTCGCGAACGGGAGTCACGGTGACACACCCGACACGCACCCTGACTCCTCGACTGGTGTTGACTGTTACGCTGCCATGATCGAGCGTCAGTTCACTCGGATTGAATTGCACGATGGTCTCCGAGTTAATCTCAGCCTCGGAGCCTGTGAACTGGAGTCGCGCAACAGCACCCTTCTCTGTCTTGACCACATCATTCGGAAAAACAGCGATCGACGCCGGTGCGGTGCTCTCGTTGACGAAGACACCCGAACCGGTGCTGTGCAGGATTGCTCCGCCGGCGTCTTGCGCGGATAGTGAAAGAGGGAGCAAGACGGTCATAGGGATGCTGACGAGATTTCGCCATCTCAACAAAATAAATCCCTACGCATTCCGCACGAACTCCTCTTATGAGGTTAGCCTGCAACAACCGGGGCGCACTATTGTCTTGTGAGGTGACCACTGACAGGTTGGCACGAAACGTGACGAGCGTCAGGCACGGGCGAAGTCGATGAACCCCTTTCGCGGATCGGTGCGAATGAGCTTGGCCCGTAACTTGTCTCCGACATCGAGACCATGATCGCCCTGCGCCAGCAAGCCTTCAATGTGAGGCTGCAGGGCACGGACGAAGGTTCCGTGATCGGTCACGCCTGTGACGATGGCGTCGAAGACTTCTCCGATGCGGTTTTGCATGGCCACGGCTGCGAGACGCTTCGACATCTCGCGTTCCACCTTACGGGCGGCGTCTTCTTTCACGGTGCAATTTGAAGCGATGGCGGTCAGTTCGCTGTCAGAGTAGGGGTTCCGTTGTCCGGCGAGCATCGACTTGATCAGGCGCTGCGTGACGACGTCGGCGAAGCGGCGATTGGGCGCCGTGGAGTGAGTGTAGTCTTGCACCGCGAGGCCAAAGTGTCCTGGAGCAGTTTCGCCGGCGCGCTCGAGTACGTATTCTCCCGGACCGATCAGCTTGATGACGGAGAGAGAGAGATCAGCGAAGTGATTGGGATCGGCTGCTTTGCGGCGCAGCAGGAAGTCGTTCAGAGCCTTGGAGTCGGGTTGCGCAGGAAGTTTCTCACCTTTCGTGGCGGCGAGTGCGACGATACGATCCCATCGCTTAGGAGTGCGCACGATGCGGCGCAGGGAGTCGACATTTTCGAGCAAGCGCGCAACCACGCCGTTAGCGGCGACCATGAAGTCTTCGATTAACTCGGTGGCGCGATTCTTTTGTTGTTTAACGACATCGACGACCTGATTGTTGAGCACAAGAGGATGGAGTTCGTCGGTTTGCAGATTGAGCGCGCCGTGTTGGTAACGTTGGGTCTTAAGCTTCTGCGCAACTTCATCCTGCAGTTTAAGCTGGTGCTGCAAGTCTGCTGAAGCAGCGACCTTCGACGGAGCAGCAGAACTCCCTTCCAGCCACGATCCCACAGAGTTGTACTGGAGTTGCGCCTTATTACGCGTGACGGCGCGATAAAGGTCGGACGACTTCACACTGCCGTCGGAAGCGACGACGAACTCGATCACGACTGCGGAGCGATCCTGATTTTCGAGCAGCGATGTAGTTCCGGTAGAAAGCTGCTCGGGCAGCATTGGAAAATTGCAGACTCCGGTGTAAACCGTGGTGGTCTCACGGGCTGCGTGCTGATCAATCGGAGTCAGTTTGGAAACGTAGGCATCGACGTCGGCGATGCCTACGAGAATCTTCACGTCGCCGTTGGATAGCCGTTCGGCGACCTCGATCTGGTCGAGGTCACGCGAGGTGTCGTTGTCGATGGAGGACCAAAGTAAATTCCGGAGATCGCGGATGTCTTTTCCCGGAACGAGCTGCGATTGGCCGTTCAAGCTTGCCAGTTGGGTGGTGACATCAGCGGGAAAATCAGGGTTGAAGCCGTGCTCCTGCATGACCTGTTTCGCGGTTGCCTGCAGATCGAGATGAGTGGGATTCGCGCTCATGAAGTTGTCTGGATTGAAACGCATTTCAGGCTAACATGCGGTAACTCGAGGGACGACGAAGAATCCGGTGGGGTCTTAAATTCTTGAACCCCGAGGAACAGAAAGGGCCACGAAGGATCGGGAATCGAGAAGAACAATTTTCAAAGATTAATGAAATTCTCGGTGTTCCAATTCGGGAAGCCATGACGTCAGGTGGTACCCCCCTCCCCCTCCTGATCTATTGAAATCATCTAGTTAGCGGAAAATCTACAAATAATCCATGAGGCTCAATGACTTGCGGGCAAAATCTTGAGCCAAGGGGATTTATCGCCGCTAACAGCGAGGCGTCCGGACCTCGCTTGTTCGTTTCTGCACTGCTTGTGCCGCGCAATGATCTGCTTTTCTGAATCATGGATACAAGGTCAGATGTCACATCGGGCTGTTGAAAAACGACGAGGGGCCCGGTGCTTCCTTTGTGTTCTCTTCATCTATTGTGATCTATTGTGGCAATCGAGGACGCATGAGCAATCGATCGCATTCAGCTCCGGTTGCGCGCGCTGAGCAGTTCGCTAATCGTCTGGGTGTTCGTGTTCCGATCTTATTGGCCCCAATGGCGGGAGCTTGTCCTCCGTCGCTTTCGATTGCGGTAGCAAATGCGGGTGGGCTCGGAGCATGCGGCGCGTTGATGATGCGGCCTGATGAGATTCGAAGCTGGAGTGATGAATTTCGTAAAGGTAGTCAAGGGGCGTTTCAGATCAATCTTTGGATTCCTGATCCTGCGCCGCCTCGCGATTTTGAGTCGGAGCGAAAAGAGCGAGAGTTTCTGGCAAAATGGGGGCCTCCGGTTCCGCCTGAGGCTGGCGACGCGAAATTGCCGGACTTTGAAACGCAATGTAAGACGCTGCTCGATATAGCGCCGGAGGTCGTCTCTTCAATCATGGGAATTTATCCAGCCGCATTCGTTGAAGAACTGAAGAAGCGGAACATCTTGTGGTTTGCCAATGCGACGACTGTGCCGGAAGCGAAGGCTGCGGAAAAGGCAGGTGCGGACGCCGTTGTCGCACAAGGCATGGAGGCCGGGGGACATCGCGGCGCGTTTCACGCCGAGGACGCAGAGCCGCAAATGGTGGGGCTGATGTCGCTGTTGCCGCAGATTGTGGATGCCGTGTCCGTCCCGGTGATCGCGACCGGTGGAATTGCTGATGGACGCGGAGTCGCTGCGGCACTCGTCTTAGGCGCGAGCGCCGTACAAATCGGGACCGGATTTCTGCGATGCCCCGAGGCTAAGATGCATCCTGCATACGCTGATCGCCTAGCACACACAGAGGCCCATGAAACGATGATTACCTGCGCATTCAGCGGGCGGCCGGGACGTGGCGCAGCCACAGCATATGTCCGCGCAGCCAACGCTCCGAATGCGCCTCGTCCGGCGCCTTATCCAGTACAGCGGGGATTGACTCGCGCCATGCGAGACGAAGCTCAGAAGGTCGGGGACCCGGATCGGATGCAATTGTGGGCAGGACAATCGGCCAAACTCGCGCAGGATCGACCCGCGGGTGCGGTGTGCCAGCATTTGTGGGAAGAGGCTTCGCGGCTGTTGTCGTGACTTAGTCGTGTGAACTTGCCTCACCCGCAAAAGGAGACCAGAATTGGCCGATCGCCTTCGAGCCGTTTTGGGGAATGAACGTCAACATGCCAGAGCTTGCCAAGTGGGACAACTTCTATGTTATCGTCGGATCGGCTGCCGGCGCGCTGATCGGGCTGCAGTTTGTTGTCTTAACTCTGATTGCCGACAAACCTCCCGTGGGCGCAGAGGAGGCCGGGGCCGCATTCGGCAGTCCGACGATCGTCCACTTCAGCGTCGCTTTGCTTATTTCGGCGCTTCTACATGCTCCATGGCAGACAATCACCCTCGCGGCGGAGTGTTGGGGCA
Source organism: Candidatus Sulfotelmatobacter sp. (assembly GCA_035264195.1). GTDB lineage: Bacteria > Acidobacteriota > Terriglobia > Terriglobales > Acidobacteriaceae > Sulfotelmatobacter. The sequence goes on along the minus strand of DATFQQ010000140.1, from coordinate 66,781 downwards.
TCGTGGGCTTCGGCGGGCTGGCGTATACGGCGATCGTGATCGGACGCATGCTCAGGCAACCGGTATACAAACCACAATTCGAGGATTGGCTGTTTCACTCAGCATTGCCCTTCATCGCCTACGCGATGCTTGCGATATCGGCGTTCGCGGCTCCGTCGCATACGCACGATGCCTTGTTTGGCGTGGGAGGCGGGGTACTGCTGTTGCTTTTCATCGGGATTCACAATGCCTGGGACAACGTCGCTTACCATGTGCTGGTCAACATTGCGAGTGCGCACAGAGATCGTGCCAGAGACGATCGCAAATGAGTCAGAAGCAAACGATCCGCCGTCTGTTCTTTTCTTAAACACCCGGACTCAGGCACCACTCGCCGTCGAGGCGGGTGAGAAGTGCGTCGCCTCGTTTGAGAATTTCGAGTAGTTCAGAGCGACGCGAATGTGCGACCGCCCAACCACCCCGACAAGTGAAGTAGCATCCTTTATCGGAGAAATCACCAAGTCTGCGGTAGTCGGCGACGCCTTGGAGGGCGATCACTTCTTGCTCGCGGGCATCTTGAAAGAGATGCTCAAGGACGGTTTGGAACACATCGGGCTGCCCGCCAACTTGTACTACTTCTCCAACTGCGCCCGGCCTGGTGTGATAGAGATACCAGCCAACGATGCGTAGGCTCTCGTCGCGCAGAGCGATGCAGCGCAGAGTTCCGCGTTTCTGGTTGCGCCGCATAAACTGGAGTACCCACTGCAGCGATTGCGCGTTATAGTCGGGCCAAAGAGAGTAGGCCTTCTGCGATTCAGACAAGCACTGGAGCAGCGTTCCGGGACTGAGTTCCTCAGGATGGAGTCGAGTCCTGGAAACAGGCCCGGGATTTAGCAGCTTGCGGGTCAGACGGTCCACGATCAGGGAAAACGGCTTGGTAGCGATCCGGATCGAGGAAGCGAGTGCCGGACTCATTCCACGAGAGGCGGCGTAGACGGCGCACTGTCCGACGCTTAGGGGGCGTATCCAATGGATGTTAAGTGCCGGAATCGTTTTGAAAGCTAGCCGATGGAGCAGGTGGCAAGTTATATCATTCGCTGAGTCGGTCAACAGCAAGTCGTGGTTTCCGGCCACGAATGCTCCCAAGAGTCCTGGCGCGGCGAGGCCAGAGCGCGCATTGGGATGAATCACAAAATTGCCGGCATAACCGACGCGGATGGGTTCGCCCCGAAGGCACATCCTTCTGTTTGTGACCCCGAGGAAACCGACAATGTCTCCGGAGACGTCCTCATAGACGAAGGAAGGGCCGCGAGCGTCCACCATGGGATTACAGAAATAAAGATCTGTAAATGCAGTGTAGAGCGCATTGGGAATGTCCCCGCTGCGGGGTAACATGAACTTCCAAAAAAGGGTTACCACCTGCGGGACATCACTTTTGATGAACTCTCTTACCGGCATGATCCCTTTGATAGTGACTTGATTCCCGAGTGACACGACGTAAGCGAGATCTGAAAAAAGACTGGAATCAAAACTCGACGCCGCAAGTCGGTGCCCGGTCAAACACGTCCCCAGTAAAATCGCCTGCTACCCATAATGGCACAAAGATTTTGTACGGACAGCCGCTTCAGACGATCTCACGATGTTTGCACGCGAGTGGGCCGGAAGCGGGCTCTTGACGATGCTATACGGCCGGCAAAGTATCCAGCGACCGATCTACTTGTGAAGATCCTCGTTGGTGAACACATGCGTTGCGCTTCGTTTATGAGCCCGCAGATGAGCGGCGAATTCTCCAAGAGAGACACCGTACCCGCGATCGCGCAGAGACTGCGGATCGGCGATTCCGGAGACGCCGGGATCGAAGATGCTCGGAGGTAAGTTGGAGGGCATGTTGGCCGACGTGATTTCGATAACGGTGCTGCCCGCGGGGAGTTCGAGGGTGGTGACAGGTGGGGCAGAAAGCGCGGCAGCGACCCCGTTCGCAGTTGCGTAGGTGTAGAAAGCCGTCTGCTCGGCGGTCAAGATCGGCGTTGAAATGCGAGGTTGCATGGCCTCGCTGGGATTGTGCCCTCCCCAGTAAACCTCACCCGCGAATGTGCTGGGTGGCGCTGCGGTGGTAGACGCGACCTGCGATTGCGCCAATTCCGTTCCGTTATAAGGGTCAGAGGTCGGAGAACTAAATGACAGCGTTGGAGTGGAGATGGGACGGAAGAACAGGGGAGAGCTATTGACGATAAGGTATTGCGGACCCTGTGGGAAGTTGGTCTCTTGGGCGAAACAGAATCCAGTCAAAGCGACGAAAAGCAGAACCAGGGAGAGACGCATGGTACCTCCTGCCAAACCGCTGCTGCCAAGGAATTATGGACTCTGGCGAAGGAAAATACTAGAGACTTTCGGCCCAAAAGCCGCAACAGGAGCGGAGTTTGGTTATAACCTCAGTGGCTAAAGCTGCAGTGGTGAGGTCTCGCGGCACGGACAGAAGTCGTACCCTTCCCGAACCTCCTTCTGAGATTAGTTCCACGTAGATGCAGCTGCGGCCTTGCGGCGTTCGCGCCGTTCACGGCGGTTGGCCAAGATGATGTAGACCATGTAGAGGACGATGGCCACGTTGCCGATGAGCAGTGCACTGCGAATGAAGGTTACACCGCGGAAGAGTTCGCGGATTTCCAGTGGTAGAAGAAGTGTTCCTGAAATGCAGGCGACCCACTCGGCCCACGTGCGTTCATTCCACAGGCCGTAAGCTTCGGCAAAGCGAAGTACCGCGTAGGCAAACGCGATGCGCGCGGCTGCCCATAGTCGGGCGTCGGTGACGCTGTCGGCAAAATCGAGAAACATTTGCGCGTAGCGATGATCGGTGCTGATGTGCAGAAGCGCTAGAAGACTCTCGGCGATCAACCAGGTGTCTTTGTGTACGAGGGCAAGAGCACAGATGCCCATCAAGACTACGAAGCTTCCCTTAAAGAATTCAAACGCTGCGACGGCCCGGAGTACGCGCCTTTGGCGGCGGTGAGGGTCTGACTTTTTCCCGGGGTCTGGCATGAATACCGACAATTCGCAGAGTACCACGAGGGCTGGGGATCTCCCATACAGGAAGGCATCGAACAAAAAGGATCGCTCTTACCTCAGTAACTAGATGAGGGGATAGCGACATGTCACGATCAGGCGCGAGGAATTGTTATGCGAAAGATTGTGTTTTCTTGGGCCCTGATGGCAGCATGCGCGGTGGTGTCACCTGCGCAGCAAAATTCCGCTCCGCAGACAGCGCGGCAGGCGCTGCTTGAGATGTTCTTCAGCAAGACTCCAGGGACCTTCGTGAAGCATTTGCCGGAAGCGACGCGGGCGGCGCTCGAGAAATCGGGAGCGATGGTGACGCTGCAGCAGTATTCGCTGATGGCCAGCCAGTTTCAGACACAGGGGCAAAATCTGAAAACGTTTGAAACCGGATCGTTGCTGTTGTCGGGGGAAGATCCGAGGACCGGACAGAAGGTCGAGATCACAGTTGAGGACGATGCGCTGCGTGGAGATCAGGACGACATTGAGCTTTCTTTTCAGACGTACAAAGAGGGGCAGGCGCAACGCACACCGTTCATGCCACGTATTACGTTCTCGATGAAGCAGGAAGCACAAGTTTGGAAATTGAATGAGATTGCGGTGACGATCCGGTTGCCGCTCGCGGATCCGGACCTTCTCAAGGCCATTACAGAAAAGATGAAGCCTGATCCGAATGCAACAACTTTTATTACCCCGCACATCTCGTCCGGAGGTATATCCACGCCACAACCGCAGAACTCCGGACCTCCGGCAGGCAGCGATGCCACGGTCATGGCGGCCATGCGCACCATTGTTACGGCTGAGACGACGTATGCTGTGACGTATCCAAAGGTTGGGTACACGTGCACGCTTTCGGATCTGGATGGATTTGGCGGCGGAGAACCGAATGAGCATCAGGCCATGCTGATCAATAGCGGGCTGGCCAGTGGAAAGCGGTATGGATTTGTATTTACCCTTTCCGGTTGCAGCGGCGCTCCAGCGACCAGCTTTCATCTTAACGTCGTACCGAACGCGAATACGTTCGGGCGGAAGGCCTTTTGCGCAGATCAGTCGGGAACGATCCGAACTGCGGAGGTCGGGAATCCGGCTACTTGCTTCGCTGCCGGGAACGTGGCTCGGGTGACACCATAGATACAGATTTCTTCACCACAGGGGGCACAGGGTAACGCAGAGGATTCGCCCTACTGTCTGACTGCCCAGGCCAGGCCGTCGGGTTCGATGCCTACGTCGATTCGTCCTGTTACCTCGAGCGATTTCAGATCAATCACCGAGACATAGTTGTCGGGACTGCTGGCTATGAATACGCGTGAGCCATCAGGCTGCATTTGAATTCCGGCGGCACCGTGTCCGACTTTGATCTCTTTCAACTCTTTGTGTGTGAGTGCGTCGAAGACGCCCACACTCTCCATGCGAAGGCCGGCGACGAAGACACGCGCGCCATCGGGAGTGAACTTTAGACGGTTGGCGCTTTGCACATTGGCGTTGAGCGTGTCGGTAACCTTTTTGCTGGCAACATCGATGATCGAGATCGTTCCGTCCTGAGCGTTGGCGACCCAGATTTCCTTGCCATCAGGGGAGACGTCGAATCCTTCGGAGCCGTTGCCAACTTTGACAAGTGTTTGATCCCAATCGCCGCCCGCAGGCCCCGGACGGCCACCGCCGGTGCGAGGCGGAGTTCTCTCGATCATGCTGACGGTACCTGAGCTGACGTTGGTGGTGAAGATATGCTTGAGATCGCTCGAGACCCAAATCATGTGCGTGCGATTTTGGCCGGTGCCAAGAATCCAGTCGATTTTCTGACTGGCGGGATCGTAACTGCCAATTGCTTTTGCAGCCTCGGCGGTGAACCAGACTTTGCCGCCAATGAACGTCAAGCCATGCGGTCCTTTGAGAGCGCCAAGATCGATTGCCGGGAGCGCCTTCTGGGCGACGAGATCAACGACCGTAAGCGTGTTGTACAGACCTCCGCCATAGTTTGAGACATACGCGGTCTTTCCGTCAGAGGAAGCGATGACCTCGTGCGGGTCGTTGCCGACTGGGATTTTGGCGAGCACCTTCAGGTTGGACGAATCAACTATGGCGAGTGTGTGGTCGCGCTTACTGAGGGCTAGGAGGGCTTCTTTGGGCGTTTGCGCTACGAGGAGGGCGGGAGCAAGAAATGCTGTAAGACCGAGGAGCGTTAACCGAATTTTCTTCATCTTGGTTGCCTCGACGCGACATTCCATCTGTCTCGGATGGCCACGTCACACAGGAGATCCTTCACTTCGCCTGAAGAACGGCTCCGTTCAGGATGACGCCGGGGACCGAGACGATGCACAGTTGCTGCTATCCGTTCTTTTGGCGGATGGCTGTGCGGAGTTCGGTGACGATCTCTTCCGACGCGCGGATTGCCGCTGCGTGCTGATCCACCGGAAAGGAGATGGCTCCTACGCGGGCGTGACCGCCTCCGCCGTAACGTTCGCAGATCTTCGCCAGGTTCACTTCTGGTTCCTGAGGTGCCCAGGGATTCGATCCGACCGAGACTTTTACCCGGAAACTGCTTTTGCTCAGACCCACACTGTATACCGACTCGGGATGGAGATAGTAGGGGATGAATTTGTTATAGCCTTCGAGGTCGTGATCGGTGACGTCGAAGAAGATTGTGGCGTCCTTGCACTCGGTGCGTTCTCTCAGAATTCCGATCGAGAGTTCGTGGCGCTTCAGCAGCGGCGGAAGAAGCGGAGCGACGAATGGCTCTTTGAGAATGTCACCTAAGGACTTCGTCGCCAGCAGCGGAATCAGGTTGGGGACGAATCCATGATCTGGAGCGGACTCGATCACCATGGTGAGCTTCATCGCGGGCGCTTCCATTTCGACCGCAGTCTTGGCGTCGGGATAGAGCGCACCGTCGATGATGTCGGTCCAGTGGACGAGATCGGCGACGGGTGCGGGGTCGAATCCGAAGCGTTCGTGCGCGATCATCGCGATGAAACTGGTGCACGACTTGAAATCGGGATCGTAGAACTTGCGGTTGCTCTGGTCCTGCTCGAAATGTTCGGCGTCGGCCGGAGAGAGAAAAGCGCTCTCGTGATGGTCGAACCACCAAGTGATATTGGGCGAACTGGAATATTTGAAGTCGACGATGGCATTCTCGTCGCCGTCGAACTGCTTTTCGTCGAATAACGCTCCGGCGCGATGCACCAGACCGGTGAATTCGAAGTCGACGTCGCTGCGAATGCGCTCGCGGTAGAAGCGAGAGAAGAGTGCCGCGGAGGAAGCCCCATCAAAGCATTTGTCGTGATAAAAAACCCGAACTCGCAATGCATTCCCCAATCGTTCCACAGATTCCTGCGGCGAGGCATGCTTCGAGGGCAGACTCACGTCGCGAGGTAAAAGCTAATAGGATTGACAGCTTAGGGGAAGAAAGTCAAGAGCCCGGCATCGAAGGTGACATTCGCCATAGTGCGCGGCGCACCAACACTGCACGCGAGATCCTTCGCTTCGCTTGAAGAACGGCTCCGTTCAGGGACGCCGCCGCGTTTTTCCAGCCAAGAATCCAAGACCTACGCTACATTCGCCTGTTGTTCGGCGAGATTTCCGATGAAGGGCAGCTTGTACATCTGTCCCTGATTGGCCTTGATCAGCAGAACGATCCACACAATAAATGCACCTACGTTGATCAACATGTGCAACGGGAAAGTGAGCAGCGCGACTCCGGGCACAATACCGAAAATGCCGAGTCCGACGTGCAGCACAATCAGGGCAGCGCAGAAGAACAAGCACTGGAACGAGTGGAACCGAATGAAGCGGTTCCGGTTGTAGGGTTCCATCACGAGAAAAATGATCGCGGGAATGATGGTGATGTAGGCGAGCATGCCGGCAACGTTGTCGGTCATTCCCTGCTGTGCGACTGCGGGTGCGGGACCGCCAGCGGGAACACGGGCGGCGCATGCGGCGCAAACGGAGGCGCCGTCGGCGATTTGAGCTCCACACATATTGCAGAATGCCATGAAGTCGTCCTCCAGGGCGTTGGGAGCGGAGAAGCATAAGCAGCAGTAGTTCGCTACCCAGCGTCGTCGCCGGGAAAGTAACAGAAACGAAACATGAAAGCAATGAGCAATTTCTTGCGCACCGGCTCAGTTCGCGGGACCAGAATGCTGGTAGGCGACGGTGCCGATCCAGGGGAGAGCGAACATCTCCCCTTGCAACGCTTTGATAATGAGCACTACCCACAGCAGGAACGCTGCGATAATAACGGCAACGTCGACGATAACCACAAGAAGTGGTCCGAGGATCGGAATCAGGAACACCGCCATCCCCAGAACGCGCAGCGCGAGAGCCACAACAATACCGGCAAGCCACACAACGAGACACTGCACCGCATGGAAGCGCACGAATTTATTCTTGCGATAAGGATCAAGCAGAAGGAAAGCGATCGCCGGCATAAACGAAAAATAAGCCAGAGCTCCGGCAATGTTCTCTGGAAGCTTGCCGACCTTATTCCGCGCGCCTGCGGTGAGAGGCATCGAGCGGCCGCAACCCGGACAAAAGGCCGCCGTTTCAGGCATTTGTGCTGAGCAGGCGGAGCACGATTTCAGTCCTGCTCCAGTAACATCCATTCGGGGCAACATATCAGATGCCACGACGGCTCTTCAAACTAGGAAGCACCGGCCTCCCACGCAACCGTAGTGAAATAACTATCGTCGGCCTGCGACGATAACAATCGCACTCTTTTTTGTTATCCTTCCCGCGACTCTCGACGCCGAGTTTGATCATTGCGTATTCGCGCTTCAATCGAGAACGGGTGTAAGGGTAGCGTTGTGACGTATTGAATCCTTGTAGCGTTTCTGGAGGAGACGAATGTTTTGTCCTCAATGTGGAACGAATAATGCGGACACAGCAGCGGTATGCGTGCAATGTGGAAGAGTCCTGCAAGCGGGAACTCCGGCGCCTCCGCTGAATGTAACGGGCGTCGTCATGCCGCCAGCGGGAACGACGGTTCCGAACTACCTTGTGTTCGCAATTCTTACCACCGTGTTCTGCTGCCTTCCGACGGGCATTCCGGCCATCATTTTTGCGGCGCAGGTAAATGGAAAGTTGCTGGCGGGCGATTATGCCGGGGCGCAGGCGGCGTCGAATAATGCGAAGATCTGGTGCTGGGCCTCTTTCGGCATTGGCCTTTTCGGAACTCTATTCTGGATACTGATTTTCGGAGCGGGCATGCTTCGACACCTCAGGTAAGGGATCTTGCAGTCAACTATCACAAAGCGAACGTTGGCCGCACTGTTTATTGCTGCCGTGGGATTAGTCTTGCTGCGCGCATTTGATCCGGCCCGATCATGGATCTTTCCACCTTGCCCAGTGCACTATCTGACTGGGTGCTACTGTCCGGGATGCGGCTCGCTGCGGGCGATTCACGCGCTTCTGCACGGCGATGTTCATCGGGCCTGGGCGATGAATCCACTGACAATCGTGTTGCTTCCGTTCGTCGCGTATGGGTTGTTTTCCGAAATCCTAGTTGGATTGCGTGGGCGGGGATTGCCGCAGCCTCGGCTTTCCTCGTCTGCGATCTACGCGCTCGGTTGCATGATTGTTTTGTTCGGCGTGATTCGGAACCTTCCGCTCGTGCCGTTCAGTTTGTTGGCTCCGGGAGCGATGTTGGGCTTCTAGGTGTGTTTTGCTCGTGATCCGTGTTGCACGCGAGCAGGTCAAATGCGTTAACCACAGGGGGCACGGAGGATCACAGGGGACTCACCGCTGCTTATCGGTCCCTGGGGACGCTCTCCATTCGTTTGGTGAGCTTTAGATGGTCCGGCTGGCTTGGTTCTTCTTGCGGCAGTCCTCGCAGATTCCGTAAATCTGAAAGGTGTGACGGGTCGTGAGGTAATGGTATTTGCGTCCGATTTCCTGCTCGAGCTGTCCTACTTCCTGAGAAAAGAATTCCACGGAACTGCCGCAACTGGTGCACACCATGTGGTGGTGGCTGCGGCGGTTGTATTGATGCTCGTAGCGCGCAATGCCGTCGTGAAAGGCAACCTCGGAGGCGAGCCCGCACTCTGCGAGAAGTTTCAACGTGCGGTAGACGGTGGTGTAGCCGATGCCGGCATCTTTTCTTTGTACCAGCCGGTGCAACTCGTCGGTGGAAAGATGGTCGCGCGTTTCGAGAAAGGTGCGGAGAATTGTGTCGCGCTGGGCCGTCTGTTTCAGACCGACATCCTTGAGATGGCGGTGGAGGATATCCTGGGCCTCGCGCACCATCTGGCGCGAGAGGGTGGGCTGGTCGTCGATGCGCTTTTGCAGCATGGGTAGCGAGTCAGAATACCATCGGCAAGTTGAAAATGAAATTCATTTTCAGTATGACGCCGCCCTGTCTGGAATACAATCAAAGATTCCCATATGAGCACGCTGGCAGAAATCGGAGCGCCCGCACGGCGGCGTTCTCCTCTCATTCGCATCTTATTGTGGTTGCTGCTTTTGGTCGCCCTCCTAGTGGCCGGGGCCGTAACTTATGCCTACTACTTGGCCGAATTGGCCCTGCCGCAGCTCGACGGGCAAGCCCAAGTCGCAGGGCTGACTGCGCCGGTCACCGTCACACGCGATAGTCATGGCGTGCCGATGATCGAAACAGCTTCGCTGGAAGATCTTTTCTTCGCCCAAGGCTATGTCACGGCCCAGGACCGGCTCTGGCAGATGGACATCATGCGACGGTTTGGAGCCGGAGAGCTTTCGGAGATTCTGGGCGAGCAGACTCTGAAACTGGATCGCGAGCAGCGCATCCTCGGACTGCGAGCAGCGGCAACGAAGTCCCTGGCAATGGCGAGTCCCCGAGACCGGAGCTTTTTTGACGCGTATATGCGCGGCGTGAATGCATACATCGCCGCGCATGGGAAACACCTTCCGATTGAGTTTCGGATTTTGGGCTACATCCCGAAACCCTGGACCGCGGAAGATTCGGTTGTTGTGGCGAATTCGATGGTGAAGGATCTGAACTATCACTACTTCTTCGACGCCCTCGGCCGCGAGAAGATTTTGGCCAAGCTTGGTCCGGAGCTCACGGCGGACTTGTACGTGAATCGTTCGTGGCATGATCGCCCACCAACCGTGATGCGCGAGGACGTGAACGCACCGGAAAAGGCTCCGCGTGATTCCGATGATGAGGATGACGAGGATGGGCCGGACAATTCGGTAACGCAGAGCGACTTCCAGCCTGGCCCCGAAGAGATTCCCGTAGACGGCTCGAACGATTGGGTTGTCTCAGGCGCGCACACCGTCACAGGAAAGCCGCTGCTGTCGAACGACATGCATCTCGGGCATCAGATGCCGAACCTGTGGTACGAGGCACATCTGAAATCTGGAACGCTGGATGTAGCCGGCGTGACGCTGCCCGGGATGCCCTATGTGGTCGTGGGCCACAACCAGCGCGTGGCGTGGGGATTCACAAACGTTGGCCCGACGGTGACGGACGTTTACATCGAGAACTTCAACTCGGACGGTGCGTATGAGACGCCCAAGGGATGGCTGCAGCCGGAGCATCGGATGGAGGTTATCCACGTCAAAGGCGGGCCGGATGTAAACGTCGATGTGCGGATTACGCGACACGGGCCGATCATCACCGATCTGGTTCCGGGCGAGACACGTCAATTGGCGTTGCGTTGGACGCTCTACGACGGGCTGCACATCCCCTTTTTTGATGTAGATGCGGCGCAGAACTGGGATGAGTTCACAAAGGCATTCTCGCAACTGGATGCTCCAGGACAAAACGTGGTGTATGCCGACGTGGACGGGAACATTGGGTATCACACGACGGGAAAGGTGCCGATCCGGGCGTCTGGAGATGGGAGTTTGCCGGTGAGTGGCGCCGACGATGCGCACGAGTGGACTTCGTACATTCCGTTCGACAAACTGCCGAGCACGTACAATCCGCCGTCGGGGATTATTGCGACGGCAAACGGCAGGATTACGCCGGATGACTATCCACACTCGATCAGCATGGAGTGGGAAGCTCCGTGGCGAACGGCGCGGATTTATCACGTGCTGGAATCGGGCCGGAAGTTTTCGGCGGCCGACATGCTCGCACTGCAGACGGACATTCATTCGGAGCCGCTTTCGTTCGCGGCTGAACGCTTTGTATATGCCGTCGACCATGCCTCAAAAGCATCCGCCAGAGTGAAGCAAGCGGCGGACTTGATGCGGGGATGGGATGGGCGTATGGAAGCTTCGTCGGCAGCACCTACGATTGCCGAAAACGCGATCCGAGAACTGCGGCGATTGATTCTTGAGGCGAAACTGGGAAGCGCTTCGACAGAAAAACAACATGACTCGGACTCTGAACTCTACAAAGAGGACGAACATACGAGTGTCGACTGGAAGACATACTCCTGGCTGCAGCGCTCGGTTTGGCTGGAGAACCTTCTGCTGCACCGTCCGAAACGCTGGCTACCGGACAAGTATCCCAGTTATGACGAACTCCTGACTGCCGCAGTCGACGCTACGGTCAACGACCCGCAGGCACCGAAAGATCTCGCCTCGTGGCATTGGGGCACTTTCAATGCAGTGAAAATTCAGCATCCGATTCTGGGGCGGATTCCTCTAATCAACCACTGGTCGGGTCCGGGAACCAAGGAACAATCGGGCAGCGGGTATTCGGTCAAAGCGGTGACCCGGTATCACGGTCCCTCTGAGCGTTTCACGGCGAACCTGGCAGATCTGGATCAATCGACACTGAATACCGTGACGGGGCAAGGCGGAAATTTTCTCAGCCCGTACTACATGGATCAATGGAAGTCGTGGTACGAGGGCACGACGTTTACGCTTCCCTTCAGCGCAAAGGCCGTAGCTTCGGCAAAGACTCACCAACTGACGATTGAACCGAGGAAGCCATGAGTGAATTTAAGTTGGATGATACGATCGCGCTGCTTTCGAATACTCCGCCGGCTTTGAATGCCCTTTTGCGGAATCTGCCCGAGGCATGGATTCATCAACGGGAAGGCGGCGATAGTTGGACTGCGTTTGAGGTCGTGGGCCATCTCATCCATGGGGAACGAACGGATTGGATGCCGCGAGCGAGAATGATTCTGCAGCATGGGGATAGCCGGCCGTTTGATGTGTTCGATCGCGGAGGCCATAAGCAGGACATTCAGGGTAAATCGATCGGACAATTGCTCGACGAGTTTGCCCACGTACGATCCGAGAACTTGACTGCGTTACGTAGCCTGAATCTGCAGTCTGGTGATTTCACGCGACGTGGAATGCACCCGGCACTAGGCGGAGTCACGCTCTCGCAGTTGCTGGCAACCTGGGCGGCACATGACCTGACGCACATACACCAGATATCCAGAATCATGGCTTATCAATACCGTGAGACGGTGGGACCGTGGAGCGCTTATCTCGGCGTGATGCATTGCAACGGCCACAGCTCTTGAGCCGGGGTATGGCTCCGCTCGACATGAAGTTGCACGATAGCTTTGGACTACGAACCCATTCCCCCGACAGTTGTTCTAAGGGTAGGGATGCTTCGACTGCGCCGGAGTTCCGCTTCGCTGCACTCCGGCTCCGCTCAGCATGACACTCACTTGGGTGGCGCAGAAGAAGAGTCACACTATTTTTCGAAGCCACTCTAGAAGAAGTCGATTGCTTTTACATCCCCGACATATCCGACGATGTCGATCGTCCCGTTGGGCAGGAAATCCGAATTGATCAAGAGCTTTTCCGTGTTTGTGTCGTAGACGCGCAAATTTCCGCCTTCAGCAACGTATTCGATCGTGCGGCTGGTGAATCCCTGCAGGCCATCGACATTGCCGTTATCGGGAGGAATGGTCACCGACCCATTCGTGGCGTTAACGATGGAGAGACAGCCACGCACTTCGCCGCTGGGATTGTTCACGTTCCCGATGTTGGTGCAGTCATGCGAGCCGATGAAGAGTTGGTTGTAGACGTTGTAATCCATGCGGCTGTGATAACCGTCGGTGATTACAGCGGTACCGACCACTTCCCCCGCGCCGATGTCGATTATGTCGAGGCGTCCGCAAGTGGTCGCCGCGGTTTGTTGGCCGGTGCACGCGTTGTTCGTGGGAGAAGTGCCCGCGACATAGAGCGTGGACTTGTTTAGGACAGCAATCGTCGCGGCATCGACAGGAATCGTCTTGGTGATAGTGAGGCTCGGCAGATCGAAGAACATCACGCTGGCCTGCTTGCCGCCGCACTGGGGACCGCAATTCAACACGTAGGCCGTATTGTTGTTGATGACCGCGTAAACGGGCCGGTCGAAGCCAGGTACGATCGTGCAAACAGCATTTGGCGGATTGTAGTAGCAACTGGTATCAACCGGAGGAACGGCTGCCAGAGGATTCAGAACGGTCATGGAATCTGAATCGCCGCTGAAAACCAGCAATTGGGTGCCGGCGGAATTGGCCACAACCGTCTGGGCGTTGTTTACGGCAATCGTGGTGAACGAGCCAGACGCAAAGTTCATTTGCGCGATGGCACCGACATAGGCGAAGCCGTTCACAGCAGCGGAAGGTACGGCAGCGTAGCCGATCTGATTGGCAGTCGGGACAATGAAGCTGGAAGTTGGGCCCGGCAGTTTAACCCCATTGCTGCCGATATCGGTCTCTTTCGTGGTGTCGACCGCGAAAATTGAGTTGCTGGAAGGATCAAATGTGGCCACGATGTTTCGACTGGGTGAAATGGCCATCGTCCCGGGAGTAGCCCCGGCACTGATGGGGGCGACGCGGGCGATGGTATCGTTCGTCCCGTTAACGATGACGAGTCCGCCGAAGACGATGTTGCTGGTGACACCTTGAGAGGCTAGGACACGCTCCGGCAAGCCGCTGACTTTCGAGGTTGAACTACCGCCTCCACAGGAACTAGCGCCGAGTGCAGCACACAATCCAACCAGCAAAGCGAGGACGCGATTCTTCAAACAGCCGGCTCCTAAGAACATGAAAAAGATAGATTTAGTTGCGAAATGGTGGATTATAACAGACTGACTGACGCGCCTGTTGGGACCAAGGATGCACGAGGCGCCCTTCATCCTGTATTCTCAGCATTCATATGGCGGACAATTTCCTAGCCCGAGTGAAGCAGTCTCCCATTCTTTGCGATGGAGCGATGGGGACGCTGCTATACGCCAAGGGCATTTTCATTAATCGGTCGTACGACGAGCTGAATCTTTCGCAGCCGGAATTGATTCGCGGCATTCACCACGACTACCTGCAGGCCGGAGCCGAAGTCATTGAAACCAATACATTCGGAGCGAACTCGTTCCGTATGGCTCGGCACAGCATGGCTGACAAGGTGAAAGACATCAATCGCGCAGGCGCACGCCTGGCGCGCGAGGCCGCCAAAAGCTTCGATGTTTGGGTCGCCGGATCGGTTGGCCCGCTGGGTACCAGGATTGAACCTCTGGGGAAAACTTCGTATCAAGAGGCGCGCGACGCCTTCCGCGAGCAAATTGAGGCGCTGATCGAAGGTGGCGTCGATCTGCTGATTCTGGAAACGTTCGGATATCTGGAAGAGATTCACCAGGCCATGTCGGCGGTACGGGATGTGTCGGCGACGATCCCGATCGTCGCCCAGGTAACGATCGATGAGGACGGAAACTGCCTGGACGGTTCCGATCCAGAGACGTTCGCTCCGAAGTTGGCGGAGTGGGGTGCGGACGTTATTGGCTGCAATTGCAGTGTCGGGCCGGTTGCGATGCTGGACGCGATGGAGCGCGTGCGGGCGGCCAGTTCCCTGCCTTTGGCGGCGCAACCGAATGCAGGAATTCCAAGATCCGTAGATGGCCGGAACATCTATTTGTGCTCGCCGGAGTATATGGCGAGTTATGCGCGCAAGTTCGTCGCCGCCGGAGTAAAGCTGGTCGGGGGTTGCTGCGGAACCACTCCTGACCACATCAGAGTAATGAAGGCGGCGTTGCGTGTGGGCGAAGCCAGGGGGAAAGCGGCAACTGCGCAGGTGACAACACATGCCGCACCGACGTCGGTCCCCGCGGTACCAATCGAGAAGCGGTCGCCACTCGGCGCAAAGCTGGCACGGGGTGAATTCGTAACCATGGTCGAGATCGTGCCGCCAAAGGGCATCGACGTCCGCAAAGAGGTTGAAGGGGCGCGATTCTTGAAGTCTGTCGGTATTGATGCCGTCAATATTCCCGACAGCCCGCGAGCCTCGGCCAAGATGAGCAACCTGGCGTTGTCCCTGCTAATTCAGCGCGACGTTGGCCTCGATGCGATCTTGCACTTTACCTGTCGCGATCGAAATGTTTTGTGCATCCAGAGCGATCTTCTAGGAGCCGCGGCGGTAGGCATTCGAAATCTGATTTGTATTACAGGTGATCCGCCGAAGATGGGTAACTACCCTGATGCTACGGCAGTGTTCGACGTGGATGCGATCGGGTTGGTGAACATCGTGCGCAACCTGAACCATGGACTCGATCTGGGGAGCAATCCGATTGGGACGGGCACCGGCTTCGTCATCGGCGTGGGGGCGAACCCGGGCCTGACTGACATGGATGAAGAGATCCGGCGGTTCGAGTACAAAGTGCAGGCTGGCGCGGAATATGTTGTTACGCAACCAGTTTTCGACTTGCGGCTGCTGGAGAACTTTTTGCGGCGCATTGAGCACTGCCGTATCCCCGTGATCGCCGGGATATGGCCGCTCGTGAGCGTCAGGAATGCCGAGTTCATGAAGAATGAATTGCGGGTGTCGGTGCCAGATTCGATCCTTGAGAGGATGGCGCGGGCGCAGACTCCGGAAGCGGCCCGGGCCGAAGGTGTGGCCATCGCCCGGGAGATGTTGATCGCAGCAAGGCAGACAGTACAGGGAGCCCAGATCAGTGCTCCAATGGGCCGGTACAGTTCTGCGGTCGATGTGCTGGAGGCTCTCGGAACACAGCCGACGGCTTCTGTTTAACCGGTCGAGCCGTTATACCAGCAGTTACTCAAGGAGCGTTGAGCTCTCACCAAGGTTTTTCTTTAACGCACCTGCAAGAACGTTTTTCTAGTTCCATGTTCTTTTTTGGGAAGTGGTGTGTGCATTTTTTTCGATGACACCTACAAAAAAGACTGGACACGCGCGCGATTTCATTGCATTAAGATAAGTATCGGAGCGAAATTCCGTTGGCCAAATTTGAAGAGTGCCTCCAGCGACTGGAGAAGATAGTTCAGGAACTGGAGAAGGGCGACGTCCCGTTAGAGAAATCTCTAACCCTCTTCGAAGAAGGTATGCAACTCTCCACCGCGTGCCGGAAAGAGTTGGAGCAGGCGGAAGGAAAAGTGGAGATTCTACTGAAGAAGAACGGAAAGCTCCAGGCCGAACCATTCGAGCCGCTGAGTGAAAAGGCGCCTGCGCGCCGGTAGCTTGGCACTCGAGCATTTATAAGCTGTCTGTGGAGTTGTGGTTTTCCCAGCCACCCCGCAGCCTTTCGACCATGAACGTGCCGTTGCGGCGTTAAAGATCGGGGGTTTGCTATGGCTCAAACAGTTGTACTTCTTGAAAGGGACCCGGGCGTGGCCCGCACGCTAGCAGGCGGACTGGGTTCTCATTTCTCCGTGCACATTACGGGTTCCCGTGAAGAGTTGAGGGACCGAGTGGCGCGTAACCATCCGGAAGCCGTGGTTCTGAACATCGAATACTGGCGTCTGACCGACGTCGAAAGTCTGCATCACGACTTCCCTCAACTACCGATTGTGTGCACGCACCGCATTCCCGATGAGGAAATGTGGATGGCCGCGCTCGAAGCCGGTGCCAGCGACGTGTGCCCCGCCGATGATGTGGGAAACGTGCTGAGTTCTGTGCTGCGTAGCACGGAGCTATCACGCAGGGCGGCTGCGTAAAAGGTTTTCGGTGCATGAGGACGCCTGCGGGCGTCCTTTTTGTTTAGCAAACGTTTTCCCAGTGGTACCGTGACACGGCTAGCCGCACCACTCGCTTGTTATACTGCCTCGACATGTTGAAAGAAACGCTTGAACAAGGGCAGCGCTTGACGGACGCCGCGCTGGACCAACTGATTCCGCTGGAGACGCAGCATCCGGTTTCAATTCACAAAGCGATGCGGCACAGCGTATTTGCCGGTGGCAAGCGCTTGCGACCCGTGCTGTGCATCGAGGCGGGACGGATGGTAGCCGGTTCGCTGCCGGAAGGTATCGAGGAGCTAGGCGCTGCTCTCGAGATGTTGCATACCTACTCACTGATTCACGACGATTTACCCGCTCTCGACAATGATGATTTGAGGCGCGGACGTCCGACATGCCATAAAGCGTTCGGCGAGGCAACCGCAATTTTGGCCGGGGACGCGTTGCAAACGCAGGCGTACGCAGTGCTCGCGCGACTGAAGTGTCCGGCGGAAGCGCGAGTAAAGATCATCGAAGAAATCGCGCGCGGGACGGGGACTGTCGATGGGATGATCGGCGGACAGGTGGTGGATCTGGAAGCCGAGCACACGAAGCCCACGCCGGAGATGCTGGAGTATATCCACCGGTCCAAGACAGCGGCTCTAATCACGGCGAGCCTCGTCAGCGGGGGTCTGTATGCCGGCGCGAAAGACAATGAGGTAGCCAAACTGCGGGCGTTTGGACTCGCGATTGGGCTGGCGTTCCAGATCGTGGACGATGTACTCGATGTGACCCAGACGTCGGAGCAATTGGGAAAGACCGCAGGAAAAGACACAGCTTCAGAGAAGGCGACCTATCCGGCACTCTTTGGGATAGAGGCCTCGGTACAGAAAGCAGATGCCTTAGTCAATGAAGCATTTGAAGAACTCAGGAGCTTTGGCGAAAGAGCGGAGACACTGAAGGAATTGGCAAGGTTTCTCGTGGAACGGAAGAAATAGCCAGTGAACGGACGTACCTGTGCTCCTCTGTGCCCTCTGTGGTAAAAAAGTGGAAGGGCGATGGAGTTCGCCATAACCGCTTGCCTCGACGCAGGCTGATAACTCCTACAGAAGTGAAAGCCATTTTGTAGGAGACATCTGCTTGAAGGATTTCCTTGCAATATCTGTCGCCGCCATCCTCGGTGCGAACCTGCGCTATGTGATCAGCCGTCTGGCGGCAAAAGAATTTGGCCCCGTCTTCCCTTACGGCACCCTGATCATCAATATCGTCGGCAGTTTCATCGTTGGCCTATTCGTCATCTGGACGACCGAGCGCGTGTTGGTGGATCCGCGCTGGCGGTTGCTGGTGGTGGTCGGATTCTGCGGCTCGTTTACCACGTTTTCCAGTTATGCGTTCGAGTCGATGTCGCTCTTTGAGCGAGGCCAGTGGGGACTGATGCTCGCCAACGTCTTCGCAAATAACCTGCTCTGCCTGGGAGGAGCACTGGTCGGCATGGCGGTGGCACGGGCCCTCTAGCATGACTTCCCCTCCCACACTGGAGACTGAGCGCCTAAGGATTCGTCCTTACAGCGACGCGGATATCCCCGAGTTGTTGCCGTTGATTGGCACAAAGGAAGTGGCCGCGACGACGCTGCGCATCGCCCATCCGTACACAGAGCAGGATGCCCGAGCATTTCTAGAGTTCGCCAAGGAACCGGGAAAGATGTGGCTGGCGATTACGCTACGTAACGATGGAAGGCAGATCGGGGGGATCGGTATGCGTATCGATGAGCAACACAAACACGCCGAACTCGGCTACTGGCTGGGCGTTCCATACTGGGGGCTGGGTTATGCCACCGAGGCATCTCGTGAGATGCTTCGTTACGGATTCGAAGATCTCAAGCTGCACCGTATTTTTGCCACGCATTTCAAGCACAATCCCACGTCGGGGAACATCCTAAAGAAGCTGGGCATGCGTTACGAGGGATGCCAGCGCGAGCATCTGCTGAAGTGGGGAAAATTTGTCGATTCAGAAATGTACGGACTTCTGCGTAGCGAATGGGAGAGGCACGAGTAAAATGCCAGATGCCATGGCGGTACAGGTCACGATTTATCTCAACGAAGCGGACCAGTGGCACCATCGTCCGCTTCACATGGAGATCTTGAAGTATTTGCGTAGCGAGAATGTCTACGCGGCGACCGCGCTACATTGCGTGGCGGGATTCCTCGGGCGTCATCAAGTCGAAACGGCGCATCTGATCGATGTCGGAGGTAAGCTGCCGGTGATCATCACCTTCGTGGATACCGACGAGCACGTGAACCGGGTTTTGCCCACCCTGAAAGAGATGGCTTCGCACCGGCTGATCGTCCGCGAAAACGTCGTACTCGAGCAGGGGAATCTCGACTGATCACAGCTCTCATCCCAATGAGCGCGCAATCACTCCGGCAACAATTCCAATGATCACGACTGTTGCATAAGTTGCTCCGGCAATCTTCCAGGAAATCGTCTTGCCGATAACAGAGAGCGAATACACGCTGATAATTCCCAGCGTGCACAGGATGGTTGCGACGTAGGGGACCGGCGTTCCATGCGCCATTAATATGAATGCTATCGCCACGTCGAACGCCATCGGTACTGGCAAGAACGCAGCAATCAGCGAGACGGCGACGATTCCGAAGAGAGTTGCCTGGCCGGTGAGCGCGTTCTGGGGAACCAACTCGACTGCGATTGCCCCCAATACGGCCGCGAGGATCATCAGAGGGAAAGCAAGCCGAAAGACGATCCAGAAGCTCTTCAAATACGAGCGAGCGACTGCCGATAACGCCTGACCCCACGTTTCAGCCGGTTGAATGTCGATCAAACAATCAACGGTCGGAATGGTCGAGGTCTCCTGTGACGAAATCAGTGGCACGAAGACGAGGATCAGAAAAAGCACACTGGCCAGTTTCAATAACGCCAAAGAGAGCGGAAACAGGGCGAACGTCATTGCCAGCACGACTACATTCAACGCTGGCGAAGCAAACATCGCCGCGAGCACCGATTCTGTGCTCATTCCCGACGAGTAGAATCCACGCGCAATTGGAGCAATGCAGTTGCTACACACTCCCAGGGGCACTCCTGCAATTGTTCCGAGGAACGTATTCACATATCGCGACGTCGTCCGTCGTCGACGGAGCGTTGCGAGGAACGCTAACGCGGCCGGACCGAACAAGAAAGAAAACGTCATGCCAACGCGATTCGCTTCCAGCCAATTTACGGTTGTCCGCCAGACGCGATCGATGTAAGGCATGGAGCGATCGACGTTGTACACGGTTCCAAACGTCAATGCGCCAGAGGCTTTAATCTGACTACCTGCGTGGTATCGCTTCATGAGCGCCGGATAACGAGAGTCAATCCAAAAGATGCCGGCAATCGCGATCATTAGAACGATGATCAAGGTGCGGCTGCGCCAGCTAGCGACGCCGGATACTGGCAAATCTACATTCAAAACGGAGTTCTGGACGGCCACAAGAGTCCTCCCCACAAGAAGGTCCACAGATCGCCGGAATTTACAAGAACCTCCATCCCGCAGGAAATAGTATGAATGCCTTAGAAATCCGCTTGGTAGACTACCTGAGCAATGACAAGGTCACTGGACATTCTGGCAATCGCCGCACACCGCGATGACGTAGAGCAAACGTGCGGGGGAACTCTGCTGAAGGCCGCACAGCGCGGACAGAAAACAGGCATCCTCGATCTCACGCGCGGGGAAATGGGCACGCGCGGCACGGCTGACGACCGCGAACGTGAGGCGAACGATGCGGCGAAAATTCTCGGCGTGGAATGGCGAAGCGCACTCGATATCCCCGACGGCCGAGTTGAGAACACATGGGAGAACCGGCTGAAGGTCGCTGCGGTGATTCGTGAAACTCGACCGCGCGTTTTGATCCTGCCCTATTGGAAGGGACGACATCCGGATCATTACACGGCCTCAATTCTTGGATATGAGGCTTGCTTTCTGGCGGGATTGGCGAAATTGGACCTCGGACCTTCGACCTCGGACCTCGGCCACAGCAGTCTCGAGGTTGGATCGTTCGCTCCCCATCGCCCTTTCAAGATCATCTACGCTACGCTCTACTACGACATCCGGCCTAACTTCGTGGTCGACATTAGCGATCAGTTTGAAGGCAAGTTTGCCTCGATTCTTGCTTACAAATCGCAGTTCAGCGATCAAGAGGCTGGCAAGGACCTCTTCCCTGCTCATCAGGAGATTCGGACGCGCGTTGATGCCATGGCCCGATTTTACGGAATGCTGGGCGGGGTGACCTACGGCGAACCGTTTCTGCAGAAAGAGGTCGGCTTGGTCGATGACCTCCTGGCGATTCCAGTTAAATCCATATAGGATTGATGAACCTTACCTCAAGGAGAAGTTCACGTATGTCCCGTATTGCTCTCACAGTTGTCGCGGTTATAACGATCTCGTCGCTGGCAGTAGCGCAGGCTGGAACCTGGCAAATCGATCCCAATCATTCGTCGGCTCAATTCGCGGTGAAGCATCTGGGTGTATCGACCGTTCGCGGTGCGTTCACGAAGGTCAGCGGCTCCGCGACCTATGACGCGGCCGATCCAAGCAAGAATACTGTGGAAGTTTCGATCGACGCCAGTTCGGTAGATACTCGCGTCCAGATGCGGGACAACGACCTGCGCAGTCCGAATTTCCTCGATGTGCAGAAATATCCCACGATTACTTTCAAGTCCAAGCAGGCGAAAGCGGCAGGCGCCGGCAAACTGCAAATCGTCGGCGACCTGACGATCCACGGCGTTACCAAGGAAGTCGTGCTCGAGGTCGACGGCCCGTCTGCTCAGATCAAAGATCCTTGGGGAAATCAACGAATTGGCGCCTCCGCTACGACCAAGATCAATCGTAACGACTTTGGAGTCAAGGGGTTACCCGGCGTGGTAGGCGACGACATAAGCATCACCATTGACACAGAGTTAATCCAACCCGCCCCGAAATAAGGTACACTCACCGGCGCCGCAGTAGATCCTCGTTGTTCTGAATACCGCCTCGGGGGGGGAGCAGTATGAAGAGCAGTTCGGGAGCCACTTTCCTTGTCTTCGTTTTCAACGCAATTCTGATTTCGGCTTCGGCGCAAGCGAGTACACCGATCACGGTGTCGCCCGCGCTAACGTCGGTGGTGACATCGACTCAAACCCAGCAATTTACCGCTTCAGTAAATGGCGTTACCTGGAGCGTGGACAACATCGTTGGTGGAAACTCCACGGTTGGCACGATCAGTACCGGCGGACTGTATACGCCTCCAGCTAAGGCCGGGGTTCATACGATTACAGCCAGCAGCGGTGGCTCGTCGGGAACGGCGCACATTGCCGTCACCGACCTTGCCGGCGTTCTCACCTATCACAACGATGGGGCGCGAGATGGGGTGAATGCGAGAGAATTCGCGCTGTCGTCGGCGACACTGACCACAGCGAACTTCGGTAAGCTTTTCTCGTGCGCGGTCGATGGAGCAATCTACACGCAGCCGCTGTGGGTGAAGGGATTCAGCATCGCCGGCGGGACACACAATGTCATCTTCGTGGCCACGCAACATAACAGCGCTTATCTCTTTGACGCAGATATTCATCCCTGCGTGACGTACTGGCAGATCAACCTGCTGGATACGTTACATGGTGGGACCGCGGGTGAAACCCCGATAACCTGGAACGATATCGGGGAGTGCTTCGGGGATATCTATCCTGAAGTCGGGGTAACGGGAACACCAGTCATCGATAACTCGACCAAGACCGTATATCTGGTGAGCGCTTCTGAAAGCAACCCGACGAATCCTGGAAATTGCTACGGTACATCAGGGAATTTCTATCATCGGCTGCACGCACTCGATCTGGCAACGGGAAGCGAAAAGTTCAACGCACCCGTCACGATTGGCGCACAGGTTCCAGGAACCGGAGACGGATCGATCAATGGCATGGTGGCTTTCAATTCGCAATTGCATCACAACCGTTCGGGCCTGGCAGAGTATGGCGGAAAGATCTATGTAGCATTCTCAGCACACGAGGATGCGACTCCCTATCACGGCTGGCTGCTGGCTTACAAAGCATCGAATGTGCAACAGCAACTCGCGGTGTTTAACACAACTCCGAACGGACTGGACGGAGCCGACGGTGGAATCTGGGCCGGAGGCGGCGCTCCCGCGATTGATAGCGGCGGGGATGTCTACGTTTCCACAGGGAATGGAGTGTTTGATGAGCTGCCTCCGCCGCCAAATGACGATTACGGCGATTCGATCCTGCGGCTGCACTATGTCACCGGAAGCACCCTCAATGGCGTGAATTTGAGCATCTCCGGCTATTTCACGCCGTACGATCAGGGAACTCTTCAACAATACGACGGCGACCTCGGATCAGGAGGCGTAGTTCTGTTTCCCAATCAAACGGGATCTGGTCCGCAGCACCTGCTCACCGAAGTGGGAAAGGGAGGAGTCGTCTACCTCATCGACCGCGACAATATGGGGCAGTACAACCAGAACAACAACAGCCAAATCGTGCAGAGCTTCAATCAACCAGATGGTCAGTGGGGTGTCCCGGCGCTGTGGCACAACAATCTTTATACCGGGGGTCAATACGACGCTGTCAGGCAGTTCGTGTTCAATCCGAGCACAGAATTGTTCAATACCAATACCGCGTCACAGACGCCGGAGGCATTTGGATATCCGGGGGCGAGTCCGTCAGTGTCGTCACAAAGTGGATCGCATGGGGTCGTCTGGGCGATTGATTCGAGCTTGTATGGTTATGCCAGCCCGAACGCCGGAGTGAATTGTTATCGCGTGCCCGTGCCTCCTGCGTGCAGCGGTCCGGCCATTCTGCATGCTTACAATGCGAACAATCTGAAGCAGGAATATTGGAACAGTACGCAGGCCGCGAACAATCGCGATCAGGCGGGCAATGCCGTGAAGTTCGTGCCCGCGACAATTGCCAATGGAAAGGTGTACGTGGGCACACGGACGGAAGTGACTGTCTACGGCTTGCTGGGAAACTGAGGCGCTACTCTACTTCTTCCAGGCCACGGCCAGTCCATCACGAATGGGCAGAATGGTCGTGTAGAACTCCTTCGAGTCGTAAAGTTTTCGGTTGAACTCGAGGATCGCCTTGGTGCGGGCATCGGGATTCTTTTCCGCAACACGGCCGCTCCAGAGCACGTTGTCGGTGACGAACAATCCTCCCTTTCGCAGGCGCGGAGCCACTAGGCGCAATACACGGGGATAATCTTCTTTGTCGACGTCGTTGAAGATGATGTCGAACTCCTGCTTTTGTTCGGAGAGCACTTCCAGAGCATCGCCGGTTCGCAATTCGATGCGCTTGGTAACTCCTGCACGCGCAAAATATCCACGGGCACGGTCGACATTTTTGGAATCGCTGTCGGTATAGACCACGCGTCCGCTGTCGCCCACCGCTTGCGCCCACCAGATCGTCGAGTATCCGATAGCAGAGCCAAGTTCAAAGACGGTGCGTGCGTTGATCATCATGGCCAGTTGCTGGAGAACACGGGCCACAGCGGGACCGACGATGGGAATCTTGTGCTCGGTGGCGTACTGCTCCATTTCGCCGAGAACTTCATCGCGGGCGGGAAGCATTGAGTAGAGATAGTCGTCGACGGGTCCGGCTGTTGTGAAGTTGTAATGCCGCCAACTGGCGGGAGAACTTTTCTTCTTGCTTGGTGTCACGATCTTTACCTTTCCAGGAAATGTCTTGACGTGAGTTAGCCGCCGATGGTCTGTCCTGGTTTCATCTCAACGACCTCGACTCCCGGGACCAACTTTTGCAATTCATTTGGCCGGCCAGTCAGCGCCGGGAAGGTTCCGAAGTGCATCGGGATGACCTGTTTTGGTTTGAGGAGATTGCAAGCGTAGGCCGCCTCGCGGGGTCCCATGGTGTAGTGATCACCGATGGGCAGCATCACGATTTCGGGGGCGTACAGATCGCGGATGATCGCCATGTCGCCGAAAACGTTCGTGTCGCCCGCATGATAGATTTTCAGGCCGGTGGAGAATTCGACGACGTATCCGCACGCTTCGCCACCATAGACCAGTTCGTCGCCGTCCTGGATACCACAAGAGTGATCCGCATGAACCATGGTTATTTTGATATCGCCGACCGTCTGCGTTCCACCTTTGTTCATTTCGGCGATTTGCTTGGCGCCCTTCTTGCCCAGCCAGCCGGCCAGTTCCGGAATGCCAACGACAGTCGGATTGTGCTTCTTGCAGAGTTCTACGGCATCGCCAATGTGATCGCCGTGGCCGTGGGTGCAAAGAAGAATATCGACTCTCTTTACGTTCTTTTCAGAAGCCGGACACATAGGATTTCCCATGACCCAGGGATCGATGATGACGGTCTTGCCCGCCGGCGTTTCAATACGAAACGTTGCGTGGCCCAACCACGTCAGTTCGATGCCTTTCAAGTTCATACAGCGACTAGCTCCTAGCTTCTAGGTCTTAGCTATTCCAGTTAGCAAT
Organism: Candidatus Sulfotelmatobacter sp.; assembly: GCA_035264195.1. Lineage (GTDB taxonomy): Bacteria > Acidobacteriota > Terriglobia > Terriglobales > Acidobacteriaceae > Sulfotelmatobacter. The sequence continues at coordinate 41,456 of DATFQQ010000140.1, read as the reverse complement.
CGGCATTTGGAGTCGAGTGCCGAATCCTGACTGCCGAGTGCTGCTAAGCATTTTCCCCTAACGGGCTCAGCTAGTTTAATATGAAACGCCATGTCAGAACTTAAGGTGCTGATTTCGCGGCAGGACATCGCGAAACGCGTGAGTGAGATTGGTGCACAAATCACGAAAGATTTTGCAAATCAGTCCGTGATTCTGGTGGGGGTGCTCAAGGGGGCAGCGATCTTCCTCTCGGATTTGGCCCGCCAAATCAATCTGGATGCGACATTCGAGTTTATCGGGGTTTCCAGCTACGGCAATCGTCCAACACCAACCCAGGAACTCAAGAACGGCTGGGATTCTACAGGCGAAGTAAAGCTCACCAAAGATGTGGATCAAACCGTCAAAGACAGAAACATTATTCTGGTCGAAGACATCCTCGACACGGGACTGACTATGACGTACCTGAAGAGGATGCTGCAGGCGCGACAGCCGCGGGCGTTAAAGGTGGCGGCGTTGCTGGATAAGCCTTCGCGGCGCAAGTTGCCATTGGAAGGCGACTATATTGGGTTTAAAATTCCGGATGAGTTTGTGGTCGGGTACGGTCTCGATTACGCGGAAAAGTATCGCAATCTTGCAGACATTTGCATTGTGCCGCGAGAATAGGCGCCAATAGCTTTCTTTGGTCTGCATTAAGCCGCACAAGTTGAGCGAATAAAAGCCGAAACGCGGCTGCTATCATACATGCTATGGGTTCTGTCGTGTCCAAACCGGATCGTCTTCCAGCCGAGTCGCTGCTGCTCGACGTAGCAGACGTGCTTGCCACGTCGCTCGACCTCGACACCACGCTGCGCCGGGTGGCAGAAGTCGTCCGCAAGGTCATCGACTATGAAATTTTCGCGATCCTGCTGTTGAACGAGAAGACTCAAGAACTTCGGTTCCGTTTCCAGGTTGGCTATCCACCCGAATTCGCGGAGCGCGCCCGAGTCAAGGTTGGCGACGGTGTAACTGGACTGGCCGCCCAGTCGCGACAGGCCGTGCTCATTAACGACGTCCGCGAAGATTCACGCTACATCGAGGCCGTTCCCAATGTCTGCTCGGAACTGGCGATCCCGCTGATCACCAAGAATCGCGTGATTGGGGTGATTGATATTGAAGGCCGAGAACCCGGCGCGTTCACAGACGAGCATGTCAACATCCTGACACTGGTTGCCTCGCGTATGGCTGCGGGAATTGAAAATGCCCAACTCTATACGCGCACAACCAAGCAGGCGCGCATTTTGTTGTTGCTCAATGAAATTGCACGCGAACTGACGTCGATCTTGAATTTCGACGAGTTACTTGGACGGATCGCAGAACTGGTACGGCGTCTGATCGACTACCAGATGTTCAGCATTTTGCTTCTCGACCCCGCCGGCGAGAAACTGCAACACCGGTTTTCTCTGCGTTTCAACGAAAACATTCACCTAAAGCACGAGATTCCGCTGGGCCGTGGGTTGGTGGGTTATGCCGCCGAACATCAACAGGCGGTGCTCGTGCCCGATGTCAGTAAGGATGAGCGTTATGTGCTGGCAAATCCGGAGACGAAGTCCGAGTTGGCAGTGCCGCTGATCTACAAGAACAAGGTTGTGGGGGTACTCGATCTCGAGCACACTCGTCGCGGATTCTTCACAGAAGAGCATCAACGCACCATGACGACTCTGGCCGCTCAGATCGCCATCGCGCTCGAAAATGCCAGGCTCTACGAAGAAATCGAACGTCAGGAACGCCGCCTGGAGCGCGACCTTTCGCTTGCGCGCGAATTGCAGGGACGCTTACTTCCCCAAGCCAGCCCGAAACTCGGACATCTCGATGTGGCGGCTAAGTTCGTTCCTGCGCGAACGATTGGTGGTGATCTTTACGACTTCATTCCATACTCGATGTCGCGGCTTGGGATCGCCATCGGAGATGTCAGCGGAAAAGGCGCGCCCGCCGCGATTTATGCTGCCCTGGTCAGCGGGATATTGAGATCCCACGCTCCGATTGAACCGTCGCCATCGGAAATGCTATCGGCAGTCAACCTGTCACTGGCGGAGCGCCGGGTCGAGGCGCAGTTTGTCTCCATCATTTACGCCGTCTGGGATGATGCGCACCGGACATTGACTGTCTCGAATTCAGGCCTCCCACGTCCCGTCTATGTTCACGCGGGAAAGGTAGAAGTGATTGAGGCCACCGGCCTGCCGCTAGGATTGTTCGACGAGGCGGAATATGACGAATTCGAGTTCCGCATGAAACCCGGCGATCTATTCGTCTTCTTCAGCGACGGCATGCTCGACGCACGCAACCGCAAGGGCGACCTGTTTGGCCGCGGGCGCCTGGAGGCGATCGTGGCTGAAAACGCGGCCAGCACCGCTCAACAAGTTGTCGACGCGATTTTCAAGGCGGTAGCCGACCACTCTGCCGGCGTAGAAACTTTTGACGACCAAACAGTTGTAGCCATTCGAGTGCGCGGTGGAGCGCATACTGCCTCAAAGAAAAAATGACCCCTCGCAGTCAGACTGTCACACCCTTACGTGCACCGGGATTCTCTTATCGCGAGACTAACCGCGGACTTCTGCGCCGCGACGGCTCGCTGGTCCTTCATAGCGAAGAGATCTCGCTGGCGAAACTCGCCGGGAAATATGCCACACCTCTTTACATTTACTCGGCACGCATGATCGAGGAGCGGTATCGCGAGTTCGATCGGGCTTTTGCCGATGTTCCTCACACGGTCTGCTATTCCGTCAAAGCGAATTCGAATTTGAGCATTCTTCGCATGCTGGCGCGGAGAGGATCGGGTTTCGATATCGTTTCGGGCGGCGAACTCGAACGCGTACTTGCGGCCGACCGCAAAGCCGCGAAGCGGATCGTCTTCTCAGGCGTTGGAAAAACACGCGAGGAACTGACGGCTGCGCTGAAAGCGGGAATCCTGCTGTTCAACGTGGAAAGCGAATCGGAGCTGTGGGCTCTGGCAGAGTGTGCTGGAAGGCTGCGGAAGACGGCGCCCATCGCCATGCGGGTGAATCCGGATGTTGCGGCGGAGACTCATCCTTACATTTCGACCGGATTGCATAAGCACAAGTTTGGTGTTCCCATTCGCGACGCTCGAGCGCTCTACTCAAAAGCGTCAGGTGCGCGATATCTCAAAGCGAAAGGCGTAAGCGTTCATATCGGTTCTCAGATTACCGACGCGGCTCCTTTCGGCGAAGCGATGGCACGCGTAGCGGACCTTATCTGTGAACTCCGCGGCGACGGCCATGAGATTGACTACGTCGATGCGGGCGGAGGGCTGGGCATTTCCTACAACAAGCCAAATGCGAAATTCTCGACTCACGTCTCGGAATATGCCGGCACCTTAGCTGCCCCACTTCGCCAGTTGAACGTGCACCTGCTGCTTGAGCCCGGACGGGCGATCATCGGTCCTGCTGGGCTTCTGCTCACCTCTGTGATCTACAAGAAGTCGAATGATAGCAAGCGATTTCTTATAGTTGACGCGGCCATGAACGACTTGATTCGACCGGCTCTGTATGGCGCGCATCATGAGATTGTGCCGGTGACGCGCAAAAGAGACGACTCCACCAAGACTGAGACCGTCGATATCGTTGGGCCAGTCTGCGAGACGGGAGATTTTTTTGCCAGAGACCGCGCGATCCCCGGCGTGGAAGAAGGCGATCTTCTGGCCATTCTCGATGTCGGGGCCTATGGAATGTCGCTTTCGTCGAATTACAACACTCGCTTGCGGCCGGCGGAGATTCTGGTGTCCGGAAAGACAGTGAAGGTCATTCGGCGAAGAGAAAAGATATCAGATCTATTCCGAACTGAGTCTTAGTCCTCGCGCTCTCCCCACTTCAATTTGCTGCGCAATACCTGGAAAAAATCTGCCCCCGATCGGAAGAGCTTGACCTGATGCTCGGAGCGACGGCATCGCACTCGATCGCCATCGCTCAAATCGAAACCGGGCTGTCCGTCAAGGCTGAGATAAGCCACTTCTTCTTCACTACGCAGTAGAATTTCGATCTCCGCCGAATCTGGCACGACCAACGGCCGATGCGTAAGCGAATGAGGGGCAACCGGGGTGACGACGAAGGCACTTACCGTGGGCATGAGCACCGGCCCGCCGGCGGACAGCGAATATGCCGTAGACCCGGTTGGCGTGGCAACAATCATGCCATCCGCCCGATAACTCGCGACGAACATCTTGTCGATGTAGAGATCGTAGGTATTCAACCGCGCAAGCGTTGTCTTGTTGACCACGGCATCGTTGAACACAAGATAGCTGCCACGAACTTCATTTCCCCGAACCAAGTCACACCGCATCAGGAAACGAGTTTCGACTGGCGCACGGCCGCTCGCGATCGCATCGAGCATTGTGGAGAGCGACTGCGGCGGAACTTCTGTGAGGAAACCGAGCCTCCCCAGGTTGACTCCGAGCAGCGGAACGTCAATCGCTGCGGTGAGTCTCGCCGCCGAAAGCAACGTTCCATCCCCACCCAAAACAATCACCAAGTCGAGAGGGCGCGTTCCCAACTCGGTTCGCGGCAGGGCTTCGACTCCGCTGGCATATTCTCCGGTCTCCGCGTCGGTTAGAACTCTATACCCATGCTTCTGCAACCAGCTCAGAAGTCCGGGTAGAATCTGCGCAACCTCGGGGCGATCTGGACGAGAGATTATTGCTGCCGTTTTGTGCGAGGACTGCGGAATGGCCGTTCCCATGATGAACAAGTGATTGTATCGGAAGTCGTTGAATTCCCCACAGCAGGCCGAACGGGCTAGAAGAATCCGTAGAGCAGAAATTCCCGGTTGCCTTCTGCGCCCAGAATTGGGGAGCCGATAAGATCGGTACGTTTGACGCCCAATTGATCGAGTGTGGCGCGCACTTTTGCAATGGCGGACTGCTGAGCTTCTTCATCACGCACAATGCCGCCTTTCCCGACCAACTCTCGACCGACTTCGAATTGAGGCTTCACCAGAACAACGAGCTGACGTCCGGGCCGGTCCTGAGGAAAAGCCGCAGCTACCACTGCCGGCAGGACCAATGTTGCCGAAATAAAAGACACATCCATGGCGATGAAATCAACTGTTTCACTTACGTCGTCGGCTTTGAGGTAGCGAGCGTTCGTCTTTTCCAGCAATCGGACTCGCGACTCCTGGCGGAGTTTGAAATCCATCTGCCCGTAGCCTGTGTCGATCGCAACGACCCTAGCCGCACCATGCTGCAACAGGCAATCGGTAAATCCTCCGGTGGATGCACCGACGTCCATGCAGACCTTGCCGGTGACGTCGATTTTCCAATGCTCGAGGGCTCGTTCAAGCTTAAGTCCACCACGGCTGACGTACTTCAAGTCGGATTCCAGCAAGCGGATCGTGCAATCTAGTTCAACTTGCGCACCGGCCTTCTCGATTTTCTGCTCATCCACCAGCACCTTGCCGGCAAGAATGAGGGCTTGGGCACGTTCGCGTGAAACAACGAGTCCACGGTCTGTGATCAACTTGTCGAGGCGAACTTTCAAGATAAGTTTTTTCCCAAATCTGTCACCAAAGTGCCAGCACTCGCAGTTGTGCAATCTGCTGAAGCATCCGCCGGTGAATCACTTACGAAGGTACTTTGCCTGTTTTGCACAGAATTTTCCACGAAGGTGTTGAAAACTGTGGTGAGCGGAGTGCAAAAACAAAAAGCCGCCCAGTAGCGGGCGGCCTCAAAGATTCTCTGCCGAACTTATCCAGCAACTTCTTCCAGCAACTTCTGATCAATGTCGAAGTTGGCATGAACGTTTTGCACGTCGTCATGCTCTTCGAGCGCTTCCATCAAGCGGATCATGGTGCCAGCCTGCTGGCCCTCGAGCTTGATGTAGTTTTGCGGGATGAACGCAACGCTGGAAGATGCCGGAGTGATACCGGCCTTCTTCACGGCCTCGAGCACGCCTTCATAAGCGGACGGGTCAGTCGTGATTTCCCAGTTATCTCCGTCGTCGTGCAAGTCTTCGCCACCGGCTTCAAGGACGATATTCATCAAATCGTCTTCTTTGGCCGAAGCCTTCGGAATGATGATGTCGCCCTTCTTGTGGAACAAATATGCGACGGCACCTGCCGACGCCATATTGCCACCGTTTTTTCCGAAGACATGCCGGATTTCGCTGACGGTACGGTTGCGATTGTCGGTGTTGATATCGAGAAGGATGGCGACACCGCCCGGGCCGTAACCCTCAAGCGAGAATTCTTCGTAGACGGCGCCGGGGAGCTCCCCCGTTCCGCGCTGGATGGCACGCTTGATATTGTCAGCGGGCATGTTCTCCGCTTTAGCCGCTTGAATCGCGGTGCGCAGGCGGGGGTTAGAATCGGCATCACCACCACCGTTCTTGGCGGCGATGCTGATTTCTTTAATGAGACGGGTGAATATCTTGCCGCGCTTGGCATCAAGCGCGCCCTTTTTATGCTTAATTGTGGCCCATTTTGAGTGGCCGGACATGGTTCGACCTCGTATTTAAAGAACTTGGATGGCGCAGGATTCGCCTTCAGAGGAGATCACTGGATTGTCCTCAACAAGCAAGCCTCGATGAGCATGCAGGCGAATCATCATTATAACATGAGGCCCCCACAGGGGATGTACCCGCAAGATACGTAGCAATCCCTTCATTCATAACGAGAATTAACCATAATGCTGTTGACGGGGGAACGTAACCCACCTACCATTCGGAGTTTATAGATTTGTCCCAGTTTGTAGAATTGCTATGGTCGGGCAACGCGTCGGGCACTACAGGGTCCTCGAAAAAATAGGCGCTGGAGGAATGGGAGAGGTCTTCCGCGCGCACGATGAACGGCTCGGTCGCGATGTCGCCCTCAAGCTGATCCGGCCCGCATCCGGTGACAATCCCGACCACCTCCGGCGATTCGAGCAGGAAGCGCGAGCCGCCGCGGCGCTAAATCACCCAAACATTCTTGCCATCTACGATGTCGGCTTTGCGGGCACGGCTCCGTATATCGTCTCGGAACTGCTGGAAGGGCAAACCCTGCGGCATCGCCTCAATGAAGGACGCATCCCGCCACGAGATGGCGCCGAGTATGCGCTGCAGATTGTGCAGGCTCTTATCGCCGCACATGATCGCCACATAGTTCATCGCGATCTCAAGCCAGAGAATCTTTTCATCACGAACGACAATCGTGTCAAGATTCTCGATTTCGGAGTAGCCAAGCTTCAGCCCCATCCGGAAGACAACCGGGGAATCGAGAATCTAACCACAGTCACAAAGCATGGCGCAGTGATCGGCACTGTGGCGTACATGTCGCCAGAGCAGCTTCGCGGCAAAACCGTCGACCACCGCAGCGACATTTTCAGTTTTGGCGCGATTCTCTACGAAATGATGGCCGGATGCCGGGCGTTTCGCGGCGAAACCGAAGTCGACACAATGACTGCCGTGCTGCGTGAGGAGCCCGCCAGCGCGAACTTAGAGCAGGCCAGGATTCCTGCGGCTTACCAGGATATCGTTCGGCACTGCCTGGAGAAAGATCCGGAGAATCGTTTCCAGTCAGCTAAAGATTTGGCTTTCGCTCTGCAAACCGTATCCGGCTCCTCTTCGGTCAAGATAAGAGGTGGTTTTGGACCCTCCCGACGACCGCGTGTGGCTTGGGCCATCGCCGCTGTACTGGCAGTTGCAACCGTCGCCCTACTTGTCAGCCGACTAATACCTGCCTCCATTTCGGCACCGACATATCATCGCGTGACCTTCGAATTGGGCACGGTGTATTCGGCGCGCTTCTCTCCAGACGGGACCATTGTGTATAGCGCCTCCTGGAACAATAAACCCGTTCAGTTGTTTTCTACCGTGGGTACTTCCCTGCTCTCACAGGCTCTACAATTTACCGATGCAAATCTCCTAAATATTTCGCATACCACTGAAATGGCATTGGTACTGCACGGAACCCACTCTGGCCAGTTGGAAACGGTAAACGGGACGCTGGCCAGTGCGCCTCTAGCTGCAGGCTCGCCACGCGAAATATTGCCCGACGTACGCTGGGCTGACTGGGACGGAAACGGCAAGCTTGCAGTTGTTCACTATGTAGGAGGTCACAGCCGCATCGAGTACCCGGTAGGAACGATCCTCTATCAGAGCAGCGGCTGGATCAGCAACATTCGGTTCTCTCCTCGGCACGACACCATTGCGTTCATGGACCACCCCGTGCTGTGGGATAACCGTGGCGCAGTTCGCGCGGTGGATCTCACTGGGCAGCTTCTTAGTCTGACCCATGAGTGGGAAGCCGAGAGCGGCCTTGCTTGGCGTCCCGACGGCAAAGAGATCTGGTTTGCCGCCATCGATAAGGGGCACAACCTCAACTTGATGGCCGTCGACCTCTCCGGCAAGCTCCGGACTCTATTGGATCTGCCGGTTGAGGTCAGATTGGAGGACGTCTCCGCGGACGGGCGGGTTCTGGTCTCGCTGGATTCCAAGCGCATTGCGATGGAGTACACGACTCTGGGAAGCAAGGAAAGCGTCGATCTAAGCTGGCGCGACTGGAATTCTCCCCGGGACATCTCGCATGACGGGCAGTTCGTTTTGTTTGAGGATGCCAGCGAGGCTGCTGGCCCAACTTACGCGGTGGCTACTCGCAAGGTGGAGGGAGACTTACCGGTAAAACTGGGTGATGGAAGTTCAGGCGGCCTTTCTCCGGATGGCAAGTGGGCGATCTCGATTTCGCCAACTCCGGCGCCCCAAGTCACCTTGCTGCCGATTGGGCCCGGCCAACAGAAAGTAATTAACGTTAGTGGGCTTGATCATGTCACCTCGGGTTGGGCGCGCTTTCTAACGGACGGACAGAGACTCGCCGTGAACGGCGATGCCAAGGGCCATGCCGCCCGTTGTTACACGGTTGAAGTCTCGACCGGAAAAGCGATTGCCGTGACACCAGAAGGGATTCTGTGCGGGCCGTCATCGCCGGACGGCCATTCCATCGTGGGGACTGCAACAGATCGTTCCATCGCAATCTATTCGCTGGATGGAGGCTCCACCCGAACGATTCCTAATTTCGGTGATACTTTTGTGGCGGTGCAATGGTCTGAAGATGGTGCTGCCCTGTATTGCTATCACCCTGGAGAATTTCCAAGCAAAGTCTATCGAGTCGATGTTGCTACCGGAAGGCAAACTGTCATTCAACAGCTACGGCCCGGAGTTTCGTCGGGTGTCGTTATGCTTGCCCCCATTGTAGTAAGCCGCGATGGAAAGCGCTTCGCCTACGCGTATAACCAGACACTGTCCGTTTTGTATCTCATCGACGGGCTGCACTAACGGCGTCAGTCCAGCCTGCCCTGGAAGTCCGCTGAAACATAGTGAAAGAAGATTGAAGTGGAAGTTTGACCGGGACCGAGCTTTTCGCGGTAATGCGGCAAGCGCGTTCCGCGATAGGCCAACCCATCACCCAAGCCTTGATACACCACGACCTTCCCATTTGCACTATCTAGACAAATGGGCCATGGCGTGGAAAGTTCCGGCTCCGGTGAAAAATCCAGACACAGTGTAATGCTGAATTCACATTGCTCCCGGTCAACGTGTTTCTTAAGCTCTGCCCCGCTTAGGTAGGAAGCCATATACACATAAGAGGGTTGAAGTGGCTGTCCGGCCACGGCACTAAGCGCTAGCGCAATCTGCTGGTGAAAAAAGCGTGCCACCGGTTCGTTGTGAGCTACATAGCGAAGCGAACTTTGCTCGTCCCCGAGCCGGATCTTTCCTTTTCGAATGAGGCAGCGATAATAGCGCCGCAATGCCGCAACGTGGAACGGATGGATGAGTCCAGACAAGGGCGCATAGCCCTTTTCCCGATAAGACATTCTGGCCTTGCTAATCCAGTCTTGCGTCTCGGGAGCGGCTTGCTCGGACTGCAGCCGCGGAAGGAGAATTCCCGCAGCAGCCAGCACCGATCGCACCTCTTGCGGCATCGATGCCAGGACAGGTTCGTTGAGACGAAGCCCTTGCACGGCCTTCTCCAACCTACGATCCAGCCAGAATGGCAGACACGCACCCGTCCTCTCGTCTCGAACCAGGGCAATGGTGCCTTGCAATGCAAAAGCAGAAAAGATGTCTTTTTGATAAGCAAATGCTTCCGGTAACTTATCTGCCGGAAGCAATTTGCACGCAGCATTCAGATAGAGTTCAGTTGTGTTTTCATTCCGAAGCCGCGAATCTACGGTTCGCGGCAGTAAATGCAAGGGTAGCTCATCGAGCAGACAGTAATAACAATCCGGAGGAAATGCCGCGGCGTGCGACTGCCGCGACACTCCTCCGAAGAGTGTGGACATCCACTCGATCCAAGCCGAATTGCTTATTGTCGCAGCCATCCGTTTAAGGTAAAGCGGCTATCGGCGAAGGCTCCTGAGGGACATTTCACCGGAGTGATCTCGTGCATCAGTTCGCATGGGAAAAATACGATCTGATTCTGTTGTGGAACAATCGTCTGGTAACTGCCTTCACTGACATACTCGCCGGCTTCAAGGTGCGCATCATGGATGCGTAACTCGCCACCTTCAAACAGCCGTGGTTCCCGGTGAAAGAAGTAGACGAAGGTAAGGTGACGCGACGACACATGGTCTGCCCCATTGTCACTATGGAAATGGAAGAAATCTCCGTCATTGCTGGCAGTAACCTGCACTTCAACGGCGCTGATGTTGAACTCTTCCATGTCCAGTTTCTTTAGGACCTGAGGCAAGGCAGCCTTGATCCGCTCAAGCATCATGTCCTGATGGCGTCCAAGTTCCATGAGCACCCGCGAGCGACGATGGTCATAGTTGACCACTCCCTTCTCGGCGTCGGGGGAGAGCACTTCGCTGACCAGGAACTGGGATTCGTTCTCAAGTGTGAAACGAGTCAATTCGGCCAATTCCTGAGGTGCGAGGAACTCGTCCAGCACCACGCAGCGGGCTTCCAACCTCTCCGGTCGTCCCGCGACTGCGGCTCTCGTTTGCGAAACTACCGTCTTCGTGACCCCGTGACCAGGTGTTTGCGGGCCAGAAGGTGACGGTGGCATCGGGGTTTCTGGCAGCGGCGTGCCCGGCGTCTGTGGACCTACAGGAGTAGGTTGGGCAACTCCCGGGGTTTGTGGGCCAGTCGGACTCGGTCGAGCAACCCCAGGTGTTTGCGGCCCTTTGGGGCTCCTCAATGTCTCGGTCGTACGAACGCCCGTTGCTTCATCGAGGGAACTGCTTTCCAGAATCCGGTCGACAACACTGCTTCCCAACACCGCAAACGCACGATGCGCAACGGTTTCACCGATCGCCGAGGCGATTACTTTCCGAACTGCCTCTTGCGTTTCCGGGCTATCTCCGCTGGCAGCCTTTGCATGCTGCAGCAAGGTGGTGATAAGTGAGTGCTCTTGCGAGCTAAGAATCCGATCGTCTCGTATCAAGGTCTCTGAAAACGAGTCTAGGATCTGCTTCGGAGTCATATAGAGACACGCCTCCCCGCGTGTTGGTAAGCGACAAAATTAGACTTAGGGAACCCGCACTTCAGGGGAAGAAGGGATGACGATATACCTAAAGTTTGCGAAGCGCAAAGAATTTTTTGACTGGCAGGAAACTAACGGGCTACTAAGGCTCCAACCATCGACTGGAAAACTTTTACACCGTCAGTGCAACCCAGTTCTGGTTCAGCCGAGCGTTCCGGGTGTGGCATCATGCCCACCACATTTCCACCCGGGCTGCAGATTCCAGCAATGTTTTCCAATGAGCCATTCGGGTTAGCCTCGCCGGTAATCTCGCCGGAAGGTGAGCTATAACGAAAGACGATCCGGTTCTCCCGTTTCAATTCCTCCAAGGTCGCTGGATCACAGAAGTAGTTGCCTTCCATATGGCCGATGGGAATCGTGAGTACTTCTCCAACTGTGCAGGCATTTGTAAAAGGGGTCGCTGCATTCTCCACCCGAACATGGACAGGCTTGCAGACGTACTTCAGCCCGATATTCCGCATCAAGGCTCCGGGTAGCAAGCCGGACTCACAAAGTATCTGGAATCCGTTGCAGATACCGAGAACTAATCCCCCGCTAGACGCAAACTTACGCAACGATTCCATTACTGGGGAGAACTTCGCGATCGCCCCGGTCCTCAGATAGTCGCCGAAAGCAAATCCACCCGGCACAATGATGGCGTCGCAGTTCTCCAAGTCATGCGACTCGTGCCAGAGAAACGTGACGGGCTGCTTGGCCACATGCTGGATGGTCCAAAAAGCATCGTGATCGCAATTCGAGCCGGGGAAGATAATGACGCCAAATTTCATGCTTCCTCAATTTACTGGGATTGATTCTAGTTTAACACCCGTGGAACGGATCTACAGAGAGGGCACACATTGTCTATGGAGGATCACCGCATGTCGCCAGACTAAGCGCGGAAGGCCCGCACAATCGAACAAAGTGTCTAGCGATGTTGTGGGGTAACGGAGAGTGGGTTCTCCGGGTCTGTCAGGCTTACAGGGACGGGGCTCGCAACGCCCTGCGCTTCGGTAGTTCTGCGTTGGGGCGCCGAGTAACTCTCAGGCGGATACCCTTTGGCCTGCACGAGAGCCCAATGCCACTCGTCTTCGGATGCGAGTTGCAGATTCAAGGGTGCGCTGAAGACAGTTCGCTCCCAAGGAGGGGCAGCTGTCCGCATGCGGTAGATGACCGTGACGTCGGGTTTCTTCTCCGACCGGACCTGTTCGAGTGGGTCGAATTGTACGAGGTTGGTCGGGCTGACGTCGGCGCCTTCGTCCGGTATGTAAACTGCTCCCGGAAAGGCGAGCCCACCCCGTTTTCGGATAACTGTCAGCGCGATCGCCAGCTCGCTGACATGCCAGTCTGTGCCATTGAAGATTGGCACAGTAAGCGAATCGCCTTCGATTGTAGCCTGCCCGTGCAGCTTCGTTATCTCGTCCGCAGGAAGATCCATCTGCGAATATTGGCCAGTAAGCAGCGATTTCACATTTGCGCTAAAGGACAGGCTGCAAGTTACATCGGGTGCAGCCAGGCTGAACCCTTCGACCTGCCCCGCCATCAAGTAGCGAAAGCCGGATCGTTGGCCGTCGTCTGCTCGTTCCATCACCTGCGACAAATTGTCATCATCAATGACCGGCTTTGATGGGGGATGCTTCTTGCGTAGGTTCCGCGCGATGTCGCCTAACGGCACGTCGTTGGGATCATCCTGTGCCAGCATGCGTCCCGAAGAAAGCAAGCCCACAACAGTCGTCAGTAGCAGCAATCGGATTCCGGCAAGACGCACGATAAGCCTTCAGAGCAACATTTACGCAGCTAAATATCCGCGAAAGTCTCTGAGCCAATTGTATTAAGTGAAGGGAAAAACAGGGGTGATCCGGGCAAACCTTGGTAACAGTACTTCAGGCGGAAGCAAAGGGCGCGCGTTGACGAAATGGAGGCGCAACGGGTGCGCGCGCCCAAGCCCTTTACAGATCTACAAAAGCCCCTGCGATCGAAAACGAGTCACTGGGTCGACTACCGGCACTGCTTGCCGCCGGAAAATCCAGCGGGCCACCGCAAAGCCAATCGCCGCATAACAAAGGTGCATTACTCGCATGAATACCCCCCGGTTCGGCCTCGATCACCTGCAGGGGAGGAAGTACATGAACCTCTATCGGCACAATAGCAACGCACCTTAGCCCGAACAAGGCACATCCGTGCCATGAGTCTGGCACAGAAGTAATAGAAAGTAATACGAGGAGTTAACTTGCGGTTGGGGAAGGGTTCGGAATTAGTGGTCAGTGACTAGTGGTCAGTTGCCAGTACACCCTGATCTCCACGGCTCCGCAAGATCTGGATTCTGGGTTTTACTGGCAAACTGTCACTGACCACTGACCCCTCGGTGTTAGTGGGCGGCGACCGGCTCATCCACCGTACGCCCTGCCGGAGGCACGAGGACAGTCGAAAGACTTCCCTCTGCCGTCAGTTTCTGGAAGGCTGCCAGATCCCGGCGTTGCAGGTCTTCCCAGCGGGAGATGAGTTCCCCGCTCTGCCGTTTCAACTTCTCAAACTGCCGCTGTTCGGCCTCCGTAGGTGCGGCATCAGCAGATCCCGCATCCATGGCGAGAAATGCCAACTTCGCGTCGAGTTGCGGAGGATACGCGAGGGAATCTTCATTGGCGCTGATGTCCAGATTTACAATGCCGTCCCGCACCGCCACCAGCTTCTTTTCGAGGTCGTCGGCCGCGGTCACTATCGTCTTGGCAGAGGCGTTCTCTGGAAGTCGCCGCTTCAGACCAGCAAGCTGCGAGCGCACGTCCTGAATCTGATTCACGGTGTCGTAGACCTTGCTGAGTTCGTCCCGCGTCGCCATCAGCAGATTGAACTGCGCGTCGAGATCCGTCTGGCTGACCTTCACGCGTGGGTCCAGTTTTAAGTCGAAATCAGCCGTCTGAGTCTTCGCGCCAACCGTCAGCCGCACCTGGTAGTGGCCTGGCACAGCTACCGGTCCGCGGGCTCCCGAACCGTACTCCCACAAGTAGTAGCCCGGCACATGCCGCGCCTCTTCGTAACGCAAATCCCAGACGAAACGGTTCAATCCCGCCTCAGGTTTGATTTCCTTCTCAGGTTTCTTGTCGTCCGGATCGAGAGGTTCGTCAAGTGTGTTGTACTCAGTACTTGAGTACTTCCGGATGACCTTGCCCGAGGCATCCAGGATCTCGATCTTGGCCTCGGTATCAGCCTTCGGTGCATCTTTCAGATAGTAGTAAATGACCGCCCCTGCTGGGGGATTCTGCCCGGTTCGCTTCGATGGGCGCCGTTCACCTCCCGCGCCCGCCTGAATGCGATGTGCCGTCGCTGGCGTGTAGAGGAACGCGTCTTTCTGCGCGATGTCATCCGAATACTGCCGCAGCGGAGACAGATCGTCCAGAATCCAGAATGCTCGCCCGTGCGTCGCGACAACCAGATCGCTGCTCTTGATTACGAGGTCGTGAACCGGGACGGTCGGCAGATTGAGCTTCAACCGACGCCAGTTCGCTCCATCGTTAAAGGAAACGTAAACACCCTCTTCCGTTCCGGCATACAAGAGGCCGCGCTTCTTCGGATCTTCGCGGATCACGCGCACAAACGTGTGGTCGGGAATTCCTGAGCCGAGTTTCGTCCACGTCTTGCCGTAATCGCTGGTCTTGTAAATGTAAGGCTTCAGATCATCAAACTGATGGCGATCGACTGCCACATACGCAGTCCCGGCGTCGAAGGGTGACGCATCAATCTGGCTGATGCGGCTCCACTCCGGCATGTCCTTTGGCGTGATGTTGGTCCAGGTCTTGCCCTCGTCTTTCGTCAGTTGAATCAGTCCGTCGTCCGTGCCCGCCCAAAGCAATCCCTTAGTAAGCGGAGACTCCGCGAGTGCGAAAATGGTGTCATAGTACTCCGTGCCCGAATCATCGAGCGTGATGTCGCCGCCTGACACTTTCTGCTTGGCCTTGTCGTTACGGGTCAGATCGGGACTAATCGCCTGCCAATGCACGCCACCGTCCGTTGTCTTGAACAGCATTTCGCCGGCATGGTAGAGCGCGTTGGGATCGTGCAGAGAAATCATCACCGGCGCGGTCCACTGGAAGCGGTGTTCGAGATTCGCCGCGCCATGCGCGTCGGATAGTTCTGGCACTTCTGTGATCGACTTCACCTGTCCGACGTGCCGATCATAGCGCGTGATATTTCCCTGATAGTCGGCGGCATACACAACATTGGGATCTTGCGGATCTGGCGCAATATAGCCTGCTTCCCCACCGCCCACGTCATACCAGTCGGTATGACTGATGGAACCATCGTCGCTGCGGCTGACGATCGCCACCGTGCCGCTGTCCTGCTGCGCGCCGTAGACGCGATAAGGGGATGCCGTATCGGTCGTAACGTGATAGAACTGCGCGGTGGGCTGATTGTCTTGCGGCGACCAGTTCTTGCCTCCATCCAGCGTGACCGTCACGCCGCCGTCGTTCGAAGCAATCATCCGCTTCGTGTTCATGGGATCGATCCACAAACCGTGGTTGTCTCCGTGCGGGACGTGAACCTTATTGAAGAGATGACCGCCATCGGTCGACTTGTAGGCGTCGACGTCCATGATGTAGAGCACATTTTCATCGCGTGGATCGGCAATGACGTGCATGTAGTACCAAGGGCGCTGCCACAGGCTGTGGCTCGCATTCACCAGTTGCCAGGACTCGCCGCCGTCGTCTGAGCGATAGAGGCCGCCATCGGGATTGTGCGCTTCGATCAGGGCGTAGACGCGATCCGAATTGGCCGCCACTGCAACGCCAATCTTTCCGTATGGGCCCTTGGGCAAGCCGTGTTCTTCAAGATGTTTCCAGGTTGTGCCGCCGTCGGTGGAGCGATAAACACCGCTGCCGGGACCGCCGCTCGCCATGCTCCATGAGGTCCGGCGCGCCTGCCACAAAGCAGCATAAAGAATGTTGGGATTGTGCGGGTCGAAGGCCACATCGATTCCGCCGGTATTCTCGTCTTTGTAGAGAACCTTCTCCCACGTCTTGCCACCATCGGTCGTGCGGAAGATGCCGCGCTCAGTGTTGGGCCCGTACGGGTGGCCGAGGGCGGCGACGAACGCGATGTCAGGGTTCGTTGGATTGATGATGACTTTCCCGATAGCACGTGAGTCATACAGTCCGACGTTCTTCCAGGTCTTGCCGCCGTCGAGCGTCTTGTACACGCCGTCACCGTGTGAAATGTTTCCCCGAATACAGGCCTCGCCCGTACCGACGTAGAGCACATTGTGATTCGAGGCCGCTACCGCAATGCTGCCGATTGCCGACGTTCCCTCTTTGTCGAAAACCGAAGACCAAGTCATGGCTCCGTCGGTCGACTTCCACACACCCCCGCCGGTTGCGCCGAAATAATATGTCGTCGCATCGCCAGGCACGCCAGCCGCGGTAAGCGAACGTCCGCCGCGGAATGGGCCGATCATCCGATACTTCATCCCTTTGAAGGCCTTGTCTTCGGGTTTCGAATCTTCCTCGTCGTCATTCTTGCTCGCTGGCGCTGGAGCTTCCGCCGCCTGAGTAGACGCCGTGGATTGAGCGGCAGCTTTGGCGGCTTTCGATTGCCGCTCCGGTTTCGCTTGCGACAGCAAAGAAGAAGAAAGGAATGTCACGAGAGCGACTGCAAAAATCCACTGTGCAGCAACACTCATACTTCTGGGGGAAGAAGAGGTTAGGCCCATAACTATGTTATCTCCGCGGATGACGTGAACAATGTCCCACTATGGTACCCCTGAAGTCCTCCGATGCAAAGAGGCGGTTTCGTGATCTGGTGTAAGCACATTCAGGTAATGAACTTCGAAAGGACCGGCTTTTGCTCGCTCTCATGAGACGTAGTACGTACGCAGCTTGGCTATAGGTTCCCCTCTAGCCATTGTTGTCATTCCGAACCCTGAGCGGAATCGAAGGGGAGGAATCTCCTGTTGGCCAGCGGCGCATCCGCTGCCGGCAGAAAGCAGATTCCGCAACGGCTTAACGCCGTTGCGGAATGACAAATTCTAAGGTGTTTGAGGGACGTGCTAATACCTATGGAAGCATCTTCCCAACAACTCCTCATTCTTTCAGCAGCTTCTTTTTTGCTTCCTCGAGCTCTTTCCTCTTTGCATCATCCACTTTCGGATAGCTTAGGTTGAGCGATTCGAGGGTATCGACAATGACGGTCGAAATCACGAGTCGCGTGAACCACTTATTGTCCGCCGGCACCACATACCAAGGTGCGTGCTTCGTCGACGTATTCTGAATCATCTCTTCGTAAGCGTCCTGATAGTCATTCCAGCAATCACGCTCGTGGACGTCGCTCGCCGAGAACTTCCAGTTCTTCTCGGGCTCGTCCAGGCGTTGAAGAAAGCGTTTCTTCTGCTCCTTTTTGGACACGTGCAAAAAAAACTTGCGGATTACGGTTCCATTGCGTGCCATGTGACGCTCAAAAGAACCGATATCTTCGAATCGGTCGTCCCAGATCTGTTTTCCTAGAAGCTTGTCTGGGATTCCCTGGCTCTTCAGGATCTGGGAGTGCACTCGCACAACCAGCACTTCCTCGTAATAGGAGCGATTGAAGATGCCAATGTGGCCTCGTTCTGGAAGCTTGCAGGTCGTCCGCCACAAGAAGTCGTGCTGCAGTTCCTGCGCGGAAGGAGCTTTGAAGGAGTGAACCTCACAGCCCTGCGGATTCACACCCGACATGACGTGCTTGATGGCTCCATCTTTCCCGGCCGCATCCATAGCCTGAAAGATCAGCAGCAGCGCCCAATTGTCCTGTGCATAAAGCCTGTCTTGCAGATCGGCGGTACGCGCAATACCCTCCTGCAAGGCTTCGGTCGCATGATCCTTTGATTTCCAATGACCTGTATCCGCGGGGTCGTAGTCTTTCAAGCGGAAATGCTTTCCGTTATCAATGCGAAACTTGTGCGCGATCTTGCCGGTCTTCATCGAGATTCCTTCCTCAGCGGGGCTATCAAGGCAACGGGCTCCAGCAGTCTATACCTCAGGCGCCCTCAAGAGTTTCGCGTTGGCGGTGCTCAGATGAAGCTCATGTGGCAAGATAATCGCGACTTCGTTCGATCCCCGTTGTTGGAGAGCGCTTTGTTCGACACGGACTTTCTAACTCAACATGAAACGAGCATGACGGCTTATCTACAGCTGATATCAGAAGCCGCGCAACTGGTCTGTCAGTCTTGGCCCGAAAGTCCTTACTCTGGCAAGAAAGCAGCGGAGCTGTCTAAGCTTGTCGATCCGGACTTTCTTCCGGAGGTCGGTCGAGTTCCCGATGAGATCGCGCAGATTCTGCGAACCGTCGTGGAGAACTCGGTAAGCGTCTCAAACACACGCACTGCGGCGCACCTGCACTGCCCGCCACTGCTGGCCGCGCTCGCTGCGGAGGTTGTCATCAGCTCGCTCAATCAGTCGATGGACTCCTTCGATCAGGCGCCGATCGCCACCATCGTTGAGCAGAAGATGATTCGCTGGCTATGCGGCCAGGCGGGACTCCCGGGGACAGCAGGCGGGACATTCACCACGGGCGGCTCACAGTCGAACTACACGGGCCTGCTGCTTGCTCGCGACGCGTTTCTGAAGAAGCAATGGAACTGGTCGGCGCAGAAGTCTGGCCTTCCCGCCGAGGCAAACCGTCTCCGCATCCTCTGCTCGGAAGTCGCCCACTTCACTGTCGAAAAGTCCGCATCACAGTTGGGCCTTGGAACTGATTCAGTTGTTCGGATAGACGTGGATGAGCATTTTCGTATGAAGCCTCCAGCGTTGCGCGACGCTCTTCAGGGTTTATCGGGAGAAGGCTTGCTCCCGATGGCCGTGGTGGCCACGGCAGGCACGACTGATTTCGGTTCCATCGATCCGCTGCGGGAGATTTCATCCCTTGCGCGCGAGGCAACCTGCTGGCTGCATGTCGATGCAGCCTATGGCGGTGCATTGCTGTTCTCCGCCTCGCATCGGGACAAAATCGCTGGAATCGAATTGGCCGACTCTCTCACCATCGACTTCCATAAGCTCTTCTGGCAGCCGATTCCCTGCAGCGCATTCTTGCTGCGCGATACGAGTCATTTCGATTCGATCAAGCTGTACGCCGATTACCTGAATCCAGAACTGCATGAAGAAGAGGGGATCCCCAACCTGGTCACGACTTCCCTGCTTACCAGCCGCCGCTTCGACGCCCTGAAGCTCTGGATCTCGTTTCAGTCACTCGGACGAGACAGGCTGGCTGCGATGATCGATCGCACAATCGCCTTGGCCTCACATGCGGCCGCGGTGGTGCGAAGGACACCACAACTCGAACTTATGGCCGAACCTCAACTGAGTACGGTGATATTTCGCTATGTCCCGTCAAAGCCAAATACCGACGCCGATCAGTTGAACAACCGAATCCGCCGGCAACTCTTCGATCAAGGACAAGCCGTAATCGGTCACACTCGTGTTCGCGGCCTCCAATGCCTGAAATTTACCTGCATGAATCCATCGGTAAGCGATGCAGAGATCGAAACTCTTATCAGGCTTATCGTTGAACGTGGAAGCAGACTTGAAGCAACCGCTGCGTGAGCCGTTCCGCGTGCCACCGAGAGTATTGTCATGCTGAGCGGAGCCGGAGTGCAGCGAAGCGGAACTCGGCGCAGTCGAAGCATCCCTATCCTAAAACAACTATTGAGGGTGCTAGGGATTCCTCGCTTCGCTCGGAATGACAAGTTGCATGGCTTCTGCCAGTATATGTACAGATTTGTACATAAAAATGTTCCTGAAGGAACACTTTTTCCACAGGACGAACCTAGCCCTTAGCTGTGACTGGCATCACGACTGGCAAGTTCGCCGCCTGCCAAGCGTCAAATCCACCCGCCACATTGAGGATGTTCTTGAACCCGGCGCGTTCGAGCAGGCTGCTGGCGATCATGCTGCGGTAGCCGCCCTTGCAGTGCACCGCCAGGGGCGCTTCGTGATCGATCTCGGGCGGAGAGACTTTGAAGTTGTCCAGCGGCCACCAGGTGGCGCTTTCGATGTGCCCGGCATCCCACTCGGGTTCGCGGCGTACATCGAGTACTTGCACCTCGCCGGATTGCAGTTTGGCCTGCAGTTCCTGCGGTGAAATTTGCAAGGTCGTCGCAATTGGAAGCCCAGCCGCGTTCCATCCAGCCACGCCGCCTTGCAGATAGCCATTGAGCGCTTCGATTCCGACGCGCGCAAGACGCAAACGCGCCTCTTCTGTTTGCTGCTCCGTATCCGCAATCAGCACCGGATGCGACGCCAATCCCAGCACCGTGCCCGCCCACGATGCAAATTGACCTGACAACGCGATGTTGACCGAACCCGGCACGTGTCCGGCGGCAAACTCGTCGCCCGATCGCACGTCCAGAGCAATCTCACCGTCGTTCAACATCCGCTGCAATTCCTTTGGAGCGACGGCACGCAGTGGCGCCAAATCCGACAAGGCAGCCGCACCGGTGCGGTTGATCTCTGCATCCTTGGCAAAATACTCTGGTCGAGCGGGTAGATTGCTGGTCAGTGTCTGGATGAACTCTTCCCTGCTCTTGATCTGTAAGGCGTAGTTCGTCAGTCGCTCGGTGCCAATGGTCGAGGAGCGCTCTGCACGCATATTCTTACCGCACAGCGAACCTGCACCGTGCGCTGGATAAACCAGCACCTTGTCGGGAAGAGTCATGAGCTTGCGATGGAGGCTATCGTAGAGCAGACCGGCCAGTTGCGCGGGCGTGTGCTTCGGAGAGAGATCCGGGCGTCCGACGTCTCCGATAAAAAGCGTGTCACCCGTTAGCACCGCCCACGGGTCTGCGGACTTTTCGGCGTCGGTGACGACAAGACAGATGCTCTCCGGCGTGTGCCCGGGTGTCTCCAGCACCCGAATGGATGCCTTGCCGAATTTCAATTCGAATCCATCGCTGACCGGCACATGCGGAAATGCCGCGTTAGCCTGCGCGCCCATATAAATCCTGGCCCCCGTGCGTGCCGCGAGTTCCTTGTGTCCTGAGACGAAATCGGCGTGGAGATGAGTTTCGAAGATGTGGCGGATGGTCACGCCCTGATCGGCGGCGGCTTTTAGATAGAGTTCAACGTCACGCTGCGGATCCACCACTACGGCTTCGCCTTCGGAAGCCAACAGATAGGAAGCGTGCGCAAGACAGCCAAGGTAGAACTGTTCGAAGTACATACGGAGCCCCCCGCAGCCTTGATCAAATGCTAGAACAAGTCAGGTCGAAAAATCTATTCGGGGTGGTATGGCGACTAGGAAGGCAGGGGCGTGATGAACTCGAGGCCGAAACAAAAGCCATTCTTCGAACGGACGATGGCTGGCATGCGCGACGGGGTGGGATTCTCGAATTCCACTTCCAGCAAATCGCCTGGATTGAGCAGGATACCGGCGTACAACGTCATGCCACCCTGGCTCAGTTCCGTGCCGCGTCCTTCGACCACCGTCGCCGAAAATCCCTTGGACGTGATGACACGGACGGGTAGATCAACGGGCAGGCGATCCCAACGGCGCGTTTTATCAGAGCCTGAGGCCATTGTCGCCCATCATCATGGATGTGCCTGTGACCTTGCAAATTACTAAGGTGACCATGGCCAATCGGCCGGCAGTGAACAGGAACGGCTGGCGAAACTGGTTCGGCGGATGCCTGCAGAACGGTCCTTTGATTCAATGTCTTGTACAATTTACGTGTGAACCCGCGCGTGAAAGTATGTCTCGCGGTGTGGCTGTTGCTGCCGGGCATTGCGGCAAAGGCCGAGAAGGTCTCCGAACTCAAACCCACCGGCTACGTCAACGACTTCGCCCACGTCCTCTCCCCCGAAACCAAGGCCCAGATTGAGGGTATCGCCACCCAGATCGACCAGAAGGCTCACGCGCAGATCGCGCTCGTTACGATCAATACTCTTGATGGAAATGACGTCGATAGCTATGCGGTCGATCTCTACCACAAATGGGGTATCGGAGCGAAGTCGACCGACCGTGGCGTCCTCATTCTTTATGCCATACAAGACCGCCGGTGGCGCATTGAGGTCGGTTACGGCCTGGAGCCGATTCTTCCCGATGGCAAGGTAGGCGGCTTTCAGCGTGAAGCGATCCCACTGATGCAGAGCCGCGATTACGATCAGGCTCTCTTGCTAGTGACTAGCCGTGTCGCGGATGTGATTGCTTCGGACGCCGGCGTCCAGTTGACCAACACGCGGGCGCGTCCGCCAACAAGGCGTGTGCGGCAGCCTGAGTCGGGCATCTCATTCGGCGGGATCATTCTGCTGGTCATTATTTTTCTGATCATTCTGGCCACACCGCTGCGGAGCATTTTGTTCTGGATTCTCTTCTCTAATATTGGCGGCCGCGGAGGATTCGGAGGTGGGGGTGGAGGCTGGGGCGGAGGTGGGGGTGGAGGAGGATTCGGCGGTGGAGGCGGGTTTGGTGGATTTGGCGGAGGCAGTTCCGGCGGTGGCGGTGCCAGCGGCAGTTGGTGAGGCGAGGATCGAATGATTCCACAAGATACGATTGACGAGTTTGTCAGGCGCGTACGTGAAGCCGGCGGATCGAATGTAGAGGGCGTGATCCTCTTTGGGTCGGCCGCTGCCGGCGACTTCCATGAAGGACTGTCGAACGTAAACCTGATGTGCATCTTGCGAGACACCTCGTTAAAGGCTTTGCACGCACTGTCACCGGCAGCGAAATGGTGGGACGGCAAGAAGCAAACCCCGCCACTCTGCATGACAAAACAGGAACTTCAGCGCTCGACCGACGTATTTACCATTGAGTTGCTCGATATGCAGCAGCATCACCGCGTGCTGTTTGGAGACGATCCGCTGAAGGATTTGCAGATTCCGATGGATCTTCACCGGGTGCAGGTGGAATACGAGCTGCGCGAGAAGCTGATCCTGCTGCGCCAGCATTTGATGCTCGCGGACGCAAACGAAGCGCGGCTGTGGGAAGTCGTGCTGCGGTCGGTCTCGTCGTTGAGCACCTTGTTTCGCCATACACTGATCGCTCTGGGAGAATCGGCGAGCACTTCTCGTCGCGAGGCGGTGGCTGCACTCGCGCAACGCGTAGGATTTGATGGTGGATCGATTTTGAAAGTTTTGGATGTGCGGGAAGGTAAAGCGGACCGGAAGAAGATCGACATCGTCGACTTGGCCGCTCGGTATCTGTCATCGGTGGAAAAAGTGATTGCGGCTGTCGATATGGCGTCTGCATAGAGCCATCGACGTATGCATCATCAAGCTACGGGAGGAATTTCATGGGTAAGGGATTGATCGCAGTAATCGTCATTGTGGTCATCATCGGCGTGCTTGCACTGTCCGTTTTCGGATCTTATGTAAGCACCCGAAACACGCTCGTGACCAAGAACGAAGCGGTGAAATCGGCATGGTCGCAGGTGGATATCGTGCTGCAACGTCGCGCCGACCTGATTCCAAACCTGGTTGAGACGGTGAAGGGGTACGCGCAGCAGGAGCAGACCGTCTTTGGAGACATCGCGAAGGCGCGTTCGGCATTGCTTTCGGCCGGAACCCCGCAAGAGAAGATCGCCGCCAACAGTCAGTTGGACGGCGCTTTGGGGCGCTTGCTGGTCATCGTAGAAAATTATCCGCAGTTGAAGTCGAACGAAAACTTTTTGCGTCTGCAGGATGAACTAGCGGGCACCGAGAATCGGATCGCAGTTGAGCGCAAACGTTACAACGATACTTTGCAGGACTACAACACCTACGTTCAGCAGTTCCCTACTAACATCTTCGCCGGATGGGCCGGATTCAAGCGGAATGACGCCTACTTCCAGGCGTCGGAAGGATCGCGCGTGCCGCCGAAGGTGAACTTCTCTGCGCCGACTACGTCAGCACCGCAAACAGCTCCGCGACCGGCTCCGGCTCGTTAGCGTTCGAAGATGGGGTCCAACAGAGCCGCCTGAGGTTTGGGCGGCTTAAACGCCCCACACAATGCGTCAAGTGGTATCGCTCCCAAGGAAGGGAGAGAACCGTTCATCGCTAACCCCACAAACACCGTGGGACTTTATGTCAATTACCTGGTTTTCGTTGTGCACTGCTCGCATGTCTCGACGAGCACCGTTTATCGTCTGCTTGCTTCATTGAAAAGTCGAAGGAGCACTCCGTCCGTTCCTCGGCGCGTGGCGGGCTCTTTCGCCTTTTGCTAGGGCACGATGCTGCCGAGTTCGCAACGGTTAACTCTGTCAATCCTTGTGGTACACTCCGCGCTTAAATCTTTCCACTCCTTCCAGGAAGAAAACAAAAATGAAGCTGCGTCGGATGGCTGTGTGTGCGGTCGGGATGCCATGCATTCTTGCATCGATACTGGCAACTGGACAAGAAGCGCGAACTCCGCGGCCGATTACTGTCGATGATCAGTTCCAGATCAAAGCCGTGGACGATCCGCAAATCAGTGCTGAGGGAGCCTGGGTTGCGTACACGGTGGAAACCGCATCGCTGAAAACAGATAAGAACCACACGCAAATTTGGGTGGCGCCCTCAGCGGGCGGCGAGGCGGTGGCGATGACCGTGGAGGACGAAACGTCGACGCATCCGCGATGGAGTCCCGATGGAAAGTATCTGGCATTCCTATCCGGCCGCAACGAGGGCAAGACGCAGGTCTACCTCCTGAACCGCCAAGGTGGCGAAGCGCAGAAGATTACCGACACGGTGCAGGACGTCGACGACTTTGCGTGGTCGCCCGACAGCAAGAAGATGGTCCTGCTGCTGCGGGATCCGAAGCCCGAGGAGATTGAAGAAGCGAAGGAGAAATCGAAGGACGACGCTGGCGACAGCACCGACAAGAAAACGGATTCAAAGAAGGGCAAAACGCCGAAGCCTTACGTCGTGGACAGGTACTTGTTCAAAGTGGATGAGGTCGGATATCTAGATCACAGGCGCACTCATTTGTATGTGTTCAACATTGCGAGCAAAAAAATGACGCAGGTGACTTCCGGAGACTTTGACGATCAATCGCCGGCGTGGTCTCCCGATGGCAAGTGGCTGGCGTTTTCAAGCAAACGAACGATGCCCGATCCGGACCGCAATTACGACAGCAACATCTTTGTGGTGGCCTCGGACAACACCGACAAGGGCGAGCACCTCACCCAGATCACGACCAATGCTGGAGCAGAGGCAGAGCCCGCGTGGTCGCTTGATGGAAAGTGGATTACCTATGTGACGCAGCTCGATCCAAAACTCCTGGAGTATTCGACGAAGCACGTGGCGATTTCTCCCGCAACTGGCGGAGCGGCGAAGGTGCTGACAAAATCGTTCGACCGGATGGCGAGTGCTCCGCGATTTTCTCCGGACAGCAAGTTCATCTACTTCATCGTCGACGATGACGGAACACAGAACCTCTGCAAAGTGCCTGCAAGTGGCGGAGACGTCACGCGCGTTATCGGCGGGCGGCTGATGCTCTACTCCTATACCGTCGCAAAGAACGGAGCGATAGCCGCAACGCTCACAACGCCCGAGCGTCCCGTGGAAGTGTTCATGTTGAGCGCTGATGGCGGAGAGCCGAAGCGAATCACCCAGACCAACGATGCGCTGATGACGAAGCTCAAGCTCACAATCCCCGAGTACGTGAGCTTCAAGAGCAAAGACGGAACGACGGTCCACGGGTATCTGTACAAGCCGCTGGACTATGTTCAGGGCAAGAAGTATCCCGCGATCCTGCGTCCGCATGGCGGTCCGGTGTGGTCGTA
This sequence comes from Candidatus Sulfotelmatobacter sp., assembly GCA_035264195.1. Classification (GTDB taxonomy): domain Bacteria; phylum Acidobacteriota; class Terriglobia; order Terriglobales; family Acidobacteriaceae; genus Sulfotelmatobacter. The sequence continues at coordinate 15,304 of DATFQQ010000140.1, read as the reverse complement.
CTACGCCGAGTTCACGCATCTGGCGCAGTTGTTCGCGGCCAACGGATATGTTGTGCTGTTCCCGAATCCTCGTGGCTCGACCGGACGTGGCGAAGATTATGCCAAAGCTATCTTTGCGGATTGGGGCAACAAGGATTTCCAGGATGACATGACCATGGTGGATTACGCGATCGCACAGGGACTCGCGGATCCAGACAAGTTAGGAGTCGGCGGCTGGTCGTACGGTGGCATTTCGACCGACTTCATTATCACTCAATCAACGCGCTTCAAGGCCGCGATCTCAGGAGCCGGCGCAACGAAGTTTGATTCCATGTACGGACACGATCAGTACGTTTTGGATTACGAAACGGAGCTGGGACGTCCGTGGGAGAAGCGTGATGTGTGGGACCACGTTTCGATGTACTGGAAAGTCGCCAACGTTACCACGCCGACGCTGTTCATGGGAGGCGAGGTGGATTGGAACGTTCCGATCCTGGGCGGTGAGCAGATGTATCAGTCGCTGAAGAGTCTTGGCAAAGAGACTGAGCTGGTCGTCTATCCGGGCGAATATCACGGCTTCAAGACGCCAACGCATTTGAAAGACCGCTTGGAACGCTATCTGTCGTGGTACGCGCACTACGTAAAAGGGGATGGAACGCCAGCACGACCGGCAGAGATGCGGGACGAAAGCAAGAAGTAGTTCAGAATGGAGATCGCGTTAGTGGGGGTCCCCTCCCGGCGCCCGCAAAGGAATACCGCATGACGAAACGCCATCATTAAGATGAGATCACGCGACGAGGGTTCTTCGAACGCAGTGCTGGAGCTCTCGCAACTGCAGGAATACTCGTTGGTGGTCTCGACGCAACTGCAGCGGGGCCTGACCCAGGCAGGAAGAGTTGGATCCTCCAAATTAGGTCGTGCCGTAGAAGTTGCCTGCGGAGTCGAGGATGAGACCTCCGTTTGGAGCACTTCCGTCCGTAAAATGAAAGGTGTAAAAGACGCTGAAAGTCTGGGCAGAAGCGGCGGTAGCAAGCAATATTAGTGCGAGTATGCTTAGGGCGAGTTTCACCGAGATCTCCTTTTACTCTCTAAGAAGCAACATTGATCCCTGATAAGGCCAAGACCAGGTCTACCGCGCTGAATAACTTCCTGGGATTCCAAACACGACGCAAGCAGTTCGTCCTGGCCCCGCAACTTTCCTTTGGCCTTCTTAGGGAGTGATCGAATATACGATGCTGTCATTCGACGCGCCGCCGAATTGCGCCATCCCGTACAGATTGCCGTCGCTTCCCAGAAGAAGGTTGCCGGATGGATCCTGCCCGTCGCTGCTTCCACCCGTGAAATTGTGGACGATGCTTTCTGTCCACGTTGATCCGGACTTGGTCAACTTAAGAACCGTGCCACTGTTTTCTGTCGAACCGCCTTGTTCTGTGGTTCCATACAGTGTTCCAGCACCGTCCATGACAAGGCCGCCATAGGGATAATTTGCGTCTCCACTGCTGATGGCTCCGAAGCTGTAAAGAATCTTTTCCGAGTAGGAATTCGTTGACTTGGAATAAACGAGCTCCCACACCGTTCCCGTACCGTTGGTGCCGCCAAAAGCGGTTGTGCCGTAAATGTCGCGAGACTTGTCACCGACCAGCCCGACATAGTACATGCCGCTGCCGTCACCATTTGTGCCGGTAAAGCTATGGAGCAGGCTTTCCGTCCATGTCCCGTTCTGCAGAGAGAGGCGATAAACGCAACCAGAGCCGGAGGCGCCCCCGATCGAGGTGGCACCATAGAGATTCCTTCCGGGTCTGCAACCAGGGGATCGTAAGGATACGCGCCGTCACCCGCTGCGCCGAAGTGATGCAGCACCTTTTCCGTACTTCCGTTTTGCGTTTTGGATAGTTGGAATACAGTTCCGGAAGAATAAGCGCCACCGTAAGTAGTGGTTCCGTACAGGGTTTGGTTTTTTCCAAGAATTACGCCGCCGGATGGATTGGCGCCGTCAGTAGCTCCGCTCGCGCTGAAGCTGTAAAGAATTCGCTCTACCCAACCGCCACCCGACTTCGGCGACAACATCTAAACCGTACCCGTGCCGTTGGCGCCTCCTCCTTGCGTGGTGCCGTAAAGATTGCCTGCTCCATCTCGTGCCAGGCTGCCATACGGAGAGGAACCGTCACCGCTGCCAAAGCCCTTGAAATCGTAGAGAACAGTTTCGGCATAGCCGCCGTGGCCGTCAGGAGAAGGCTCAAAAACCATTCCGGTCGAGTTGCTGCCTCCACCGCCGGTCACACCATATAAATTGCCGTTGCTGTCGGAAATCAGGAAATTGCTCCACGGATAAGCGCCGTCGCCGTTGCTCTTGGTGAAATTCCATAGTATGGTCTCGTTACTTGCCCATCCCGTTGTGGCGAGGGCGAATACTAATGCAAGTAGAGCTGCCCACTTCTGCGTCATTCCTGTTTCTCCTTCGTCATCAAGTAGGTTCATCATCCGAAAAGTGAAGCGATTACTTAGACCGCTATGAGGCAAGAGAATTCGCTCTCGACAGCTGCCGATCGGTTCTCGCCCTCAAGGCCTTCAATGTGAAGTGAGAAAAGAGACGTTCGGACAATCGTGTCTCATCCCGACCACGCCAGCAAAAAAGATATTGCCGCCGCGCTGCAAGTAATCTGTTATGTATTTGCCCACGCAGCTCCTAATCGGATTTGGTGCCGCGCATTCTAGCAATTTCGCAGGGATAAAGGATTGCGTTCTCGATAGAAAACATCCTTGAGGTTGGCACATCATGCCAAGATCATTCCGAAATATGGCTGGTTGTATCACGGGAAAGACTTACCAATTTGCTGGAACTACATTCCTATAGCCCATGCATTAGCGAACTGTCGGTGGTTTCGCAGGCAACGCCCGGGTTAAATGTCAAAACCTAGGCGGCTTTCCTTGAGGACGTATTGTTGTGTTGACGGGCATTCTGCTGCCGTGGACGATACCACTTGAAATAGACCAAAGCGCCGACCCCTCCCAGCACTCCGAGGCCGATCAATATATAAAGGAATGGTCTGTAGTAGCGTCCCAGCCAGCCGACGATGGCGGTACCGTAGAGCTTACCCAAGTAGGCAACCACGAAAAAGCGGATCGCGCGACCCATGGCGAGAGCGGCGAGAAATCTTTTGCGTGGATACTGCATGATTCCGGCCGTCATGAGTACGGGAACCATTGGAAATGGCGGCGGGAGTATGGATCCAAAAAAGATGGTGCCGAACCCTCCTTTTTCGAATTTCCTATAAACCTTCTCTGCTTGTCTTTTGCCAACTTTCTTTTCGATTTCGGCCTTGCCGCCTTTTTTCGCGAGCCGAAAGGTGATGTATCCCCCGATGACGGCTCCAGCAGTCGCAAACGCACCATAGTAAGCCCACCACTCACGGTGTTGCGACGTAAGCAGGATGACGCAGAAGTCCATGCCGCCCGGAATCGGTACGACAGAATTGTCGATGAGGCCAACCGCAATGAGCCCGGGGCCGCCGAGACCGAGCAACCACTGCAAGGTGGTGCCTCGGGCTAAAATCGAAGCAAGAGCGCGCAAACTCCCTCCTTTGATGCTTAGAGGCGAGTTTGAAGAATTGCGCTGCTAAAGAAATTGCTTGGAGAGGGATCGGAAAAACATTGGAGCGGCTAGTGAAATTGTGAAGACTGAGAGAACCGTGCCTTCGGACGAGAAGGCGAATTCAGATGTCTGTCCTATATTTGCTGACGCGCGGGCCTGGTAGCGCGCGATGATTCCTGCGGCAACGGCACCAGTCGTGATCTCTGTCGTGGTTGCAGTCAGCGTCGTTCTGATGCTGATCCGTCCTCGAAATATCCCGGAAGTGTACGGGATCAGCGCGGGCGTTGTAGTTCTGCTCGCTCTGCGCCTGATCACGCCAGGCCTAGCTGAACGTGCCCTTGTGAAAGCAGTCGATGTCTGCCTGTTTCTGATCGGCATGATGCTGCTCTCGGAACTGGCGCGTGAGCACGGAGTTTTCGACTGGCTCTCTTCTATCGCGATTCACAGGTCGAATGGATCGTGCGCGCAACTGTTTGTTTTGGTATATGTCATCGGAACTATTGTCACGATATTCATGTCGAATGACGCGACCGCGGTGGTGCTGACACCGGCCATCCTGACCGCCGTGCGGAAGGCGAAGGTTCCGCCGCTGCCTTATCTATTCGTTTGCGCCTTCATAGCCAACGCCGCTTCATTTGTGTTGCCGATCTCGAATCCCGCAAACCTGGTCGTCTTTCATGGCGCCATGCCCCCATTGGCCAAGTGGATGCTCGCTTTCGGAATACCGAGCATGCTGTCGATCGCCACCACCTTCTTTGTTCTGCGTTGGATCTTCCAAGACGAACTGCGGGCGAAGGTCGAGAACCACGTCGAAGAATATACCCTGAACAGTAGCGGCAAGCTCGTGGTCGCGAGCGTGGGCCTGGTGGTGGCAGTTCTGCTCTGGGCGTCTTACTTCGGAAAAGATCTGGGACTTCCGACTTTCCTGGCAGCTCTGGCAATCACCGCGGTCGTGTGTACCAAGGAAAAAAGCAATCCGCTGACTCTGGCCCGTGAGATCAGCTGGGAAACACTCGCGCTGGTCGGCGGACTCTTCGTGATGGTAGACGCCATGGCATCGATTGGAGCTATGGAGTACACCAAGCACTGGTTAGCACGCGCCGAAAGCCTTGGAGTTGCGGTGGGACAACTCGCGACCGGGTTTCTAGTAGGCGTGGGAAACAATTTCGTGAATAATCTGCCGCTTGGTCTCATCGCAGGCGGTACCGTGCAGGCCGCGCACGTGAGCCCATCGATCGCCGAAGCCGTACTCATCGGAGTAGATCTGGGACCGAACCTCTCGATTACTGGATCGCTGGCGACCATCCTCTGGCTCATCGCCCTGCGAAGAGAAAAGCTGGATGTGAGCTTCTGGGATTTCTTTCGAGTGGGCGTAATCGCGATGCCGCTCGCGTTACTGGCCGCCCTTGCGGGATCGATCCTGATACAGCTTTGGTTGGCGTCCTAGTGTATGCCCACGCCGCAGAGGAGAGCCGAGTGGCAAGTAAGTTCGAACCGCGGAAGAGTGTGGCGTAGTGGCTGAGTTGGTGTTTGACCGATTTTTCCGCCGTCACGTATACTCGTTAAGGCGCGGTTCGCGCGGATGCCCCTCTTTCGATTTCTGACCAGGCGCGGCGATCTGGTCGCGCGAAGGTACGAGGGGCGGTTAGCTCAGCTGGTTAGAGCGCCTGCCTTACAAGCAGGAGGTCGCAGGTTCGAGTCCTGCACTGCCCACCACTAAGTAGTAGCAATCCTAATAACTTCCAACTCATCAGGGCTTGGGGCTTTTCCGTCCAATTCTTTAGTGTGCCCAGTTTTGTGCCCACCCAACAACGCCATTGCGTCCAAAACCTTGTCTGCGCTGGGATGAACGTACCTAGACGACATAGCGATTGAATTGTGGCCGGCGATCCGTGCCAGAGTCCAAACATCACAGCCAGATTCACCGAGTCTTGTCAGAAACGTGTGCCTCAAGCTGTATAGGACGAACGGCCGCACCTTGCTGTCCTTCAATGCGTTCCTGTGCTGCTTCTTTACGGTTGACGGCTCGACGTGGCCGCTCTTAGTAGGAGCAGGAAACATCCAACCCTCGACAGGTTTCTCGGCAGCATCCCATCTGCGTTCAAGAATTCCGCGGACTCGAGGAGTCATCGGCAGTACTCGGCGGGCAGCTTTGGTCTTGCCATGAGTAACGAGGATCGTGCCAAAGCGACCGTTTACCCAGGTGACGTTCTCCCACCGTTCGCGGAAACATTCTTCCGGACGCATACCGCTATCGACTAGGACGGTTGCGATGTCGGCCAGCAACGACGGCGCCGCGGCAAGATACTTTGCTTCTTCGGTCGGCGGCAAAACAAATTCTCTATGACGTTCGCCAGGTTCAAGTTTGAACTTCGGAGCGTTCTCAATCTCGCCCCATTCGACGGCAAGGTGGAAGATCCGGCGCAACACTCGCAGACGCGAGTTGACCGAGCTGGCCTGCAGAGATTTCCCGCTGAGCCCTTTTGCACGGATGTGGACCGCGAACTCGGCAACATGCTCGCTCGTGATGTCGGACAGAGACCGACTACACAGTGACGGGTAAGCCTGCAGTGTCCGGATGCTTGGCTCGTACCATGCCTTCCACGTCTTAGTGGCATTGCCTTCAAACTTGCCTTTAGCCCACGGCTCGAAACGGTTCTTGATGAACTCGCCCAGCGTCGTGCGCTTCTTCTCGCGGATGCCGACTAGGCCCTCGGCGAGTCGCGTCCTATGCGCTGCTTCCATCTTGCGGGCTGTTTTGTCGTTTCCCTGCTTCGTGGATTCGCGGACGAGTCGCCCGTTCCACATAAACTTGTACCAGTAAATGTTGCCGCCGCGTTTGTAGATCACTGTTTTGCTCCCTTCGCACGGTTCTCATTCCACCAATTCCGTGCGTGCTCTCTCTGCTTTTCCGCTTTACAAATACCCGCATCACAAACCGTCTGGTCGCTTCTTTTTGCGACGAAGTACGGCGTTACACAATCAGGGTTAGAGCAGTATTTGAAGTGTTCCCAGTGTTCGAGAATTCCTTGGACGAGCATCCCACGGAGGCTTGCTTCGTACGGCAAGAACATGCTTTTACGGATAGAGCACCTGAAGTGCGATCCGGAAGGAAGGTGCTTAGCAGTGTCTGCCTTTAGCCATCCGTTCACCAACTTCTCTGAGCGAGCGGAGCTAGGATCGCGCCAGACTTCCCGAAGCTGGTCCCGCAACTCAAGCAAATCTATTTCTGAACTCGATTCAATCGTCGAGCCCCACTTTTTCCAAAAAGGTTCCACGGCGTCTTTATCTCTTAGATTGGCAAGGTTGGTAAGCAGAGTGAGGCGATGAGGACGCAACAGGTGAAGTACAAGCTCATCCGCAACATCGAAATCATCCCTCGAATCGCTCTTCAGCCAGATTCCTTTGCCCTTGGCAGCCGCAGCCGAAGCGTCCGTAAGCATCCCTTTCGCCCTACTAGATAGTTTTCGATTTCTTAATTGCGCCATTACACGACCTCGATCACTTTAGCGTTGCATACCTAACCTCTACTAAAGCACTATAGTTCTCGTACTCAGTCTGAGTCAATAACAAATTTCGAGGTGATTCGTAATGACAACCGATGAATTGCTTGACGTGGAGGAAGCCGCAGCATTCTTTCACGTAAAAGAGTGCACAGTGCGCTCGTGGGTACTGAAGAAGCAGATTACGTACGTCAAGCTTGGGCGCAGAGTTCTGTTTCGGCGATCTGATCTAGAAGCCCGCATCACTGAGAGTGTTGTCCTTGCAGCGCAGGCGGCTAAGTAAGAAAGCCCCGCTGCATACGGGGCTTAGTGGAGACTGAGCACAGAAAGGCTTGCAACGTTGAACACATTACCATCGAACTCTGAATGCCGCAAGCGCGACACCGTCGAAGCGGTCAACCCTGCCAACTTGCCAGCGGAGCGGTGTGTCCTCGGCGCGATCATCGAAGACGATTCACTCTGGGATGAAGTCATCGCCTCGGGTCTGTGTCGTCGGCATTTGTTCCTCGACGACCATCGTCATGTGTTCGGAGCCATCGAGCGACTGAAGGCCAGGAATGCACCCGTCGATTACATCTCTGTTGCTGAAGAACTCGGGAACCGTGCGCAGGATTACGTCTTGATTGCCAGCCTCGTGCATGGCGTCGTCGTGCAGGAGGATCATGTTCGGCATCACGCTGCCATCGTCCGCAAGAAATCGTGTCTTCGTGCCTTACTCAAGATGGGGGAGTGGATCACGACCTCAGTCACCGAAACATCCGATCCAGACCTATTAACCAAACAAATCAGATCGATGCTAGATGCATGCACGGAGGATCATGTCCTCTAACGGCATACCTCTCGATTTCTCCGACTCTGCATTGGCTCACGTTGTGAGCCAACCAGACGACTCATTGGCTAATGACGTTAGCCAATCCGAACCCGCAAGCCCGAAATATAGCGATGACCAACTAGCGCTGGCGTTCGCCGTGCGCTATATGGAGAACACGCGCTTCGTGAATAGCTGGGGCCAGTGGCTGCATTATCGTGATGGGCGATGGGTAAAGGATTCAGATAAGAAGTTTTTTGACATGGCCCGCGCCATCTGCCGCGAAGCCAGCGAACAATATCTGCTGACGGAGCCGAAGCCATCGGAGCCAGTAAGCAAACAGTTAGCATCGGCCAAGACCGTCGCCGCGGTGCTGTCCATGGCGTCGTCGGATAGGCGACTGGCAGCGACAGCAGACCAATGGGATTCGAACCTCTGGCTGCTGAATACCCCAAGTGGCGCGATAGACCTTCGCACAGGTAAGCTCCAGCCGCATCGGCGTGAGGACTTTTGCACCAAGATGACCGCCGTCTCTCCTGGCGGCGATTGTCCGCTGTGGATGGCGTTTCTAGACCGCATTACTGACGGCAATCAACAGCTACAGCGATTCCTTCAACGCATTGCGGGATATTCCCTGACCGGAAGCACCAACGAACATAGCCTGTTCTTTCTCTTCGGCACTGGAGCCAACGGCAAGACTGTCTACATAAACACCGTCTCTGGCATTCTCGCCGACTACGCACGGACCGCACCTATCGAGACGTTCATAGCGTCAAAGAGCGAACACCATCCGACCGACCTCGCGGGGCTGATGGGCGCCAGATTGGTGACCGCCGTAGAAACCGAAGACGGCCGGCGTTGGGCTGAATCGAAGATTAAGAACCTGACTGGAGGCGACCGTATCGCCGCTAGGTTCATGCGTCAGGACTTCTTTGAGTTCACTCCGCAATTCAAGCTGGTAATCGCTGGCAATCATCGCCCTGGACTCAAAACTGTCGATGAGGCTATCCGGCGCCGCTTTCACTTCCTGCCGTTTACCGTGACGATCCCGACCGCCGAACGAGACCATCAGCTACTCGATAAGCTACGCAAGGAGTGGCCCGGAATTTTGCAATGGATGATTGACGGCTGTGTCGCATGGCAGCAACAAGGGCTTAACCCGCCGGATGTCGTGCGAATCGCAACCGAAAACTACATGACGGCTGAAGATACTTTGGGCCAATGGATTGCCGAGAACACAACACATGGGGAGTTCTGTGCGCTGAACGTTCTCCATGCCGACTACAAGCAGTGGTGCGAGTCTATGGGCGAACGCTACCCACTACCTCAAAAGCATTTGGGCCAAAAGCTCGAGGACCGTGGCTATAAGCGTGTCCGCACCAATCGAGCAAGGGGATTTTCCGGCATTATTGCCAAGTCGGAAATGCCTCAGTGACAAAAGTGACACTGAGTATGGTTATCACCGTCACGCGCGCGCGCACGCGAACGCTATATATGTGGGGAAGTGTCACCACTGTCACCAACTGGAGAAAGGTAAGGCCCGCCGAACGGTTTTTTCCCTCTCGTCTTCAGCGTAATCTCAAATGTCCCACGTCCTAACGGGGTAAGTGTCCACGGATGCTTCCTAACTGTTGGCGGTTGGAATGTCAGCCAGGTTAGGGACGGTTATCAGCGTTCTGAACGGGAAATAGGGGGCCCATGAACGTATTAGCGAGGCCGGATAGGCTCCCCCGCGATGGAACGATGCCAATGTCTTCGCCTAAGCATGAGCGATAGCCGTGTGAAGGTGAGCCTTCTCTTCCGTAACCGTGTTGTCGATGAGTTCCTCTTTCAATTCGAGCGCACAGTTTAGTTGCTCGATGAGTTGAAGTAGCTTGGGTCCGTCTCTCTCGCCTCCAATCTCCCGGCAGAGATCGTTGATGCATTCGTCTAGGTTCATGTGCCGATTCTTACGCGACTGCGGCCCAGCCACAATACGGCGAAGATGGTCAAGCCTAATGAAACCCTCTAGGGGAAACCTGCAGAGCCCGCGCGAATCTCCCCTCCGCTCAACAGAATTATCGCTCTGCATGTACTTGTCAGAGAGAGAAGAAGCGTGTCTCTGGAAACGTGGGGCCGAAAGGCTTGGAGAGAAATGACTCTGACAGTTTTGACAGTGGCAGCTTGGCGATACCGCTGAGAGTATCGAGAACCGCAATTAAGACAAACACCGTCCGTTCGGTTGCACCGGGGGAAGCGCAGCCAGCGGGCGGTTTTTGACTGCGCACGCATATTCACGAACTTTTAATGATGAAAATTTTTACTTCGTTGTAATGTGGGGCGCCCACTTTGCCGTGCTCCGGCCCTGTAAGGGAGCGCCTTCCCCCGGTTTCGCGGCTTCTTTGCAGGGCCGTTGAGCCGTTCCACATTTCTGCAGTCGAAGGTTCTACACAAGTCTCCTGAGCTATTCTAAGGTTTTGCCCTTAGTGTCAGATTGGCCAATCATCTGGGACTATCGGGGCGCACGTCTTCATGGGAACCGTCTCATCTGGTTGTGGGGATCACGACCTACCGGGACGGTTTTTCTTTTGTTTCGCTCCAAACCTCTAGGCAAATGAAAGCCGCGCCACCGTGCGAGAGCAGCGCGGCTTGTGGTTAGAGAGTGTCAACGTCCCCCCAACGAAACGTTGCACCCTCGGCAGGCGGCACGGATTATAGCCCCGAATCCATGTCACGCCAGCATTTATTCAGCCCCGCCACACCCCAAAGGTTCCCGAGCCCGGGCGCTAGCCCTATGACTGCCTCCGGATCAAGAATCGGATCGATGATGAGTGTAATGGGGATGTTTCAACAGTTACGAGCTTACTGCGATGATTTTACGACCGTTAACAACGTCACATCCGTTGCCGATACCGGAGGCGCGGTGAATTCTGGCCTCCCCTGATCTTTCGTGGTTTGGCAATCGCAATTGCTGGAGGTTTCCTCTGGCTCGGAATGTGAGATAAGCGCGATTCATCTCGATTCGCAATCAATCGCAAATCAAAGCCTGCTTCAACACTCTTCGTTGGTAAATTGTCACTCCGAAAATTTCGAGGACCCTGTAAGGAATAACAGTTTACTCGCTTAGAGAGCATTGCTATTCAAGCAAAACAGTTGGGTTGGCCTCTGCAACACAGGTCAGTCCCTTAAGCAGGAAACTGAAGGAAAACCATACGAAAGCTATGCGATCAACGCGGCGGGACTTCGTCTCTGAATGCAAGAAGGTATATCGGGTCAAGGGACAGCCGAATCGGCATGCGCTGGCTCTATTCGTCGGTTGGATCATTTTCGCCTGCGTTACGACGAGCCAGCCACTGTTCTCTTACGCAAGCCCTCAGATGTTCGCTGGGGTTACAGCGCCGCAAGATGCTGACCCCAATACGGGTCCGTCTGAACTCAACCATCACATTGCCGGTTACGCTCTTGTCGGGGTTGGCGTCTTAGCTCTGGCGAGTTTGCTATCCCCCAAATACCAGAGTTGTCGGTATCTGTGGGCCATTCTCTTTGTTCTCGTCGGACTGTATCTGGCACTTTGGAGTGATGCGGAGATATGGCCGAGAGGAAATCTGAATTGGTCTTGGATCTTCCAACACGACGCTGAGGCTCGCCAACACAAAATCTATTCCCTTCTTCTGATTGCTATTGGCATTGTCGAGTACGTTCGCATCCGTGGCTCTATGCGGCGATTGTGGAAAACATGGGCTTTTCCTGTGCTCGCCTTGATCGGTTCTGGCATGTTGTTGATCCATGACCACAACGGCGGCTCTGGCGCACGGTCATCAGAAGCGCAGGCGTACCTCGTCAATCAGGCGCTGGATGTAGATGGCAGTCCGCGGAAATCAAGCTCACTCGCGATTCTTGTAAGTACAACACACGATGAGTACCAGGTTGCGCACCCTTCTTCCGAAAATGTCATGGACGATTCCGCAATCTATTCCAACTCGATGCCCATGGACCACTTGCAAATGGAAATGGATGCACCGCGTGCCGGTAATATCCCGATCTCCCACCACCACGCCATGACTGCATCTATGCTCCGTGTTGAACGCGAACACATGTGGTTCATGATCGTCGGACTAGCCATAGGATTGTTCAAGTTCATATCGGATGGTGAATTCTTTCGCACCCGCGTTGTTCCGTACTTGTGGCCCAGTTGTATGCTGCTGCTCGGCTTCATGCTCGTGTTCTACCGAGAATAGAGCCAGTGCTGCTTAAGGGTCACCGGCTGCGAGTCAACTTCCGAAATCAGGCCTTAACACTCAAATTCCGACTCCTTTCGATTAGCTTCACATCGGCACGTTCGGATGATGACTGTAATGGCGATGTTACGCCAGGCTGTGGTGGCTCTAGGAGTTGTGGACCAAACTGGCTGTCCTAAAGGAAACACCCGATTCGCTGGTGGTTCTGGTACGGTCTAGCCTCAAGTTGTCAATACCACATCTCTCCGCCGTGCCCGATGGGCGTCGGTCTCTTGTGCATTGATGGATTCACACAGGAGGCCGATGTGGCAATTTCCAAGAAATCTGTACAGCCAAGTGAGGTACGAACAGCACTGGCTATGCGACAGAACAAGCTTAGGGCGGATTTTCTGCAAATAGATTCCGAGATTGCTCTAACCTTTTCCGGCATCGCATTGGAAGCAACGTGCGAAGAAAAGAGAAGACGGATGATCCTCGCCGCACGCCGAGCGTTCGATACGATCATGCGACTGAGGACAGACGTCGTGTTGAGCCACGCGGAAGGTGACAAACTGGACTTCAACGTGCAGCGACTGAAAGGCGAACTTCAAGTTCTTGGCCAAAACATCTAGCCGTGATTCTGTCTTCAAATGCCCATTCACCGTATCGGCAACATTTCAAAGGTTGCTGTACGGGATCTGCAAGACACTGACTTAGCCTCGTGGGTAAACTGTTGTAATCAGGCGATTTCACTCAAAACCCCTTTCTCAAGACGGGTTGTTGCCGGAGCGAAAAAAGAGTCCTAGGACATTATTGGCCGCGGGACCCCATCCCTTGCGCGTCCTTTTTCACGTCGAGTAAGAGGAATGGAAAGGACACGTAAGTGGAAGTTAGGGTGCACTTATTGGTAGTCGGGTGGGGTGGGTGTGTTTTTTGTCTTTGGGACTGCGGTGGTGGGGCTGGGGTCGTTGGGTCCCTCGCACCGGCTTTGCCGGTGCTCAGGATGACATCATCTACTGGTCGCTTCATGGTGCTGACGGATTGTGCCTCGGCAAAGGAAAACGACCACGGGCCCTGAAGGGCGTCAGTTTTGTGGGCGCTGACGCGGCCCTGAAAGGGCCGCTCTTCCACGGCCGGTTTCTGTATTCGAAGTGATCCATGGGAGTTCGGAACGGAAGCAAGGGCTCGTCGAAGGAGTAAGTTCAATCACGGTCGCCCGATAGCAGAGTGGAAGAGCGGCGCTTTTAGCGCCGCGTTGAGCGCTCCCTTGATCGAAGCGGGCTTTCAGCCCCTGAGGTCCGCGAACCCCGACTCAGAACCGTCCTTTTTCCACTTGTGGGCGCTGACGCCGCCCTGGAAGGGCCGCTCTTCCACGGTGGTTTCTGTATTCGAAGTTGTCCGTGGGAGTTCGGAACGGAAGCAAGGACTCGTCGAAGGAGTAAGTTCAATCACGGTCGCCCGATAGCACCGTGGAAGAGCGGCGCTTTTAGCGCCGCGTTGAGCGCTCCCTTGATCGAAGCGGGCTTTCAGCCCCTGAGGTCCGCGAACCCCGACTCAGAACCGTCCTTTTTCCACTTGTGGGCGCTGACGCCGCCCTGAAAGGGCCGCTCTTCCGCGGTGGTTGCGGTGGTTTCTGTTTTCGAATTGATCATGCGACGTCGGACGGGAGGTGCGGACTCGGGCTAAGGCCCGTCTGCTGGTGCGGGCCAGGCATCTTGTATTTGGCGGAAATTCCCTGCCAGGCCGCGGGTTCCGCAAAATTGGTAGGGATCCTTCGACTCCGCCGGAGTTCCGCTTCGCTGCACTCCGGCTGCGCTCAGGATGACAAGCTAGAAGGAGCGATAGCGAACGGCTCCGCTCAGGATGACAAATCATGAAGGACGGGTGGCCCGATCTTTGATATTGTTTTTCGCTTTCCCGTTTAGAAACTGTGGGTGCTCCGTCCTTGCGGTTTTTGCAGGGGCGGTGAAGCGCTGCCGATCGTGTGACAAGTTATGCCTGCCGGCTGCATCGTGCCTACGGCGCTCGCCACCTGCTTTTTATCACCAATTCGTGTTATCGACGCCGACCTTTGCTGGGTTCACCGCGGGCGCGCGATCGGTTCCTCTCCGTGCTCGAACAGACCGATACCGCTTTCTGGTCATCGGTTATGTCGTTATGTCCGAGCATGTCCACCGGCTGATTAAGGAACCGCAGCACTGCCGGCAGAGTTGCATAGGTCCTCCGGCGCCAAAAAACGGCGCCATCAGGATGACTAGAAAATGCTGAAACGGCGCACCGCTCGCCATCGAGCGGCCTGAGCATGGGCATAAGAGCTCATGCTTTCCGGCAGTTCAGTACCCGCCCTTCGCAAACATCGCGAAGGACGGGGCACCCACAGTCTGGTTGTGTCGGGAAGATCAAAGGCTGGGGCCACCCGTCCGGGCGTTGAAAAAGGGCCTCTATACGGAGGCCCTTTTCGAACGGTATGAAAGACATAAATAACAGCCGGCTCGACTCTATCCTCTGCTTGCGTGCTCCTTGGCCTTTGCGATGTTCTGCTCGACTTGCTGTTTCTGCGGATAGTCTGGGTTCGCCTTGAGCAATGCTTCCCATGCTTCCACTGCCCCCTTGGGATCGGCCTTGCCTTGCCAGCGAATCCAGCCCAGGTTGAACAAGGTTTGCGGATGCCCCGGCCGGTATTTCAAAGAAGTCTGTAGTTCCGAAAGAGCTTTTTCGATATTTCCCGCGTACCAGTACGCTGTCCCCATGTCGGTGCGCACATCCGGATTCTCCGGATGAATTTTCAGCGCCCGCTCGTAGTACTCGATCGCACTCGGATACTGCCGCGCGTCGTAATACATATTTCCCAACTGCGCCAGCGCATCGAAATCGTTCGGGTTCTTCTGCACTGCTTGGACAAACGGCGCAACTGCTTGCGCCAGGGCCGCCTCTGCCGCCTGCGCAGATTGCTGGGTTTGGGCACTCACGTCCTGTTGTGCCGCGCTGGGAGCGCTCGCCTGCACTGCAGGCGATGCCGATCCGTGGAACAAATAACCCAATAGCACGCCGAGCAACAGGCAGACAGCAGCCAGCAAATAGGCCTGCACGCTGGTCCACTCAGCCTGCCCACTGCGCGTGTCAGATTGCGATTGCGGTTCTCTTGGTTCGCTCATCTTCTTCTCTTTCTTTTGCCGATTTGGCAGATCTGGTGCCGGCAAGCGCCTGCTTCGGCGAGGCGATGTGG
>DATFQQ010000139.1:0-2042 GCA_035264195.1 Candidatus Sulfotelmatobacter sp. | reverse complement strand
TGACGCCGGCGGCTTCGATTTTGACGCGAGCCTCACCCACTTTAGGTTCGGGAACAGGGATCTCTTCGGGGGTCAGAACTTCCGGGCCGCCATATTTATGAACTCGCACTGCTTTCATACGCCCTCCTTTGAAGCTCTAGGATCACAATCTTATGCTCTGCAGTTAACTCCTCCCGCTTTAGCGGCTGGCTCCCGCAAACACCACGATTTCAGTCGGCGGCGGCAGTTCCTGCTTGGATATCTTTAGGACCGGTCCGTTCAGCCGTTTCACTTTTGAAAATCCCGCGGCGAACCGATCAGCGCCTCCCGGCCACCAGTAGTGTTCGGGTATCGCTATTCTCGGATTGATCTGTTTCGTCACCTCCACCGCCTCATCGGGAGTAACCGTAAACATGCCGCCAGCCACCGGCACCAGCAGAACATCAATTTTTCCCAATAACTTGAGCTGTGCCGGCGTGAGAACATGGCCCAGGTCGCCGAGATGGGCAATGCAGATGTCATCCACCCTAAAGACGAAGATCGCATTCTTGCCTCTCTGCATGCCCTGGCTCTTATCATGGTATGCGGGAACAAGGTAAACAGAAACGTCCCGAATGGTGGTGGAGATCTTCTGCCAATCCTCACCACCGGGTGTCAGTCCATGCAGAATGACCGGTGTTCCAGGAGCCATATGGACGCTGTTGTGCGGTGCGTGCTGATGGCTGGTGGTGACGATGTGCTGTGGCAGAGTGGGGCGGGGCAAGTCGAAGGCGCCGTGCGGGTCGGTAAGGATTCGAGTTCCCTTGGAGGAGGTGATTTGAAAAGTCGAGTGGCCCATCCATTCCACTTCAACCGGCGCCGGCGCAGTGGCTGCAATCCGCAGGAATGGACGCTCCACGACCTCCAGTTCGTGACAGAAACTAAAAACGCGAGTCGGGAAGGCCGACAGCAAGATGAGAAGCGCAAAATACGGCGCGGTTAGTTTCAGGTTTGTTACAGAGTTGTGCATTCGCGGGAGTTAGAGTTCCGTGTCCGAGTCTCGCGTCAACTGCAACGCGAAATCCTCAGCTAGATCAAGCCCCATTTTCGTCGCATCCACCATTCGACGCTCAAAAGCGCCAGGATGATCGCAAAGGGCCAGAGCGTGCTCCAGAGTCGGGTTTGCCGCTGCTCGATAATCTGCGACGGCGCATGGCTCTCCAGTTTGGTTGCGATTCTCTCGAGCGTTTTTTCGTTCCAGTCTTTGATCGGGATATACTCTCCTTGACTGGCTGCGGCGATCTGCTTCAGTAGTTCCGGACGGGGCATGCCGTCGTCGGTCTCACCGTAGGGAAAAGCGACGGAGAAACTTGCACTGTCCTTGCCTAGCGTTTTTCCCGCCAGGCTGGCTTCCGCTTCTACGCGATAGGAGCCCTCCCGGGTCGGCGTGTATTCGCCGGTATATTCGCCTTCTTCCGTATCCGCAGTTGTTTGCACCAGGCTGGGCTCGCCTTCGGGGCCGATGACGCGGAGTTGTACCGCGGCTTGCCGAGTCGGAGTGAAGTCATCCTTGAGGATGCGGAGTTTGATGCCGATTTTCTCGCCCGGTCTGGAGACCGGTATGGGCCGGATCTGCACCTGTTCAAAAGATGGTTCCTGCGCTAGCCAACGGATCGCCTGACGAATGAGCTTCAAATGGTTCTGCGGGGTTTCCCGATTTCCGACGGCGATGAAATTCCAGCGCCAGGTTTCATCGCTCATTAACGCGAGACTGCGTCCCTTGCCAAAACGACCGATGGTAAGCAGAGGCGCCGTAGCGCCGGAGCCGTTCATTCCCGCTGAGAGGAGTGTTTCTCCTCTGGCGCTGCGGACTTGGTTCAGGGCGGTAAGGGCCGGCATTTTTGCCCACGCCTCTTCGTTGCCCTTCGGGTCCGGTAGCAAGCGGGTGATCGGATGGGCCTTGCCGGACGGGGTCAGGACCGGATGCACTGTACCCTGAGTTTGGTAGCGGCCTTTGCCGTCGAGTTCCACGGGGAGTACGTCTTTTAGACTGCTGTCCGCGTAGCCGCCGCTGTCGAAAGCCC
>DATFQQ010000138.1:0-6976 GCA_035264195.1 Candidatus Sulfotelmatobacter sp. | reverse complement strand
AAAGGTGAGAGTAACAAGATCGAATTTGGCACTTGTGACGAAGTGGGGTGATTGTCTTGAGATGGTCCTCGTTCAACCAACAAGTCTTGGCCTGTCCAAGCAATTTGTTCGCAGGAGAAGTCCAATGGAACGGAGAACGTTAACGCCACGAACTCTTGCTCCGTTATTCGTCCCGCTCTTACTTGCGGCTTGGATCGCGGCGCAAGTAACGGCCGTAAATCGTAGTCAGCCTGGCTCTCCCACTGTCAATGTGCTTTACAAGTTCCCGTATGACGGAACTCCTCCCAATGGCTATTCCCACGGGAAGGTTGTGTATTCCGAATTGATTCAGGGAGCAGACGGGAATTTCTACGGTACCACCGTGAACGGTGGCAGTGGCTTGTGCGCCGACGGCTTCGGGGTTGAAGGCTGCGGAACTATTTTCAAGATCACCTCTGACGGCGTCGAGACCGTGCTTTTCAACTTCACATACGACCCTAATACGAACACCGCCGTCAATGGGATGTATCCCTACGGAGGGTTGGTCCAGGGCAGGGATGGGAACTTCTACGGGACAGCAAGCCTGGGTGGAAACCCCAACGCAGGCGGCAACTGTCTGCTGGGCTGCGGAACGATTTTTAGGATCACTCCGTCTGGCAAATTCACATTGCTGCATCAGTTTGCCGGTGTTGGCGGCAACCCCGCCGAAGGTGCAAGCCCTACTGGCCGCCTGATCCTTGGAAGCGATGGCCAATTCTATGGCACCACCTACTCCGGTGGCTCCGTGAGATATGGAGTTGGGAATGAGGGCACGATTTTTTCTGTTAGTTCAAGCGGAGCATTCACAACGCTGCACACTTTTGACACCGTGGACGGGCTCGACGGGGCGAATCCTTATGCGGGCCTGATTCAAGGGAAAGATGGCAACTTCTACGGCACGACGTACTTCGGCGGCACTGATGGCGTTGGAACGGTGTTTCGATTTTCGAAGTCTATCGGCGTGACCGTCTTGCACTCATTTGTCCAGCCGCAACATCTCAATTATCCAGATGGAGCTTTCCTGCAGGCAGCCTTGATTCAGGCGAGCGACGGCCAATTCTATGGAGCGGCCACACAAGGTGGAGTTTCCGCAGGAGGATGGGGAACGCTGTTCAAAATTAGCCCTAATGGGACATTCACCAAGATTTTTGATCTAGATCCCACGGGCACTTTCCCCGGCTGGTATCCGCTGGGAGGAATGATCCAAGCTTCGGATGGAAATCTCTATGGAACAACAGAGAACGGCGGCCCCCCCGACTGCAATTGCGGTACGGCCTATCAGCTCACATTAGCGGGCAAACTTAGCTTACTTGTTGGCTTTGAAGATGTAACTGACGGACGGTTGCCGGTCAGTGTGCCTCTCCAGGGGGCCGACGGAATTCTCTACATTACAAACAGCCGCGGTCCTTCGATCGGACCCCACGATGGCGGCGGCACGGCGATTCAGATCAGTAACGGCTTGCCAAAACCAAAGCCAGGTATTTCGAAATTCCTTCCCACAAGCGGACCTATCGGCCAGCACGTAACGATTTCGGGTGTTCACTTTGTAGGCACAACCAAAGTGAACTTCAACGGAACAGGGGCCACTTTCACCGTGAAATCTACCAACACAATCACGGCCACCGTTCCCGCAGGTGCAACTTCGGGACCTATCACCGTCACAAACGCCGGTGGATCTTTTCGTAGCACAGCCAACTTCACAGTTCTGCCCTGACTTTGAGCGTTGCGAATCGGAAATTAGTGCACATCTTCTCGAAAGGAGAACGTATGGCGACCAATCAGGCGGTCCCCGCTTCGGCGACGCTGAATCTTTCTCTCGCCTTCATGCGTATGTTGTCTCTCCCGTGGCTCGATCGCACCATCGCTGTCATAGCCTGCATACCATTGGTGTATCTCGCCTACTATCGCTACCAACACTGGCATCATGGATTTCCGCTAATCGCCGCGGCTCTAAACGTTCTGATCTTGGTTGTAACAATGGTGATCCGGCGGCCGCCGAAACGCGTCACTCCGAATCCTTGGTATTGGTTACTAGCGTTTGTCGCTACCTACTGGGATCTTCTTGTACTCGGCTTCCTGGAGCAGGGACGTCCGTTGGTCGCGAACTGGGCGACGGACTTGATCGCTGTGGCTGGTCTGCTGATCTTGATCTGGGCGCGCGTAAGTCTGGGACGCAATATCGGCTTCGTCCCTGCACAGCGCGAAGTCGTCAGCAGAGGCTCTTACGCCTACATGCGACACCCGGTGTACACCGGCGGACTCCTGACGACCCTCGCATTCCTTCTGCGAGCGTACAGCCCCCACAATGCGCTGCTCATGGTCCTCCGCATCCTCTGGTTCATTCCAACCAAGAGCTTGGTGGAGGAGGATTTCTTGCGCCACGATCCGCAATACGTGGCTTACATGCAGAAAGTACGAGCTCGCTGGATACCTTATGTCATTTGAGAGCTGAAAGCAGCCTCCGTTGCGAACGACCGCGACGCTCGCTGGGTCTCAGGCCCTGCAGAAGTTAGTGAGAGCGGGCGCCGCCGAAAGGGATTGCGAAACGGGATGTCGCCGATGCACCTCATTATCGATATCGCGCGCGACTTCGCAATCGTTGCCGTCGAGCTCTTAGTGCTTATTACCATCGGTTGGTGCTTATCGAGGAAATCTGCGGGAGACAAGTGAAGTTTTCAAGCGGCCAGATGTTTCATGTGCGTGGGTGGGCGAGCCGTTAGCCCTCATCCTCTGATTCAGGAAAGATCGCGCGTCCTGCATTCATCGCCAGTCCATGCATATGCGGTGATTGCAATGGGATGGAAGCGGTAAAGATTTCCCGCGAGTTCGACGGTGGCATAGATCTCGTGGTAACCGATCTCTTCATGCCGATCATTCGCTGCGATGCTGCTGTCGCTTTGATCTGCAGGGATCGGCCGAACATCAAAGTCATCTACATTTCTGGATCCGCATTTACCAAACTTGGCGGTCGTGTCCGTAGCGTCCTCGATTCCGAGTCTGAGTTGAAGAGCCTGCTTGATGTCTTGCCCATCTCCGGATTCTCATCGGCTGAAACCCGAGCTTAGTCCATAGACAAAGTTTTCTTGGGCCCTTTGCAAAGGGTTCCGTCAACTGATGAAACACTTCAATTACACTAAAAGCGCCCCTATAAGTGTTAACGCCTGACTCGCTCAGATACTTATATTGGATCCCACAGAGAGAAATGGAAACCGTAACAACTCGGCGAAAATAGCGAGACGTTGGGCACCCACTTTATACTGGGTGGAATCCTTGCGAACACAACTCTACACAGAGGAATTGCGGCTATGAAGAAGCTCCTATTTGTGTTGGTGATCTCTCAAGTCATTTGGGCCCAAGGTAGCTCGAAGGACGCATTGAAACCGGAGGCTGCGGAACATCACGAGTTTGTGATCGCGAACTTTCATAGTGAGAATGGCGCGATCTTGCCGGTGGCGCGGATCAGTTATGGAACGTACGGACATCTAAATGCCGCGCGGGACAATGCGCTCCTTCTGCCATCGCACTACATGGCTGATTATCACGGCTATGAATGGTTGATCGGAACCGGGCACGCGCTCGATCCTTCGCAGCTTTTTCTTATTACCACTGAGATGTTCGGAAATGGGCATTCTTCGTCACCGAGCAATACGCCGGAGCCGTTGCACGGGCCGCGGTTTCCGCAGATGACTATTCGCGACAACGTGGAGGCGGTACATCGGCTGCTGACTGAGGAACTGAAGATCACGCATCTGCGCGCCATCATTGGATTTTCGATGGGAGCGCAGCAGGCGTTTCAGTGGGCGGTGAGCTATCCGATGTTTGCGGAGCGAATTGTGGCGACGGCAGGCACGGCCAAGACCTATGGGCATGGCGTGGTGCGGCTCGAGGGGCAGATCGCGGCGCTGACTGCGGATGCGGCATTCAAAGATGGCGACTACACCAGCCAACCGACCAAAGGGATGGAAGCATTCGGTACCGTGTGGACTGCATGGCTGTTCTCGCAAGAGTGGTGGCGCAAGGAATTATGGAGGGAAGGCGCGAAACCTGGGACGACTTTTGAGAGTGTGTTGCACGAATTTCGGACGAATTTTATTCCGGGCGCGGATGCCAACGATTTGATCCTGCAATGCCGGACCTGGGAGCATCACGACGTTGGGGGCACACCGGGATTCAACGGAGATACGGAGCAGGCGCTGCGGTCGATCAAGGTTCCGTTTCTTTATATGCCGTCCGAGACGGACCTGTACTTTCCGTTAGGCGACGCGCGATATGAGGCTGGGTTCATGCCGAATGTTTCGCTGGTGCCCATCCCGTCTTTGTGGGGACACACGGCGGGGGCCGGAGGAAGTCCGGCGGACGAGAAGTTCTTGAATGAGCAGATTGGGAAGTTTCTCGAACCGGGGAAGGTACGTCGTGGGGTCTAATAGCGCCGGCCTAAACGAAAGCAAAAGGTGAAGTAAAAGCTCGCCCATCGCGGGCAGGGGCGTTCGTCGATTACTGGCCAATCGAAGACGGTGGCCGAGATTTTCGTTACTCGCAACTTGCTGGCCTGACGAAGGCTATTATGCGGCTCTAAAACATGGGGGATTGGCGATAAATTCTCTGGTCGAGAATTCGTGAGTTGCACGAAGGAAAACGCTCTTCCGCTGTATACTTCCTCGACAAATTACAGGAAGGAATACGATCCTATGGCTAAGTACGTGATTCAGAGCAAGAAAGCCGCGCCGCCACGCGGAGCCTATTCGCAGGGGTGGCGGGCCGGGGACTTCATCTTCGTCACTGGAACCGGCCCTATCGATCCCTCAACGGGCCAGCTCGTCGGGGACGACATCGAACAGCAAACGGAGCAAACGATCGACAACATTGCAACCGTTCTGGAAGCGGATGGGGCTTCATTGGGGGATGTCGTCAAAGTGACTGTTCACCTGAGTGACACGAGCCTCTTTGCCCGTTACAACACGGTCTACGCTCGCCGACTCTCGCGGCCCTATCCTGTGCGAACCACTGTGGGCAGCGATTTGGGACATACTCCCGGCATGCTGATCGAAATCGATTGCATCGCATATGCGGTGAGGAAAGCGAATAAACGAGCGGCACCCAGAGCGAAAAAAGGCAAGGCTCGGAGATAGTTGGACTTGCTATCAGCTTTTCGCGGTGGAAGCTTCGACCAGATCGAGGCTGGCCAGCCCTGAGATGCGGTCAGGTAGCGGCGCCTCACGACCTCGCGCTGTGACTTTTTCCACCGAGTCGATCTTGCCACCTCGAACCGCGAGTGCAAGATCAAAGTTGTTCACTGTCGGACACACGTGCCGAGGCACCAGATACAACGCCTCGCCTAACGATGGTCCTCGCGATTCGTTCAACCGCAGTGGGAGATGTTCTTCGCTGGGTGAAAGCGGGATAAGTTCAGAGCGTCCCATCACTATGCATGTCGGCACGCCTGCATCAGCGGAAACAGCTTTGTGTCCCGCGTCACAGGTGATGATGTTGTCCGCAGGACGACTCACAATGCGCGATATCACTAGCACCGCAGGTTCATATCCAAATTCTTGAGGAAGCTGCGCCAGGCTGGTTGCGTCGTTGTAGACGAGCGTCCCGGGGGAGACTCGGTGTACAAAATTAGAGTTCTGAAATCCCTTGTATGTGAGTGAACACGGAAATGTGGGAGTACCTGCAGTCACGACCTCGGGGACATTAAATCCTTTCTGTTGAATCTGACGCACCAGATCCAGCAGCCTGTCATAGCCCGTGTACGCCCCTGAGGTTCGTTCGTTATCGTCCATACTGCCGTACTGTCCGTCGTAATAGTGCAGGCCACGAAATTCCAGTTGGGCGCTTTGGATCTCGCGAATCAATTGCATGACTCGGGCCGAATGGTTCTGCTCAATCCCTGTGCGGTTCATACCCGGATTGATATCGAGGAAGATGCCCACGCGACTGTCGCGCCATTGCATGACTTGCTCCGGAGTCTCGGCGAGCACGGAAATCCGCACCGCAGGAAATTGCTCTGCGATCGCGCGCACACGACGCGCATTCGCCTCCATGACCGGATATGCAACGAGGACATCTTCAGCCCCGAGCGAGCATGCCGTGAGTAGTTCGAGTGTCGTCGCGCACTTAAAGTTTCGGACGCCCTGTTCGAGCAGCATCCGCAACGTAAATCCCAGCTTTGATGTCTTAATGTGGGCGCGCCAGCGCTCCGCTTTCTGATCGAGCAAACGAAGTGTCCGCGCGATGTTCGCAGCGATGACGTTCGGATACACGACGAGCGCGGGGGTGAGCACATCATTCACGTCTGACACACGGTATTTTTCATCCCATGGATAGGTCGTCAGCATAGTATTTACGCAGGCTCGATCATAGTCCGGCCGAGCCATCAACGCCAGTGAACACGCGCTCTATCAAAACATTGACCGGGCTCCGCAGGTCAGAGTAGGCTCGAAACTCCTCATGTCTGCTCATCCTCAGAGGGATGCGGAAGGGCCAGGACTGGTTCGCGGTCTGACGCTGTGGTCTGCCACCGCGATCGTCATCGGCGACACGATCGGCACCGGAGTATTTCTGGTTACGAGCGATATGGCGCGCATCGCCGGATCGCCGGCGCGTGTTTTGCTCGCCTGGGTCATCGGTGGAGTCATCGTGCTGTTTGGCGCGTTCTGTTACGCAGAATTGGGTGCGGCTTTTCCAAGAGCCGGGGGCCCGTACGTTTACCTAAGCAAAGGGCTGGGCCCGCTCTGGGGATTCCTGTTCGGCTGGATGAGTTCACTGCTCGACCGCCCGGTGGCAATGGCGACTCTGGCCGCAGGCTTCGTACGGTTCTTGAGTTATCTGTTTCCGCCGCTCGCTGCGCCGTGGTTCACGGTGCATATGGGGAGTTACGAATTTATTTTCACTACCGCTCAGCCACTCGCCGCGCTTTTAGTCATCATCGTTGTAGCCGTGAACTATTTGAGTGTAC
>DATFQQ010000137.1:0-20834 GCA_035264195.1 Candidatus Sulfotelmatobacter sp. | reverse complement strand
TAGCCGGTCTGCCCGTAGATTTCCATGTCCTTGCGGTCGAAGGGCCAGTTCCACGAGGCTTGAATGATCGCTTGCGCTTTGGGGTACGTGAGGATGATCGTGGCCTCGTCATCCACATTCCGGTAGACGTCCGGCTTGATCTGCTGCGTTACGGCAGTGACAGTCTGCGGACGCTCGCCATTCATGAGCCAGGTCATCAAGTCAGCGCCGTAGCATCCAAAGTCAAAGAGTGCGCCGGCGCCGTTAAGTTTCGGATCCGTGAGCCATGCGAAGAACTCCGGTTCGACACTGATTTCCTTTGGTCCCCTGTGGCCGTCGTGCACGATGACTTTACGGACATCCCCAAGCGTGCCCTCGCGAACCAGGTCATATGCCGCGTGATTGCTTCGATACCACGAGGTCTCATAGTTCACGAGCACATGGATATTGCCGGCCTGAGCGGCCTTCTGGATCGCGAGCGCGTCATCAAAGCTCACCGCCAACGGCTTTTCCATCATGACGTGAACACCGTGGCGGGCGCAGATCTCGACGACTTTTCTGTGATCGAGGGTATTTGTGTATGCGAGCACCGCCTGCGGATGAGCCTTGGCGATCATTTCTTCCAGACTCGAAAACAACTGCGAGCGGTCGAAACCGTATGTGGCGCCTGCCTGGGCGAGTAGTTGTGGGTCCGGTTCCGCCATGCCGATAATCTCGATGGCGGGGCTCTTGCCCGAGTATTTGAAGAATCCATCCACGTGTCCGTGCACAAGGCCGACGATACCGACACGCAGTCGCGGAGCAGTTTGCGCAGAGGATGACGGTGCGTATGAAACTACGCCAGCAAACAGCAGGAGAAGAGCCAGGGAAATAGCCGGTGACATTCAGGGTCCTCGTGTTCGTTCAGATACTAATGCATCCGCACGCGAAAAAAGGCAGCGAAGCCAGCATGTCTGTTCGGACATTGATCATAGAGTAAACAGTGGCTTAACCCATTCAGTCGACGGGCCTTGGAGGCACCCACTTGCGGCTTGTGATGCGGAATTCGGACAAGGGGCCACAGTAATCTGTTACGCAACCATGCGTAGTGCGATAGTGCAGTTGGCCTATGACTCACTTCCCCCAACCGCACCCATCGCGGCGCGCGTCCCGAGTCCAGCTGGGAGATTCCGTTCTCGCAGCGATCCGGCTCGAAGATGGTCGCCGCACCAAAGCTAAACTCCAAACTATCTCCGTGACTGGAGGCCTGTTGCGCCTGGCGCAATCGTTGGGACAAGGCGATTTCGTCGAAGTCGCTTTTCAGACGCAGGCTGGACCGGTGCATGGCATGGCGGAAGTCCTCAGCCCGATGAAGAAGCTGGCTGACAGTGTGCTGCAGCCCTTCCGCTTCGTGGCAATCGAGGACGACGACCATCGCCGGCTGCGCACGTCACTCGATCACGTGGTCGAACGGAACACGCTTGGTCTGAAGTCGAGTGCGTTTTCGACTTACTGAGCTCGCGATCGGACTGACGCAGATTCTACATTAGTGGACGGTCGCAGTGAATTAGTTATCGGAGGAACCGACAGAATTCGTCGTCGGTGAGATTGAGGGCAGGGATCCTTGGACTCCGCAACTGCTTCTCTACGCGAAGCAGTTGCTCCGCTCAGGATGACAACTCTTCAAGTCCCGCCACGGTAACGCTCTCTCAGCGACAAGCCGCTAGCTACGCTTTTGTTAGGTCTGTCACGGCGCGGTAAGCCTGATTGATGGCTTCGTCAGTATAGGCGTAGGCACCGGCGTCCGCATTGGCGATCGCGATACGGCCACAGGTCTTGCGAGCAACTTCGCATGGTGTCTCGCCACCTTCAAGCCAGAACGAATCGAACAGCGAGTTGTACTCGTACGCATAGCCGTGGGGCCAGCGGTTGACAGTGATTGCGGCGATGTCGCGGGCTGGGTCGAAGCCACCCGGCCCCAACATACGACCCAACTGATCACGAATGTTCCGCTCCATGGTTTCGAATGTCGTCGAGTACAGTTCGATTCGTCCGAAGGTGTGTTGCTGCCGCGATGGCAGACCTGGATGGCAAGGCGCCTTCATCATGTGCACGACGATCGGTTCTTCCGGCTTGCGGGCGCATTCGTAGCCGCCAATACTTACAGGCAGGTCAAGATTCACGAAGGTGTGATACATACCCGGCGCATAAACCGAATTGGTGCCGAGCTTCTCGAATGACTTCCAGTCGCGGATCGCAACATTGGTGTAGAGCAGGGGAACTTTCTGGGCTGAGGACAGCGCTTCCTTTTGTGGATCGGGTAACTCTTCGCAGATATATGGAATCACCACGTGCCAGCAGGCAAGGACCGCGTTCTTCGTTCGGGCGGTATAGACTTTGCCTCCTTTCGCGTAAGTGACTTCAACTTCTTTCGCGCTGGAAGCATCTCCCAAGTGTTTCACGCGCACGGCTGTGCTATTCAGGCGGATCCGGACTGGTTCTGTGGACTGATCTAGCTTCGAATAGTTGGCCTTGGCCAGCACAACGTCCATCGCAGAATTACCTGGGATAACGTCGGGAATCAATTTGCGAACCAGCAGACGAGCAATACTTGCGTTGCCATCAGGAAAGTGAAAGAAGTATTTCTCAGCTTCTTCATTTGGAATGGCGTCGCGATTCATGCCTTTGCCCGGCGTCGGATCGAGCTTTAACCCATCAAAGCCAGGCAGATCGAATCCCCACGCATCCTGGGCGGCAACGGCGTCGATCCCGAGTCCAAACAGTGGGTGTGGCAGGGCCTGGTACATCTTGACGATGTCCGGATGAACACTGGCTACATCGCTGAGATATTTCGCGTAACTGATTCGCGCGAGCTTCGCTTTTTTCTGGTCTGAGCTGAGTCCGGGGAAATAATCTTTCGGTTCGCTATAGAGACGCTGTAGATCGCGCTTTGCCTGCTCCGCCAGAGGAGCTTCCAGCAAGAATTTCTTGAGCAGATCGGGAGTCTCCGCCGCCGCATCTTCGCTCTCACCACCGCCCCGAGGGTTGGGATTCACGACCAGCTTGTCTACCCCGAATGTTTCCTTGTCGAAAAAGATCTTGGGCCGTAGCCCCTGTGAGTGGTAGAGATCCTTGGCGACGTATTTCGGATACGAAGACACATCGATTCCGAGCTCTTCGATCAGCGCCTTCGCAACTGTGCTGTATGGAGCGGGACTCTCAACGGAAAACGTGCCGCCATATCCGAGGCGAAATGCGTCGTTGACGCGAAATTCGTTGCGCTTGGCGTGGCCCCCGAAATCATCGTGATTGTCGAGTATCAGAACACGCGCTTTGTCGCCAGCAGCCTTGCGATAGAAATGAGCCGCGGCGAGTCCGCTGATCCCGCCTCCGACTACGATCAAATCGTAAGTCTCGCCAGTGTCCTCCGGCTTTCCGGCGGAATCCCAAAACGTACCGTCACGAAGGCTGTGCGCCGCTTCAAAAGAGCCAGGATGGCTGCCGCGCATTCCAGTGAGAGCCGGAGGGTAGTTGCTTAAGGCCTTTTCCGGCCTCGTCGAATCGCCAGCGAACAACTGCCTTGGCATCATAGCCGCGCCAGTCGTCACCGCCACGCCGTTGAGAAACTCCCGGCGCGTGATCTTGCGATGCATCCCCAGTTCCCGGTCCCGTGAATCCACGTTCGCCTCCCCGACGCACGTTTCTAAACTCACATCGCGACGAAGGGCACGACGTAACGCCGTGCCCTTCCCCCACTCCTTTTGAACGCTCTACGCTTGGCCTTCGGCTTTTTTGACAGCCAGTTCGGCGCCCTGGAAGCCGATCTTGCTATGGGTTCCGTCACAGAACGGCTTGTTGACCGAACCTCCGCAGCGGCAAAGGGAAAAAGCGGTTTTGCCGGTGAGGTCGAACTGATTGCCGTTGATATCGACCAGTTCGATAGTGCCCTCGGGCGCCTCGACGCGGAACGGGCCATTCGGACGGACAGTAATCTTCACTTGAGCCACGAGTAAAATCCTCCAACCTTACGGGTTTCTAGTAAGCATATGAAGATACCACGGAACCCCCGCATCGGTGGAGTCGCTGAGTTTTCCTATGATTGGAGGTAAGAGCTTTTGACCGCAGGGTTCGGGAAGAACTGCCGCAGAGAGCGCTGAGAAGGCTGCGTCCCTGCTCGATGGTTTTTCTCAGCGAACGCTGCAGCAGTTACTATGATCTCGGCGTTAAGAGCTTTTTACCACCAAGGACACTAAGGTTCACGAAGGAGTTCCTCGTGTTCCTTCGTGTCCTTTAGTGGTGGAATGTCTCACGCTACGGGTTCCGGCAGACGGGCGGCTATTCCGTGCGCAGGGCCTGCATCGGAGCGATCGCGGCCGCTTGCCGGGCAGGCAGGAAACTGGCTGCTAGAGCGACCGCAACAACTGTAAGGAGGGCTCCCGCGAACGTTACTGGGTCGCGGGGCTTGAGGCCGAACAGTAGTGACTCCATGAATCCTGCTGAGATTAAAGAGAGTACAAATCCGAATGCGAGTCCGGCTGCCGTGACTTGCAGACTTTCACGGAGCAGCAGCCAGAGAATTCCTGCGGGCCTCGCTCCTAGTGCCATTCTTACTCCGATCTCTGCCGTGCGTCTGCCCAGGCGATAAGCCAACGTTCCATAAAGACCAATCGCTACCAGGAACGCAGCCAGCAATCCGAAGAAGGCTGATAACCGCGAGAACATCTGCGATGACGAGTACGACTCTTCAAACACAGCTTGCTGAGTCATCGGGTTTTCCAGCGGAAGGTTCGTGTCGATGGTATGCACGGCCCTCTCAATCGAGGGCAGAAGCGCCGTGGCGGTTCCCTTCACCCGCACCTCAACCTCAAGATGTCTAACACCATTCACCTGCGTGTAAGGATAGTAGGCCATTGGCATGGGGCCTTCATCCACACGCGTGTATTTGCTATCTTTCACCACGCCAACGATGGTTCGCCGAAATTTGTCACCGAGTTGATGTCCGATCGGATTCATGCCGGGCATCAATTTCTTGACGAATGTCTCGTTGACTACGGCAATGCGTGGGGAAGCCTCAGTATCAGTGTCGTTGATGTCGCGGCCGTTGACCACTGACACGCCCATCACGTGGAAAAAGTCAGGCCCGACGTCGTTCGAGCGAAGCGGAGCTTCGGAGAAAGGATGCAGGACGCCATCGATCATGGCCTGATTGTTGTCGCTCCAGCCGCCGCCCGGGCGGTTCTCGGCAAACGTAACGGATTCGACGCCCGGCAGGCTGCGCAGGCGGTCGAGCAGCGAACGATAGAATTGCAGATTCTGCGTTGTGCTGGACGTCTTCTGCGGCGTGATCCCAAAAACTAGCAGGCCATCGGTCCGCATCCCCAGATTCGTCGATTGATAATTCTTGAGTGTGCGAAGCATGAGTCCGGCGGCTACCAGCAGCACGAAACAGAATGTCATCTGCGTGGCCATCACGATGTTGCCGCTCAATTTGCCGGCACGAGAGCGGTAGGCAGTAGAGGCGGAGGTCTTCAGGGACCCCGCCACGGGAGCGCGCAAGGCCGGAATCAGCGGAGCGAGTCCAAACGCCAGTGCCGCTAGCGCGCACACTGCAAATGTGAACATCACAACGGAGAGATCAGGACTCAACCCCGTTTCGATCTGCGACCATGCAGCTAGGGCGCGAGTGGAAGCAAGCGCGAACAACCATCCCAGTGCGCCGCCAATGGCGACTAGCAGCGCACTTTCCAGCAGGAGCTGCCGGAAAATCTGCCAACTGCTTGCGCCGAGAGCAAGACGCAGGCTGAATTCGCGCTGCCGCGCGCTCTTCTTAGCCACCAACAGCATCGCGACGTTCGTGCACGCGATGACCAGCACCAACGCCACGAGGCCCATCAGGACTTTCACGCCAGTCTGGTAATTGCCACCGGTATCGAGGCCTTCGATTCCTCTTGCCGGCTGGAATGCCAAAGTCACCTTGGGTTTGTTGGCGTCCGGTGCACTCAGCCCGGTATAAGCAACGCGCTGGTAGCGCGGAGTAACTTCGGCCACCGCCTGCGACGGCGATACGCCCGGCGCCAACCTCGCGATCAGTTCCAGGCACCACCACGTCGGCGTCCCGTAGAGTGTGTTGTACTCGGGAGCGCTTCCCCATGCATTCATGTCAGGCCGGTTCTGCAACGGAATCCAGAAGTCAGTAGATTGTCCGGGTTCGATGCCAAAGAATCCTTCCGGCGCAACTCCGGTGATGGTAAAGGTATTGCCCTTGATGAAGAGGGTTTGGCCAAGAATCGACGGATTGCGCGAGAAGCGGCGCGTCCAATAGGAATAGCTCAGCACGGCATTTTGGGCGTGGGACTTTTCATCTTCGAGTGTGAATCCGTTACCGCGAGCCGGGGAAATGCCGAGCCCCGAAAAGAAATTACCGCTGACCATATCGCCTTCGGCCTCTTCCGGAGTGTCGCCATACCGTACGGCGACTTTGCCAATGGCAATTGGCACAAATGCAATCAAGTCTGCAAAGGCATGATGGTCCTGGCGAAGGGCTTCAAAAACCGGCTCGGAAAATGAAGTTGTGGAGTCGCCGGTGTTCGACGCACCGTCGGGCTGCCCTGTCGGGACATGCAGGTAAACGAGTTCCTGCGGATTAGGCACAGGAAGGCCTTTGAGCAGGACTGCATTCATCACGCTGAAGATCGCGCTGTTGGCGCCAATCCCAAGCGCCAGAGTGAAGATGACGGTCACTGTGAACCAGGGAGAATTGATCAACTGGCGGACAGCGTAGCGAACTTCTTGAAAGACGATCTGCATAGAGAATCCTTAGCGGCCTAGGCGAGTGACGTCTCGACTAACAAAATGTGAGCGATAACGAACAGCGAAAAGAGTTCGAGGATTATGCTGCGACAGTCCGGACCGATGCGAGACTGCGATAAAGGTGCAGGTACTGATCGATCATGCGCTTGGTGGTGAAGCGCTCGCGAGCGCGCGTATAAGCAAGCTCGGCATAGGCGCGGCGCATGGAACGGTCTTCGTTGAGCAATCGAATATTTTCTGCCAAACTCGCGGCGTCGTTCGTGCGGAAGTACAGCGCAGCGTCACCCCAGATCTCGCGATAGCTTGGGATATCGTTGGCAACGATTGCACAACGCGAAAAAGCTGCTTCCAGCGCGGCCATGCCCAGAGGCTCGTAACGCGATGTGGCTGCGTAGATGGCCGCCCGGCTATAGAGCGCGCGCAGTTGCGCATCCGTCTGCGGGCCGCGAATCGCGACGGATGTCTCTTCCGTCGCAACTTTCACGTCCGCACGAATTGGGATACGGGGCATCGGGACCGTTTGTTCCGCTCCCACGATGCAGACCGGTAATGGATGCTGCTGCTGTGTGAGCAGGAAGACCTGTTTGCCCGCATCGACCAAGCGTCCCACCGCCAGAACACAATCATCTTTGCTGACGTAAGGATTGAAGAAGATCGGATTACGTCCGGGATAGATGACTTCTCCCCGCCGCGGCTGCATGTAGCTGTCGCAGACGCGGTCGAGCATCCATGCGGAAGGAGCAACGACTGCATCGGTGCCCATCAGCCCGTTGAGGACCGTCCGACGATACCAATTTAGTGAACGTGGCGTCTGCGGAGGACGATCGTGTACGGCTTGCGACCATGTGATCAGGTCGCCATGAGCCATAATGACGCGCGGTATGTCGACGGGCAAGTTGCCGTAACAAAACTGATTCAGATGCAAAACGTCGGGGCGAAGCTCCCGAACGAGGGACAGAAGAAAGGCCGACGATTCTGGAAGGTCCTCTTCGGCTTCCTGCATCCATTCGAGACGAAATGCGGTGGGCCGATAGTCGAGGCCGTGAAGGTGATCCATCCACGAGGTCTGATCGGGGAGTGGGATGTCACCGAAACTGACCAGGGTTACGCGGACGCCACGAGTCACAAGTCCAGTGACCAGCTCGCGGGCAAAGGTCCACGAACTCGTCATCGAGTCGGCAGTGACCAGGACGTGCACAGAACCTCCGGGCGCGAAAGCCGTGGGAGAGGCGATTTCCGCCGTGCACCATTCTAATGCAATCCCGCTCAGCGGGAAGCGAAATCCCGCTGGCGGAAGGCTTTTCTAGTAACAAAATCCGGCTTCTTACAACATTCAGCTAGAACTGGAACTTCAATGCAAGCTGAATCAGTCGAGGCGGCTCTGCCGCCAGAATCTGGTTAAACGTAGGTGAACTGATATCGCTGTCCGGTAGCCGGAAGTTGGTGTGGTTCAAGAAATTGAAGAACTCGGCGCGGAACTGGAGTTGCTTGCCCTCGGCCAGGCGAATGTTCTTGAAGGCTGAGAAATCCCAGTCGGCATAACTCGGGCCTTGCGCGATGTTGCGACCCGCCGTGCCAAACTGTTGAACGGGTGAAGTCGCGTCCGGAGTGATACGCTGGAACGCCGCAGGGTTGAGCCATGCAGCCGTAGTCTTGGGGCCGCTGTTGGGGTTCTGTCCGGAAACCAGATTCGGCCGGCTGGCGGAGAAGCCCGTGATCTCAGGCGCGCCGCCTTGCTGCGATACGTCCACGGAATCGAAGACGGTGAAGGGAGTTCCACTCATGATGGTTGCGATTCCGTTCAGTTGCCACGCTCCCAGAATCTGCTGATACCAGCCATGCGGCTGACGCCAGATGGGAAGAGCCCACTCGTAGCTCAGCACGAAACGATGCCGTGAGTCGAACAACGAACGTCCACGCTCGGCAGCGAGATTGAACGGATCTTGGGCGAGATCGTTTTCGCCTGCAACCGGCTTCGACGCCGACCCTGTCATGTTGAACGACGAGGCGTCATCGATAGTTTTCGAGAACGTGTAGGAAGCGAGAAACGCCATGCCATGGCTGAAGCGCTTGCGCAAACTGGCTTCAAGTGCGTTGTAGGAGGAATTAGCGATGCCGGCAATCAACCCGGTTGATGAGAACGTGCAACTGCTCGGCGGATCGTTCAAGGTGCAGCCGGAATAGAGTCGTCGCTGGTCGGCGTTGCCGGAAGTTGAGTTTGGCTGGCCGGCGCTGTCAAAGCCCGGAACGTAGACCGCCGGATTGCCCTCGATGAAACGCGGAAGCTTGGTCCCCTTGGTGCCAACGTATCCCACTTCGAGCAGAAAGTCTGAGCCGAAAGAACGCTGAACGTTCAGATCCCAGTCTTGCGAATAGGGAAGTGGCAGATTGGGTGTAAGCGTGAGATTCGTGAGCGGTGTGGCAAATGTGCCAGGGGCAGGAGGGTTTCCGTTGAACGGATCCGAGAAGTTCGGGACACTAATCTGCGCCGTTTGCAGATACGGCGGCGCGCTGATCGGCGACTGCAGCGGCCCACCTTGGCCGGTGTAATACGGTTCGTAGAAGATGCCGTAGGCAGAAGTCACCAGCCATTGGCCCTTTCCGGTCGGGTCGTAGGCAAAGCCAAAGCGCGGGGCGAATGCTTTCTTGAACGTTGGGATCAAGCCTGCTGGAACTCCCGGGTCGCCCGGATATAGCAATCCTTGGGGAGCATTCGGCATCACGACCGACTGGCGGCCGGGAACAAATAAAGTCTGCCGGTTGTGAATCTCGGTGTACGGAAACGGCAGGTCATATCGGAGACCGAAACTCAGCGTCAGGCGCGAGGTGACCTTATAAGTGTCCTGAGCATATCCATTCAGCCCGTCGCCGCGAATGCCACGCGAGAAGTCACCACGGCCTTGCAGGAAGAAAACTGGTTGACCGAACAGGAATGCCGCAAACCCATCCCCGGCGATGGGGAATCCGGGATCGAAGACGAAGAATCCGTTGGTGGCGATCCCCTGCAATGCGCTGACGTTCAGATGCTGATAGCCGCCGCCGAACTTGAGTTCGTGTCTTCCGCGAATCCAGCTAAGTGAGCCTGAGTAATCGTAGGCATTCTCATAGGTATCCCGCGGACCGGTGATGGGATCACCCACGGTTGTGTAGCCGTTTACCTGGATGAATGGAGGCCCTTGTGCCAGCGGCAGGCTTGGCGAGTATTGAAAGCCTAGACTGGTTGGACTGTCATGATTCAGGTGCTCGTCGAATAGGAACTTGTTCCGAAGATAGGAGAATCGCGCGATCCCGATAACCGTGGGCGAGAAGGTGTGCGTCTCTTGCGCAACGAAATTCTGTGCGCGATGATCTTCACCTACGGGGAATCCGGGTACACTGGCGCCGGAGGTGGAGAGAGGATCGAACCGCGTGCCGTTGCTATACATGTAGCGGAAGTTCAGCGTGTCAGCGTTCGAGAGATAGTGGTCGACCCGAACTCCGAATTGGTCCGTATTGTCGCGGAGGGTTTGCGTTGTGTTGTAGATGTTTGTTCCACTATTGGGTACTGGAAACAGACTTAGGAGTTGCTGCGACAGCGGGTTAATGAATGGTAGTTGATTGTATGGAATCGGCGCGTTTGCGAAGATATTGAAGAGTTGGTGCGCTGGATTGTTGCAGATTCCGCCGCCATTGAAACCTTCCGGACAGAGCTGTGCAAAGTTCCCTTGGCGCTCGGCGAGTGACGGGACGGTGCTGCCCTGTGTCTCTCCCTGCCGGTTGCGGAAGCCTTCGTAGTATCCGAAGAAGAACGTCTTGTCCTTGCGGATGGGACCGCCGAAGGTTCCACCGAACTGGTTCTGCTTTAGGGGTTCCTGGCTGGTGGCGAAATAGTTGTTCGCGTCGAAGGCGTCGTTGCGAATGAATTCCCAGAGAGAGCCGTGATAATCGTTCGTCCCCGATCGCGTAATGATATTGGTGGTCGATCCCAGCGCATCACCGAACTCAGCGTTGGCGTTATGGGTGAGAATCTTGAACTCGATGATGGAATCGATGGGCGGCTTGAGCACGAAGCCTCCATCGACGCCGTTGAAGTTGTTGGCTCCATCAATCAGAAAGTTGTTGGATTCTGGCCGCTGGCCGTTGACCGCGTACGCTTGCCCATCGCGGAGAGTTCCTCCAGCTTCTGCAAGTCCCGGAGTGATCGGCACGACACCCGGCTGAAGCAATCCGAGTTGCGCGAAGTTGCGCCCATTCAGCGGGAGTTCCAGAACGTCGCGCTCGGTCACGGTTTTCCCGAGGCTCGTCACCGTCGACTGGATTAATTGAGCGTCCGCCTGCACTTCGAGTTTCTGTGTCTCCGTACCCAGAGCAAGACGCACAGGAACTGTAGCGG
The DNA here is from genome assembly GCA_035264195.1 of Candidatus Sulfotelmatobacter sp. Taxonomy (GTDB): domain Bacteria; phylum Acidobacteriota; class Terriglobia; order Terriglobales; family Acidobacteriaceae; genus Sulfotelmatobacter. The sequence continues at coordinate 9,694 of DATFQQ010000137.1, read as the reverse complement.
TCTCATTCACATCGAGGACGATTCCTTGCTGAATGTAGGTGGAGAAACCTTTGGCGGTGGCTCGCAGTGTGTAGTGACCTACGGGCAACTCCAACAGAATGTATTCGCCTACCCGATCGGTGGTGGCATTACGCGTGAGTCCCGTTTCTACCTGCGTGGCGGTAACGGAAGCCCCTTGTACAGTAGCGGCAGAGGGATCGGTTATAGTTCCGCGAATGGTTCCGGTAATCTGCTGCGCAGCCGCACTCCAGCCAAGTGAAAGTCCTACCACGGCACAAATTAGAGTCTTTGTTACAGTTATGCGCTGACCCACGTTTTTCCCCAAGAGATTCGCAGAAACACGCTCAAATGGCAGAATCGCTCCTTGACTTGGCTGGCACCCAAGCTCAGAGGATTCTGCCTGTATGTTTCAGATTTTCTGCGATCCCACGTTCACAGAAATGAATGAGCAGCGAAACGTTAACGGAGTGAAAGATTGGGCACAATAGCGCAAAACCACTATTCTGCCGGGGTTTCGGGTCAATTGACTTCGAGGCGCAACCTAAGCTCGCGCGCAAGCGTATCGATGGTGCGGATCTTTTCTGCTGCGAGTAGCGGGACATCGGGCACCGACATCGCGAGCTCACAGGAGAGAAGCATCACCGTGAGTGTCTCGCGCATTTCGCTCTGCATCTGTTCAGCAACTGCGCGCCGCGCAGCGAGCTCTTCACGATTGCGCCGGTGTAGCGCGGAGCGTACCTCACGAACGAGGCGATCAAGTCCGGTCACCGCGAAGTTGATGTAAACGGGATACGCCGTCCCCAGATGTTCGATCATTTGATCGCTCTCTTCAGGCTCGGTTTCCAGCAAGAACTGATCGATAATCGCTGCCGAATAGGGGCGTTCGCGCAGGCGGGTTGTCGCTTCCTGCACGGACTGCACCCATTGGGTCTCCTGACTGAGATTGGCCTGGACCAGTGAAGCCAACTCTGGCCCTCGAGATTGCGGAGTGATAAGTAGGATCATGTCCTTTCCAGAGCACGTGCGCCGCCAAAATCGCAGTGCTGAAAACGTGGCACTTAGCCAAACCTATACGGAGCCGGAGTTCCACTACAGAACACTCCGGCTGGAGCCCAGTTCTTAATTGGTCCTCAGTCCTTCTGCGGCGTAGTCCTTGAGCTTGCGATACAGCGTTGTTTTGCCGATACCCAGCAGGCGTGCTGCCTGCAGCTTGTCGCCGTTCAGTTCCATGATGGCGTTGAGAATCGTCTGCTTTTCAAGCTCCGCAATCGGGACGATCTTCAAGTGGCCATTGCCGTTCCCATTCGTGGAGGAGACCGCCGGTAGATTGCCGATCTCACGCGGCAGATCGGTGAGGTGGATGACCGGTCCGCTGGTGAAAGCGTACGTGCGTTCCAGGCAGTTCTCCAATTCGCGTACGTTGCCGGGCCAGTCGTATGCCAGCATGGCCTTCAACGCTTCGTCGCTGAGCACCTTTTCCACTCCGGATGTGCGGGCCATGCGGTCGAGAAAGTGTCCGACAAGAAGCGGGATGTCTTGCCGTCGTTCCCGCAGCGGCGGAATTCGCAAACTGAGCACATTGAGCCGGAAATACAAATCACGCCGGAACATTCCCTGTGTAACGGCTTGTTCGAGATCGCGATTGGTTGCTGCCAGAATGCGAACCTTAATCGGGACACGTCGCGTACTGCCAACCGGACGGATTTCCTTCTCTTGAATCGCGCGCAGCATCTTGGCCTGAAGATCCACAGGTAGTTCGCCGACTTCATCGAGGAAGATGGTTCCTCCCTCGGCCATCGCCATTAGACCGTCTTTGTTTTGATTGGCGCCGGTAAAGGCGCCTTTGACGTAACCAAACAATTCGCTCTCGATCAGAGTGGGAACAAGGGAACCACAATCTACGGGAATAAATGGCTTGTCGCGAAATGGTCCCGAATAGTGAATCGACAACCATCTCTTTGCCCGTGCCGCTCTCGCCCAAAATGAGTACGGGATGAATGCTGTTGGCGGCTTTGGCGATGATGCGGTAGAGCTTTTCCATCTCGGGAGCGCGACCGACGATTCCACCGAATCCCTGTTTTGACTTTACCTTTTCGCGCAGCATGCGGTTTTCTGACTTCAGCTTGAGATGGCTGGCCACGCGCTCGAGCAGCAGTTTCAGTTCGTCGACGCTAAACGGTTTGGTGACGTAGTCGTAAGCGCCGTTCTTCATTGCCTGGACCGCCGACTGGACGGTGCCGTAGCCCGTTACCACGATAACGACAGCATCGGGGCGCCGCTCCTTAATGCGCCGCAATGCATCGAGTCCGCCCGCTCCGGGCAAGCGCAAATCGAGCAAGATTGCATCGAAGGCCTGCAGGTCGAGCATGCGATAGGCTTGCTCTGCCGAATCAGCTACATGAGCAGTGAAACCGAGAGAGTGTGCTACTTCCCGGCACGCCTCTCGAATCGTGCGCTCGTCATCGATAATCAGAAGATTTAGAAAATTCGCAGCTTCGAATTGGGGTGCGGGACTGCTAATCGGACTTAACGCAGCTGACGTCATTTGAGTGTTCCTTTACATGAAATGAGAATTGTTCCCGACGTTTTCGGGATTTGAACTTGGTGTCACGAGCGGAAGCAGTACGCTCACACGAGTGCCCTGCCCAACTTTGCTGTCGACATAGATAAGCCCGCCACTTGTCGTTACGATGTCATGCACGGTCGCCAGACCAAGACCAGTGCCTTTGTCAGCCTTAGTGGTAAAAAAGGGCTCGAAGATGTGAGCGCGAACGGACTCATCCATTCCCTCCCCATTGTCGGAAACGGCGAAGAGCGCGCATGGCAAGCCAGAGGAGTGGTTGCCGGTTCCCGCATCAGGCAGGACCTGCACTCTACAATTGCGAGTCTCAATAGAGATATGCCCTCCGTTAGGCATTGCATCTCGCGCATTCAGGACCAGATTCATTAAGACCTGCTGTGCCTGCGCGGGGTCCATGTTGACCAATCCCAACTGGGTGTCGAGATCGAAGTGCAGTTCGAAACTGTCCCCAATCAGGCGGCATAAGAGATTGCGCATTCCTTCTGCGACATCGTTCAGGCAGAACGGGCGCGGCGAAGAACTGGTCGGCCGGGCTACGGCGAGTAACTGGCGCACTATGCCCGTCGCCTGCAAGCCGGCTTTGCGGATCTCTTCAGCGTACCTGTGGGCACGATGGCCGGACTCAAGACCAGCAACTAGCAGATCGCAATAGAGCAAGATTCCCGTTAAGAGATTGTTGAAGTCGTGAGCCACGCCTCCGGCGAGGCGGCCGATTGCTTCGAGGCGTTGCGATTGTCGCAACCTTTGTTGGGCGAATAGTTTTTCCGGAATCTCTTCGGCCATGACGAGCACGGCGGGAGCCTCCCCTTGTACCAACCATGCTGTCCAGCGCAGTGCATGACGGTCTGACTGCGACGTTTCCGTATCGATTTGGAACCCATGGCGCTCACCGTCGAACAGAGAACGAAGAAAACGCTCTGCCTCTGCACGTTTGTCGGCTGGGATCAGATCAGGGAACCGCTTCCCCGGTCGATGGTTCGGTGTTGCTCCCAGAAACTGCGCGATTGCGGGATTCGTAGCCGTGATCGTGCCATCTCGCCTGCACAGCAGGAACGCATATGGAGCATCATGTAGAAGTGAAGGGAACTCCTCTTCATACTTCTCACATATCCGCAGGACCTCAGCAGCAGCACTCATACATTCCTACTGTGCCGGGAAAATTGGGAGATGAAGCGGCCAGAATGGGTCGCCTGCTACCTCAGTTTTCCCAAAACGGGAATCTGGATTCCCTGACGTCGGAGGTCCAACTCCCATTCCGGCCCACTATAGACACACGAGGCTGTGCGAGCTAAGTGCAGATGTCACTAAAAAGGGAAATCTTCCTGTGGAAAACTCAAAAAAGTTAGCGACTGGCTCGGGTGGGATGAGGATGAAGGGCAATGGGTTCCATTACGCGGAAGGTCAGCCTTCGACCGTCCTCTAAACGGACTGTCGAAGGTTGCGAGTCGGCAGAGGGTACCTGGCGCGCGAACAGACTTGCGGTTTGTACGGGAAAGTCTACTCCTGCCAAGTGAACTGACTGGAGCGCAAGACGGACATAGCCGCGCTCGGGTTTCAAAGCGGAAATTCGAACCGATTCCACCTTGCCAACAACGGCCGTACCTCTTGGGACAATCGTGTTCCCATCGATCACGACCGGTTGGTCCACGAGCGCTTGAAATAGGTCATTTCCGCCAGCGGCAGCAGAAGTCAGTGCGCCTTGGAGGCGCACCGTGAGTAATGTACCGGCTGGGATACTTTGACCGTCCTGGAAGGGCAACCCGGCCTCTTCAGGATCGGCACCTTGGCGAGCGGTAGGAAGAGCTCCATCGGCCGTGGCGGTTGTCCGAAAAGGCGCCTGACCTGCCTGATTTGATCCCCCATCGGGAACCCGGAGGGATCGAGAACATCCGGCAGCCAACACCAGCACAGATAACGCGAACACGATCCGCATATAGGGCTTGCGAAATTCACCCATTACAGCCATATTTCGCGCTGCTTTTCTTTCAATTGGGAGTGGCAACCCGAATACCAACTCAAGGTCTCATCAAATCAATAGCTTGGCGATAGCACTTTGGTGGAGTATGTGTAGATTTTTCTTGTTCCCGCCATGCACTTCCATCGACGGGCTGGGGTTTGAGCAAAACAAAACGGAGGGCGATTGTGCCCTCCGTATTGATACTGCATGGGTTACCAGGTGAAAACCTTACTGTTTTTTCACTGGTTTCTTGGTGGTGCGTTTGGCCGTTGGTTTTTTGGCCGGCTCTCGGCCGCCAATCAGGCTGAGAGCGTCTGTGGAGTTGAACGGGAACTGACGTACCGAGGTTTCGGTCTGGCCTGCCGCACTTAACGTCACGTCAACGCGGCGGTTGCTGGCCATCCGAATCACATTGATTCGCGCAAGAGCTCTCCTGCGCTCCTCGGTGGTCAGATCCGGGTTCTCCATGATCGACGCTTTCACCTGTTCGGTGGTTAGGTTGCGCTCGGCACCGAAGGCTTTGGTCTCAATCGCGGATTCGGGAACACCCTGCTCCACGAGGAAGCTCTTGACCCTAGCCACGCGGCGCTCGGTCAGAACTTGGTTGAAGGCGGCTGACCCGCGATGATCGGCGTGGCCCTCCAGCGTGAGACGTGCATCCGGCTTGGCTTGCAGATACTTCTTGAAATCTGTCGCAAGCGCAAGCAGCGTCTGCTGTTGGCTCGGAAGCAACCCCCCTCTAGGATCCTTCGCTGTCGGTTGCGCCGTTGCGAAGTAGACGCTGTGTAGTGCTAGACGGGCTTCGAGCGCCTTGTCGACTGGCGGCGGTGGCGGAGCCTGAACGTTGATCTGTGTCGATGCTTGCGCCGTCAAGCCACGCGAGTCGGTACAAGTTGCCGTAATCGTGACTGGGCCTGGCTGCAGCCCCGCGGTGTTCAGTGTTGCTGAGTTTCCGCTGCCCGACACCGAACCCTCTGTGGACGTCCAATTAGCAACCGACACGGGTACGCCGTCCGGGCTGCTGCAGTTGCCAGAGAGGTTCACTGTTCCGCCGGGAGCGAGTTCGATCGGATTCGCCGACAACGACATCGTCGGAGGATTCTTCGGCGGAAGCGGCTTGACGGTGAAGTTTGCCGAACAACTGGCTTCGTTTGCCTTCTTCGCTTTTGAATCGGTGACATGCGCGGTAACCGCGTAGCTGCCTGGCGCGACGTTATTGGTGTCGATCGTCGCGCTGGTATCTTTGCCCGTGACTTGACCGCCAGTGGCGGTCCAACTAAAGGTGAGCGTGTGCTTCGGATTGAAGTTGCTGGGAGTAACTGTTGCCGTGATCGGCTCGCCGACCATCACTTCCGTCGGCTGGACTGAGCAGGAGGCCGCGGGTGGGACAGCTTCTTCACCGCCCCAACTGAAGACGATCCCGGTCCGCAGTCTGACGCCCTCCGCATCCACGCGCCGCAGGTTCGGAAACTGGGGTGCAGCTATGCTGGCATAGTTGTGGTGTCCCCAAACGTAGTCGGCTTCGAAGACGCGCCAGGCGAACTTCTTGGTGATCGGAAGGTCCATGCCGCCGCCCAGGATGGCTCCGATCCCGTTGTTGGGGTTACCAGCTGCATTTACCGACAAGCGGTTAAAGCTCAGGAGGGTATGAAGGAAGAAATTAGCGCCGTCGGTACGCCACATGAAACGTGGGCCACCCGAAACGGTGGTTTCGTAGTTGCCGCTATCCCAGTTATATCCGAAGTCCGCTTCGGCTCCCCAATTCTTGGCGAAATTGTAGGTAAGTGCGGTGCCGAAACCGGCGGGCATGTCGGGTACTTTGTAAGGGGTAGGGTTGTTTGGGTTTCCCGCCATTGGAACAGTGGCTCCGGGATGCAGCCACTGGTACCCGGCAAAAAGATCCCATTTCGGATAGGAATCGCTCTGCCCCAGAGCCGATCCCGATATGAGAGCAACGCAGAAGAGTGCCGAAGCAAAAGCAATGACCCTGCCGCGGAAGCCGATTGCGCTTCCCATTGTCACAACCTCCAGAAATTAGTTTTTAGGATTCCATGTAGGCTAAAAATTACGGGAATGTTGAACGCCAGATCAGCAGATGAAGCGGGCCTGTTTCGGGAACCAAAAATTCTATCTCACAGCAGACTAAATCAAAAGGGTAGACTAGAGATATCTCTTGGTATTCACCGTCCGATTGCCGTCTCATAGTGACATTCAGGGTCATATCATCCCGCGGCTAAACGGTGCACGTTCCGGACCTTGCTCCGGAGGAAGCTGGCCGCGTATCGTGAAGATCTAACGCGGGGTTCCACGCCGGGTATTAGAGCTCTTGAAGCAGCGTAAGGTTGACTGACGTACGAGCGAACTGATGAGCCACGAAAAAGTACTGATCGTAGAAGACGAAGAAAACGAGCGTTCCGGTCTGGCGGAACTGGTCACGTCTTGGGGATTCCGCGTAGAGACAGCCCGCGACGGTGCCGAAGGACTTGAGAAGGCGACCCAGTGGTCCCCGTCTATCGTTATTACCGACTTAAAGATGCCGCGAATGGGGGGACTTGATCTGCTGGAGCGGCTGGCCGAACAGGCTCAGACCATGGCAGTGATTCTCGTTACCGCACAGGGGACGATCGACAGTGCGGTGCAAGCGATGCGGATGGGTGCGTATGACTACATCACCAAGCCCATCGACACGAATCGGCTGCGTACGATTCTTTCGAATGCCTCGGCCCTGCTCGGCACGCGAGCGGAATTGGAAGCTACCCGACGCCGCCTGCGCGATACGGGTTCTCTGGGCCGCCTGAGCGGCTCGTCGCGCAAAATGCAGGAAATCTTTCGGCTCATCGAGATGGTCGCGCCGAGCACCGCTTCAGTTCTGATCACAGGTGCCAGCGGAACCGGAAAAGAGTTGGTTGCGCGCACGATCCACGAGCTCAGTTCCCGGAAGGACCGTCCATTCGTCGCAATCAATTGTGCAGCCATTCCAGAAACCTTGATGGAGAGCGAGATTTTCGGCCACGAGAAAGGCGCTTTCACTGGAGCTCTCGAACGCCGTACTGGCTGCTTCGAACTGGCGGAAGGGGGAACGCTGCTTCTGGATGAAATCGGCGAGATGCCGGTCGGGACTCAGGCCAAGCTGCTCCGGGTACTCGAGGATCGCAAGCTTCGACGCCTGGGAAGCAAGGTCGAGACTGCGGTGGATGTACGCGTTCTCGCGGCCACCAATAAAATTCCAGACGAGGCAGTGGCCCGCGGAGAGTTGCGCAGCGACCTTTATTACCGACTGAACGTCTTTAATATCCATATGCCTCCGTTGCGCGAACATAAAGAAGACATCGCCGGACTGGTGCAGTTGCTTCTAGCGGAAATGAGCGGAAAGCATGGCCGCAAGGTGACGGCGATCAGCGAGGCGGTTCTGAACCAGTTCAACAATTATTCCTGGCCGGGGAATGTGCGCGAACTACGCAACACAATTGAGCGCGCTGTCATCGTATGCGACACCGGTGTGATCGAAACCAAGCATCTGCCGCCTGGATTTGGGCAAGCCCCATTGCGCGCTGCGGCCAACGACCCGGATGCGGTCCGGCTTGGGGTGGGTACTACTGTCGAAGAGGCCGAGAAGATGCTGATTCTCAAGACGCTGGAGGCGACTAGCAATAACAAGACTAGAGCCGCGGAAATTCTCGGTATCAGTCTAAAGACGCTCCACAATAAGTTGAAAGAATATGGAAGCGCCGCGGCGGAAATGACTCCGGGGAAGGAAGAAGTACCCAGTAGTTAGGCTGCTGTTGCTGGTTGATCATGTTTCGACGGAAAACCATCATCGTGCTGGTCATCACTCTCATGGTGGCCACAATGGTCACGGCGTTTTCCTATCTCTACATTTCTCAGATTCTTCGTTTGCGGATTGTCGGTGCATTCGACACTGCGACCAGTCTGACCCACCAACTTGCCTTCGCGGCGAGTAACGAGCCTCCCGATTTCAGCAGCACGAAGATTGATACCAACGACCCGGTGGCCGTACGGCGCGCGCTGACAGAATTCCTCCAAACCGACGTCAATCTGAACAATCTCCTGCAGTCCGGGCCCGGTGACTGGCCGTACATTTATGACGTCGCCATCGTCGACACAAACGGCAAGGCCTTGTTGCATACAAACAACGGCCTGATGGGAAAGATCATTTCCCCCCGTCCGGATTTCAGGGAGGTCGTTCGAGCTAAGTTTCGTGATCAGATTCGCTTGGTCTTCCGACCTGCAACCGTATATGACGTCACCTATCCGTTAGACTTGAACGGGACTCCATTTGGAACCATTCGCATTGGAGTACAGCCTAACTTTCTCCGCGGCGAAGTGCGACTGCGGCTGATCAGGGCACTCTATATTTCAATCGCGTCGATAGTGTTATCCCTTTTCCTGGCTGCCGGTATTTCCAACTTGGCCCTGGGGCCCCTCAAGGAAATCAGCCGCAATCTCGACAGCGTCAGCGCTGGCGATACCGATCTGTCCAGCACCGAGTCCAAACACGACGAGTACGGACTGGTCACTCTCAAGATTGCCAATCTCGGCCGCCAGATTCGCGACAGCAAAGAAATATTCTCTGCACTGAAGGATAACGTCGACCAATTAATGTCAAAGCTGCAAGATGGCTTGATGCTGTTTGCGCGTGATTCGCGGGTTGTACTGGTGAGTGCGCCTGTTGAGGCTTTCCTCGGACGTCCACGCAGCGAGCTACTGGGCCGGACAGTGCAAGAGGTGTTCGACAGGAAGTCGCTGCTTGGCACGGCGCTGCTGGATGCGTTCGAGCGCCGGCATCCGATTTCACAACGCGAGTTCGACGTTGCTGGAGAAAAGCGCGTGCAGGTGTCGCTCGATTTCGTTCAGGAGAAGTCCTCACAGATCGGCGCGCTGTTGATCATGCGTGACACGGAACCCGTTCGGCGCATCGGCGACGAGATCGAAATGTCACGGCGACTCTCGGCCAGCAGTCGCCTTACCCGCGGCGTGGCGCATGAAGTGAAGAATCCGATCAACGCCATCGTTCTTCACTTACAGCTTTTGCAAAACAAGCTGGCGCAACAGGAACCTGACACACGGCGGCATATGGATATCATCGACAGCGAAATCCGCCGCCTCGACCGTGTGGTGCAAACGCTCGTCGACTT